>DASSAD010000069.1:0-26572 GCA_035685725.1 Amycolatopsis sp. | reverse complement strand
AGGGTGAGCTCCACCCCTGGCTCAGCCCTCGAACCCCAGGTTCGCGACGTGCTTCGCGAATGCCTCGAGCGCGGCCGCGCCGACGGCCTTGTCCTGCTCCCCGTTGCCGCCGCTGACCCCTACCGCGCCGACGATCTGTCCGTCGTACTCGATGGGGAAGCCACCCACGAAGATCGCGAACTTGCCGGGAAGCATGTGACTGATGCCGAATGCCTCGTTGCCCGGCAGCGCGGGACCGTTCGGCGGCTCGTTGAACCGGTGGGTGGGACGCTCGTGGCCGGCCGCGGTGAACGCCTTGGCGATGGCGATGTCGACACCGGTGAGCCGCGCGCCCGGAAGCCGGTGCAGCGCGATCACGTTCCCGCCGTCGTCGCAGACACAGATCGTCTGCTTGACACCGATCTCTTCGGCCTTCGCGCGGGCCGCCTCGAGCACGGGCAGCGCGTCGTCGAGCGTGATCCGATAGACCTTGTGCACCGTCATCCTCCTGGTTTCGTCAGTTTGGTGCGCCACGGCGAGGCCGTCGCGACGGCCGTACCCGCGCGCCGCATGACGAATCTGCCGCTTGGCAAAGCCGGGAACAATAGGCAGGATGCCGTAGCGAAGCCGCGAGAACCTGTGCAACCTGACCAAGGGAGCCGTATGAGCCGGACACTGGCAGCCGATCACGCGGCGTCTCCCGACGACTCGTCCGGCCGAGCCCGCCCCTATGACGCACTCACGCTGTCGCGTTTGCTGCAGGAGAGAATCCTCCGCAACGGGCGGATCGCCGGTGACCGCGCGCGGGGTGATCGGACGGTCACGTGGTGCGTGTCCTGGGAACAGGTCGTCACCAGCACCGAAACGCTCCACGACATCCTCGTCTACGTCCGTGCCGACCAACTCGACAAGAGCGCGGCGCGCACTCTCCGGGACCGGGACGCCGCCGGTCTGGTGATCGCGGGTGAACCACCGCGGCGGTGTCTCGACGAACTCGCCCGCGACTTCCTGCTCGTCGTGATCGATGCGGGTATCGGGTACCGGGAACTCAACCGCCTGGTGGCCGAACTCAGTCTGGCGAGGGAAACCCATGTGCTGCGCTACGGCCAAACCGTCCACCGGTCTCTGGCGGAGTTGCTCTACCACGGGGCGGGTCTCGAGGCGCTGTGCCATCGGCTCGCCCGGTTGACCGGCTGTGCGGCGGCGATCCTCGACTCCCAGCGCCGGCTGATGGAGTTCGTGCCAGGCCGGGCACGGGAGCTCCGCGCGGACGACGTCGCGTCCGCGTTGGCCGATCACCTGCCGGAAATGCCCGAGGACGCCGCCGGAACGGAACACTACGGACAGGGCCCTTCGGTGTGGGTGCTGCGGTTCCGGGGCTCCGCCGTGACCGGACTCACCCAGCCCATCGTGCTCGGCGGCCGGCACGACGGGTGGGTCGCGCTGATCGAGCCGACGCTGGCGCCCCACCCGCACGATCTTGCCGAGCACCGGGTCGTGGTCGAGCAGGCCGTCACCATCGTCGGCACCGAGATGCTGCGGCTGCGTGGCATCGAACAGGCCGAGGAACGCGCACGGGGCGACTTCGTGCACGCGTTGCTGCACGGCCGGTTTTCCAACCGGCACGATCTCGATGCGCGGGCGGCGCACTACGACGTCCGGGTCGACGCCTGTTTCGGGGTGGTGGTGGCCACCGGGCTCGGTTCCTCGGCGGAGTCGCTCAACGACTTGTTCGCGCTCGCCCGGGAGGTCACGACGACCCCGGCGAGATCAGGGAGCCTGACCATGGCGACCGTGGTCGGCGACCTGCTGGCGGTGATCCGCCAGCAGGACCCGTCTGTCCGAACGGACGCGGCCGATTCCGCCAACCAGGCTCTCGCCGAATACGCCGCTACACTGGAGCGCTCCGTTCAGCGGCGCCTGCGGCAACCGGTGGCGGTCGCGTACGGGCGGCCGGTGAACGGCGCCGCGCAGATCTTCGACAGCTATCGGGAAGCGCGGATCACGCTGGCGCTGCGCAACCAGTTGGAGTTGGGCGCGGTGTGCGGGTTCCAGGATCTCCGGGTGTATGCGACGCTCGCCGATCTGGCGGGAAGCCCGCAGGGGCGTCGCTATGCCGCGGAGATGCTCGAACCGCTGCGCTCCAGCCGGGCCGGCGCGGGCGACCTGGCGGAGTCCGTGCAGGCCTACCTCGCCGCCGGGGGCAACGTGAACGCGGCGGCGCGGCGGTTGCACATCCATCGCAACACGATGCTGTACAAGCTGGAACGCGCCTCGCGGATCCTGGGGCTGGACCTGCGGGGCGCCGAGCACCAGTTCGCCCTCTGGCTCGCCTACAAGCTCGATCTCCTGGCGGAGACGACCGCGGCGGTCGACCGGGACGTCAAACCGACATAGGTGAGCGATCGGCCACATCGGACGGTCGCCGGTGCCTTCGTGCGGGCGAGCGGCGGTGCTCGGCGCCGTGTGGCCGGGGCGTGCTTCGCGGCTGTGGCACACTGCACAACTCCGCGCGCTTCAGATGTGCACATCGGAGGTAGCGAAGAACCGATCGCGAGCGGAGCCTATTCGGTTAACTGCAAGCCTTCGAACGAAAGGCGCCGGAATGCATCTGTCGGCGGCTCATTGGGTCTATCTGGCCGGAGTCATAGTGATCATCGCGACGATGATCGCCCGCAAGAACATCGTCGTGCCGGCCGTCCTCGCGACATTTCTTACCGCGCTCGTGTTCTCACACTCGGTGATAAGGGCGCTGGCCGCCGTGTTCAACGGGAGCCTGGTTGCGGCGCAGAACCTGTTCAGCATTTTCCTGATCATCGCCCTGGTCACGGCGATGCTGCACGCTTTGCAGGCGATCGGCGCCGATCGCAAGATGGTGAAACCGTTTCGGGCGGTCATGCGAAACGGTCACCTCGCTTTCTGGGCGCTGGTCGTGGTCACCTACTTCATCTCGCTCTTCTTCTGGCCCACGCCGGCGGTTCCGCTGATCGGGGCGGTGCTGGTGCCGGTGGCGATCCGGTCCGGGCTGCGGCCACTCGGGGTGGGCCTGGCCGTCGCCGTCGCCGGCCAGGGCATGGCGCTGTCGTCCGACTACGTCATCCGAGTGGCACCCGGGCTGTCGGCCAAGGCCGCGGGCGTGGATCCGAACGTGGTGGCGGACAAGGCGATGATCCTGTCCCTCGTGGTGGGCGGCGTAGCGCTGGTCGTCGGGTACCTGATGGAGATTCGCAAGATGCGCAGGCCCTCCGCCGAGCTGCTGGTGGCCTGGGAAGCGGGGGATGACAGCGGTGCACAGGCCCTTGCCGTCCAAGCGAACAGCGGTGCCGCGGCGGGGAGTCTGGACGAGGCGGCACCGCGCGGCGCGCTGGTCGTGGCCGGGGTGGGCGGCGGGGCCGGCCGGCCGGGCGATGATCTTCCCGCCGATGGGGGAGCGGGGATGCCGACGATCGGCCACGGGGCCGCGCTGGGCGGCGTCCTGCCGCCGGACGCCACCGGGGTGAACGGCCCGGTCGCCGGAGGGGCGCGTCATCCGCACCTGTCGACGTTTTTCGCGATTTTCGTGCCGTTGGCCTATCTGGCGCTGATCGGTTACCTGATTCTTTCCAAGGTGTCGAACTCCCTGGCCCCGGTGGGCAGCAGTGACGCCGCGGCGCTGGTCGGCGGAGTCGCCGCGCTCATCGTCTTTCTGGTGTCCTTCGTCTGCGACGGTCGGCGGCACTTTCTGGAAACATCCGCGCAACACGTTGTTGACGGTCTTGTGTTCGCGTTCAAGGCGATGGGTGTGGTGCTTCCCATCGCCGGCTTCTTCTTCGTCGGAAACAGCGACTATGCCGGGCAGATTCTCGGTCTCGGTGACTCGGCCAAGGGGCCGGCGTTCCTCTTCGATCTGGTCACCGCCGCCCAGCAGCACATTCCGCACAATATGTTCATCGCGACGTTCGGAATCCTCGTCATCGGCATGATCGCGGGCCTCGAGGGTTCCGGGTTCTCCGGACTTCCGCTGACCGGCGCGCTGGCCGGGAGCATCGGGACCGCGGCCGGGATGAGCGCCACGTCGCTGGCCGCGGTCGGGCAGATGGGCAACATCTGGTCCGGCGGCGGCACGCTCGTGGCCTGGTCGTCGTTGGTCGCGGTCGCGGGATTCGCCCGGGTTCCGGTGCTGGACCTGGCCAGGCGCTGCTTCCTGCCGGTCTGCTGTGGACTCGCGACCGGCGCGGTGGTGGCCGTGGTGTTCCTCCACTGAGGCCGGCGCCGATGGGCCTTCGCCCGGCACGATCCACTCCGGACCCGCAGGTCCGCTTCGCGTTGACCGTGCCGTCCGGGCCGCGCCACCGCGGCCCGGACGGCATGACGAAAAGGAAGGGGCGTTGAGGTGACGGCACCAGCCGCTTCGAAGCCGGGCCCGATGACGATGATCGTGCTCCTCGCCGCGACCTTCCTCGGCACGGTCAGTAACAACGTGGTGAACGTGGTTTTGCCGACCCTGGACCGCGATCTCGGCGTCCAGCCCTCCGGCGGCGTACTGGTGGTGAGCGGCTTCGTGGTCGTGCTCGCCGCGGCGACGCCGGTGACGGGGTGGATCGGTGACCGGTTCGGCAGGCGGCGGACGCTGCTCATAGCGTTGATCCTGATGGCCGGCGCGATGGCAGGCGCGGCGCTGGCGCCGTCGTTGCCGGTGTTGGTCCTCTTCCGCGCCTGCCAGGGCCTGGCGTGCGCCGCGATCCCGCCCGCGGTGATGGGCATGCTCGCCGCCCGCTCCGGGCCGGGCCGCCGGATCCGGGTGATGGGCGCCTGGGCGACGGCGAACGGGGTGGGACAGGCCGCCGGGCCGCCCCTGGGTGGTTTCGTGGGCGACGCGCTGGGCTGGCGGGCGATCTTCTGGCTGCTGGCCGTGCTTTCGGTGCTCGTCGCCGCCGGTGCGATCTGGCGGGTCCCCGCCGACCGCGGTCGGCGAACCTCGTTGCACTGGCCGGGTGCCGGTTCACTCACGGTCGGAGCGGCGCTGGTGATGACGGCGGCCACCGCGGTGTCGCAGCCTGTCGTGCCCCGCCGGGCGGTGGCGCTTCTCGCGGTGGTGGGGTTGGCTCTGCTCGTGGTGTTCGTCGTCGTGTCACGAGCGGCGTCACGCCCGTTGATCCCACCGAGATCGCTCGTGGAGACGCGGTTCCTCCGCAGTGTGGTGGCGGCGTTCGCGCAGATGTTCTGCCTTGCCGCCCTCCTCGTCACGATCCCCCTTTATCTCTCGGGATCGTTGGGCAGCGACACCGTGACGACCGGGCTCCTGGTGTTCTCGCTGCCGGCCGCGATGGCGTTGCTGGCTCCGGCGGTCGCGGCGCTGGGCGAGCGCGCCGGCCCGCGCCGGGTGCTCCGCACCGGACTGGTCATCCTGGTCGCGGTCCCGCTGTTGCTGGGGCTCCGCCTCGACCGGCAGGAACATCACCTGGTCGTGCTGGCGGCGATGATGTCCGCCGCGGGCGCCGGCATCGCACTGGTCCAGACGCCGTCCGCGTCCGGGGCGACCAGGTCACCGGGCGGCCCGTCGGGCGCCTCGCTGGGGCTGTTCACCATGGCGCGGTTCACCGGATCCGCCTTCGGGACCGCTTGGGTGGCACTGACCTATCAGCACGCTACCTTCGCCGTGCTCTTCGGTGGTTGCGCGGTGGTCGCGGCGATCGCCCTGTGCGTCAGCTTCGCGGGCCCGAATCCCACACCACTGCCCGCCAACGCGGGTACGCGGGCTACCACGCCGGCTTGAGGTTGTCGCGTCCTGGAAGCCATTGGTCCGGCGGGGTGTCCCGCCGAGTCTCCGCGGAAGCGCTTACCGCCGCAGCGCGGCGGTAAGCGTCACCTCCACCGGGGCGCCGGAAGGCAGACACAGCACGCCGATCGCCGCACGCGCGACCTTGCCGCGCGCACCCAGCCAGGCGTCGAGACTCACGGAAGCACCATCGGCCACTGTGGAGTGTCGCGTGAAGTCGGCGGTACACACGAGATACACGGTCATCTGCAGGCACCGGTCGATCTGGTCCAGCCCGCCACCGGCCTGCGCGATCGCCAGCAGCGCGTTCGACGCGGCTATCGAGGCCGCGCGGCGGCCCTCCTCGACGGTCAGGTCGGCGCCGATGATCCCCGTGACCGCGAGCGATCCGCCGACCCGGGGTGTCATACCGGCGCTGATCGCCATCCCGTCGTGGACGACGGCGGTGACGTAGTTTCCCTGGGGAGTGGGCGTGACCGGCGAACGCGTCTCGTCGGTCACCGAGTACCTCGCCGCGGTGTCCGCGCGACCGCCTGCCCGGGGAAGACCGGCGCCGGGCAGGCGGCCAGGGCTTGTTCGACGGTCATCATGCCGTCTTCTCGTCCCGGTTGTGCCGCCGGGGAACGCCGGCGGCGATGTCCTCGGCGGTGAGACCGACCAGGATCTGCCCGTCTTCTTCCTTGACCGGAAAGGTCTTGATCGGTTTCGTGGCGGGCGGATAGATCGGCTCGCCCGTCTGGAGTTCGAAGACGCTGCCGTGGCAGGAACAGCGGATGCCGTCGTCGACGAGCTTTCCGGAGGAAAGCAGACAGTCGAGGTGCGTGCAGTAGTTCGACGTCACATAGACCTTGCCGTTCAGCCGGGCGACCGCGAGTTCGAGGTTCTCCGCGTAGAAACGGCGAACGTAGCCGTCCGGCACCTGACCGGACCGGGCGATACGGACGTAGTCCACTGTGTCCTCCTCCTGCGCGATGACCGGCGGGCTCCCGAAATCGCCAGGTGAGCACGCGGCCGGGTCGCGGATCGTGTTCCTGCGATGCTAATGAGGGTCGTGGCCGCCACCCATGGGCACAGTGCATAGGGAAACGCACCCTTTTCTGTGCGGGATGGGTGAACCACTCCACTGACCCGGCTGGCCCGAAGGTCGCCGAGGCCATCGGCATGACGCCGCCCGGAGAAGGCCGAACGCGCGAAGGCCAAAGCCGCCGGGTGATCGCCCAGGCTCTGGGGGAGGGCTACCGGGTGCGTACCACCGTGCGCTCCCGGGACCGCGAAGCCCGGGTCCGCCAGGACCTGCGGGCGATGGGCGTGACCACAGGCGAGGCACTCACGTTCATCGAGGCCGACCTCACCCGCGACGCGGGCTGGGCCGACGCCGTCGTCGGCTGCCGGTATGTCCTTCACGTGGCCTCCCCGTTTCCCGGCGGGGAGCCTGAGCACGAGGACGAGGTGATCGTGCCCGCGCGGGAGGGAACGCTGCGGGTGCTGCGCGCGGCACGCGACGCCGGCGTCGAGCGGACGGTCGTCACCTCCTCGTTCGCCGCCATCGGCTACGGGCACCCCGAGACGGATCGCGCCTTCACCGAGGAGGACTGGACCGACACCACCGCCCCGATCGCCCCCTACGTCAAGTCGAAGGCCCTGGCCGAACGCGCGGCCTGGGACTTCGTCCAGGGCGAGGGCAAAGGCCTGGAGCTGACCGTGGTCAACCCGGTCGGCATCTTCGGGCCGGTCGCCGGCGCTGACTACTCCTCCTCGATCGGCATGATCAGCCAACTGCTCACCGGCGCCCTGCCCGGCACGCCCCGGTTGTACTTCGCCGTGGTGGACGTCCGGGACGTCGCCGATCTGCATCTGCGCGCGATGACCAGCCCGAAGGCCGCCGGGCAGCGGTTCATCGCCGCCGCCGGCGACGCGATCTCCTGGCACGAGGTCGCCCTGGCGATCCGCGACCGGCTCGGCGACGCGGCGAAGGCGGTGCCCGCCACCGAACTGCCCGACGAAGTGGTCCGGGCGGCGGCCGAGACCAACCCGGGATTGCGGGGCATTCTGCCGAATCTGGGGGTGATCCGGCACGTGTCCAACGAGAAGGCCCGCTCGGTGCTCGACTGGCGGCCGCGGTCCGCGGCGGACACGGTGGCCGCGACCGCGGAAAGCCTGCTCGCCCTCGGCCTGACCCCGGCCCGGCACGCGGAATGACTCAAGTCCGGATGACCATGGGCGCATTCACCGGGGGCCGCCGATTGGAGCGGAGCAGCAGGCCTTCTCAGGTTGGAATCATGGGATCACGCTCGAAGTTCGGCTGATCTCCGAAGCGGTGCCGGGTTGTGGGGGCGGCGCCCCCACGAACACTTGGTGGACGAGCGGCACCGGTGGTGCTTGACTTGTCTCGGTGGTGGGCCCAGCGGCGTGGCGGCTGACCGAGGAGACGGCGTGGAATACAGCGTCCCGATCTTGCATGTTGCTGATGCCACGATCAGCGTCGACTGGTACGGACGTTTGGGGTTCGTCGTCGACTGGGAGCATGTCTTCGAACCAGGCTTGCCTCGGTATGTGGCGTTGAATCGGGGTCCCGCGCGACTCCACTTGTCCGAGCATCGGTTGGACGGCGGCGAGGGCACCCACGTCTACGTGTACGCCGACGACGTCGACGCGGTGGTCAGCGGGGTGGCCGTCGCCGTCGAAGACCGCCCGTGGGGCATGCGTGAGGCCCGGCTGACCGACCCGGACGGCAACGTGATCCGTCTGGGGACCCGGTCCACCGACTCCATCAGGGACTGAAGTGATCTCCGACGACCGCAAAGGGCCGGTGTCGCCGGTCGCGGTGGAATGCCCATTTCATGTCTGCGGCGGTTTTCGCCTTGTACCGTGGTAGCCGAGCACGAAGACCTCGGCCGGTATTCCGCGTAGCCCTCGGTCAATTCGTGGACGGACTCGACGTGAGCGCCATCCACTCCGGCATCAGACAGCAGCCTGCCGATGTCTGAGTGGTTCAGTTTTCGTTTGTAGGAGTCGTTCACTCGATGCCTTTCACCCGAACTCGCTTCGTTTCGTCGTAAATCGCCGACATCATCACCACCACCCGCTCGCCGGCTGCGGAAAGCTCGCCGCCGCGGGTTATCCGGCGAGGTCGGCGGCGTGGTGGCGGAGAGCGTGGACGAGGGCTTGAGTCGGCGGTGTGGTGGGGCCGGGCAGGCGAACCAGGCTGACGCGGCGTCGTTCTTCGGGGAGATCGTCGATCGTGATCAGGCGGACGCCGGGCGGGATCACGGACAGCAGCGTCGAGGGAACGGTGGTGATGCCCGTTCCGGCCGCGACCAGGTGCAGTTTGGTCAGCCAGTCTCGGGTGGCGTGGTGGACGCGGGGCCGGCCGGGCAAGCCCGGCCAGATGCCGAGCAGGGGCTCGTCAATGCCGGCTGGGCTGGCGATCCACGTCTCACCAGCGAGGTCCTGGGCGGCGACGCCGGCGCGGGCAGCGAACCGGCCGCTGGCCGGCACCGCCAGGACCAGGCGGTCGTCCAGCAACGGTTCCACTCGCAGGGGCGGATCGTCGGTGTCGGGTGAACGGTGCGGTGGCCGGGAGGACAGCAGGGCGAGGTCGAGGGTGCCGGAGCGCAGCGCCCGCACCAGCGATGGGGTCGTGCCCTCCCGGGTGGTGACCCGGGTGCGAGGGCGTTGCTGGCGCAGGGTTGCCAGGGCGTGGGCCACGAGCACCGCCCCGGCGGCGGGGAAGAAGCCGAGCCGCACCGGGCCGGTGTCGTCCTCGGCACCGCGCAGCTCCCGGTCGGCCGCATCCAACGCATCCAGCGCGGTCACGGCGTGTCGCAGCAGGGTACGGCCCGCCGAGGTCAGCCGCACGCCGCCTGGATAGCGGTCGAACAGCCGAACGCCGGTGGCCTGCTCCAGGGCTGCCACCTGCCGGGAGACAGCCGACTGCGTGTAGCCCAGCGACTGGGCCGCGGCTGTGAAGGTGCCCCGCTCGGCCACCTCGCGCAGCACCAGCAGCCCGACCAGCGTGACGTCCATGAGTAATCAACATATCGGGTATGCGAAGCATTCGTTGGCGGAATGGCGACGGGGTTCCTAGCGTGAAGGGCGTGAACGAGCAATCGACCACCGGAGATTCCGGATTGGGCGGCCGGTTGCCCTTCTTCTTAACCGTGCCCTCGATGAGGCGCCGCGCGCCGTCTACCCCAGGCTGCAGGTCACGCCTGCGCAGCGCGGAAGGGGCGGGCTACACCGCCGCGCTGCCGGACGTGGCTGATCGGCGCATTCAATGTCATGCTGCGCAACCCGGGCATAGCCCAACCCGTGCTGGCCCCAGGCGATCAGCCGATCCGACATCCCGGCCGACGTCCGTGAGACGCCTGACCCCGGCTCCGAACAACGCACCAGAAAGGGAACCGACAATGCCGCTGATCAACGTCTACCTTCGCCAGGGAACCACCCCCGAGCACCGCCGCAACGTTTCCGCCGCCATGCACAAGGCCATGGTCGACGTCCTGAAGATTCCCCAGGATGACCAGTTCCATGTCTTCCACGAGGTCACGCCCGACAACTTCCACCTGCAGCCGGTCGCGTTCGGCCTGCCGCGCAGCGAGCGCACCATGTTCATCCAGTTGTCCTTCAACCAGCGCACAGCCGAGCAGAAGAACGAACTGTTCCAGGCGATCGTCAACAACCTGCGGCTGTTCGCCGACGTCCCCGAAGAAGACATCATGATGGTGGCCTTCGAAACCGCCCGCGAGAACTGGTGGGCCGCCGGCCGCGTCGTCGACCCCGAAACCGGCTACGACGCGCGCATGACCGACGTCCCTGCCGAAACCGCTGCCACGAACTGATCCGCATTACTTCCGCGCCCCGAGATCCGCGGGCACCTCCTCGCGAATTGCCCAAGATTTCGGAATTGCTCGCGAATTCCCGAAATGCCGGTGTGCCCCAGCCTTGGGAGGGACGTTGCCGGAACAGCGCGAACCGCGGGCCGACGGCGACGAGGCCACCAACACAGCAGTGAGCACGCCGACATGTCCCTCGGTTCCGAGTGGCGAACCCGACGGATGCGGACTTCAGGAGGGGCGACGTGCGAAAAGAAATGCCTGCGGAACGCGCTCATCCGGGTCGCACAGCCACTGGGCCTCGATCTCAAACCCGGCGTCACGCAGCCAGGATGCCACCTTGTCCGGCTGACGGCGGTGGACATGGACCTTCATCGGGTGCTCGCCATAACCTGCTGTCTTCAACCGCGAGGTGTCACCGACGTGAAACCCGAGCTGCAACGGTCCGCCTGGCCGCAATACTCGGTGGAAGTGCGCGAAGACTGTCGGCACGTCGTCGTCGGGGATGTGGATCAACGACCACCAAGCGAGCAGGCCGGCCACCGAAGCTTCACGGAGGCGCAGGTCGGTCATCGAGCCCACCTCGAACCGCAAGCCGGGGTGGTCGCGCCGGGCGACGTCGATCATCCCTGGGGAGAGATCGATGCCGAAGGCGTCGACACCGAGCTCGTGCAGGTGGGCGGTGACGTGTCCGGGGCCGCAGCCGACGTCCGCCACCGGCCCGCCGCCGGCGTCCCGCACCCGGTCGGCGAATACCGCCAGAGCGGCGCGAAGGTAAGGGTCCCCAGCAATGGCGTCACGCAGTTGGTCGGTATAGCTGACCGCGACCGTGTCGTAAGAGGTCCGGGTGTCGGCCAACCAGTCGTCCGTGGTCATGACCGCCACGATATTCGATGATATGCGGGCTCTTCGGCGAACCCTGACTGCATGGGCTCTCAACACGAAGTGTCGAGGGAACGCCAAACCGAAGGAGATCGACCGGGCTCCGGCGTGGTTGCGGGTGAATACCGTGCCGATATCACGACTGAATGACCTTGCCATGTTGCGGATCGTTCTTGAGCGGATGTCGTCGAAGCTGGACGGCACGCAGGCTGCCGCGAAAACGGTGAACCGAAAGCGGGCGATGCTGTACAACGCGGTGGAATTGAATCTGTTGACCGAGAATCGGCCTGATCACGGGTTCACGGCCAGGGCGTCGAAGTGGGTTCGGCGCCCAGGCCGGGGCCGGTGGACAGGACGAAGCGCCCGTCCCGCAGGCCGACCCCGCGGAAGGGGTCGTTCTCCAACCACAGGTGCAGGTCGAGATCGGCGTAGTCGGCCACGCAGGTGAGCACGGCCGCGGCGGAGATCGACAGGGAGGTCTCGACCTCGCACCCGATCATGACGGACAGGCCGAGCGCGCGGGCGGCGGAGACGAGGCGGAGCGCTTCCCGCATTCCGCCGCATTTGGTCAGCTTGATGTCGATACCGGAGCACCTGCCCGCGAGCGCCCGCAGCGACGCGAGGTCGGTGATCGCCTCGTCGGCGATGACCGGGATGGGCGAGCGCCGGTGGACCTCGGCCAGCGCGTTCGGGTCGTCCGCGGGCACGGGCTGTTCGAGGAGGGTGACGCCGCAGGGCACGAGGACTTCGTCGAGGAGGTCGAGCGTGCGCCGGGCACTCCAGCCGCCGTTGGCGTCCACGCGCAACGGGACGTCCACGGCCGCCGCGATCTCCCGGACGATCGTGGCGTCGTCGGGACCACCCAGTTTGATCTTGAGCGCCGCGAACTCCGCCGACGCCGCCACGGCCTGCTCGACCATCTCGTCCACGGAGTCGAGCCCGATGGTGAAGCACAGCTCGCGGGTGCGGGTCGCGTCCAGCCCCCACAGCCGGAACACCGGGGTGGCGACGAGTTTGCCGGCGAGGTCGGTCAGTGCCATGTCGACGGCCGACCGGGCGGCCCGGATCGGGGGCAGTTTCCGGTCCAGGCGCTCGAGAATCGCCTGGCTGTCGAAGGGATCTTCGCCCAGGAGCGCCTTCGCGTCCTCGAGGTAGCGGAGGATCTTCTCGATCGGTTCGCCGCGCCAGGGCCCTGGCGCGGCCTCGCCGTAGCCGGTCTGCCCCGCCGCGTGGATGGCGACGAAGACGTTGTCGACCTCGGTCGTGCGCGAGCGGGAGATCCGCAGCGGCCGGACCAGCCGCAGCGGCCGTGTCCGGACCTCCATCCGAAGCCGCTCGCGCATCAGCTCACCGTCCCGAACAGGAGTGTGTTGACCGCCTCGCTGCCCGGCACGGACGCGTCCACTGGCGCGGAATCGGGTTTGCGGGGCCGTTGCCGGACGAGGTCGTCCGCTGTCGCGGCCGGCACCCCCGACGCCGTCAGGATCCCCGACAGCTGTGCCGCGGGGAGGGTGTTCCACCAGGCGGTGCCCAGCGCCCGGCGCCCGGCGGCGTCCGGGCCGGCGATCACGCGCACGCGGGAGAGCCCGCCGTCGGGCCGCGCCACCAGACGGACGTGCGTGACGGCGTGACCGGTGGCCGTCAGCCGGAAGGTGTGCCGGGTGTCGGGCTGCAACCGGGTGAAGGGAAGCAGTTCACGCCACGACGACGCACCGGCCGTCGTGTCGCCGGTGACGGGGTCGAGATCCAGGCCCAGGAGCGAGCACTCGGCCGAGGCGTTGTAGCGGAAGTGCGCGGTGTCCAGGACGACGGCGTGGACGTACGCCCGTGCGGCGAGGCGGAAGACGACCCAGTCTGGATCATCGCCCCGCTGACGTCGCGTCTCCCAGCCCTCACCCATCGAGCGTGCCTCGTCGGGGCGGTTGAGTGCCTGGGCGGAACTGTAGAAGCTGTCGCTGCTGCTTTCCACCAGCCCGCCGTACCGCTGGGACGCGAGGTCCACCGCGCCGATGTCGTAGTCGCGCGGATCGGGTACCGGGGTGCCCCACACGCGCAGGCGGCCGACCCCGCCATCCGGCCAGATCGTCAACCGCACGTGGGTGAAGCGCTCTTCGCGGTCGACAGGCAGGAGGTTGGACCGGTCGCCGGCCAGTTCCGTGTCCGGGACGAGCTTCACCCAGTCGGCGTCGCCCAGTTCGGCGGGGCTCGGATATCCCGCCACGCCACAGGCTTCGACCCGGCACCCGACGGGATGGTTTCCGGTGAAGGAAGTGGTGTCGACGTCGACGGCGCGGATGACGCCGGGGGAGCCGAGCCGCACCAGTGCCCAGTCGACGCCGGGCGTGCGGCGGCGCCGGGTCTCCCACCCGTCGACGATCTCACCACGGGGCCCGTAGCGGCCGGGCACGAAGTCCACCGGGCCGGGATTGAGCAGATTCTCCTTGTCCCCGAACGCCTCGTCGCTGGCCTCCATGACGGTGCCGCCGAGCAGGCGCGCGGCGAGGTCCTGCGTCGGCTCGGAAGCCGTGCTCATGAATGTCCTTTCCGGACGGTAGGAGAGCGGTTCACAGCTGCGCGGCCAGTTGCCCGGCCGCGCGGTGGACCTGCGATCGCAGCGAAAGCAGGCGGTCCGCCCGCAGCCGGGACGAGGGACCGGTCACGGTGATCGCCAGCGGGATCGGCGCTTCCGGCACCGGCAGTGCCAGGCAGGAGATACCCGCCTCGACCTCGTCGGTCTCGATCGCGTAGCCGTCGGTGCGCACGCGCGCGAGCCCGGCGAGGAAGCGATCCGGCCGCGCCGCCCTCCCGTCGGCCCCGGTCAGATGGCACCGCACGAACAGGTCGATCTCGGCGGGCGGCAACTGGCTGAGCAGCACCCGCCCGGCCGCCGTCGCCATGGCAGGCAACCGGCGTTCCACCTCGCGGGACGAGCGGGGCACTCGGGCCACCACTGCGTTGGCGACGTAGACGGCGTCGGTTCCTTCCAGAACCGCCAGATCCGTGTTCACCTCGACGAGTTCGGCCAGGCGCCGCAACGTCGGGGCCGCCCGCAGCGCCAGCTTCCGGTTGCTCGCTTCACCCAGCCGGATCAGGGCATGGCCCAGTGCGTAGCGCCGTTCGGGCGTCTGGCGGACGTGCCCGGTGAGCACGAGTGTCCGCAGCAGGCCGTGAACCGTCGATTCCGCGAGTCGCAGGCGGCGGGACAGTTGGCGCAGGCTCACCTCTCCGCCGGCGTCGGCCATGGCCTCGAGCACGTCGAGCCCCCGCCGCAGGGAACGGACGCCGGGCGGGAGTTCGGGCGCACGACCGCCGGGGACACCTGAGTCGTCCACGATGCCCATGATGCGCCGTCGCGCCGTCACTCCGGGAGAGCGGGTGTGGTTCGAGCCGGGCCGCATGTTCGCCACGTTATTCGGTGCCGGGTGGGTCATTCCCGGTCCCCGGCCGGGCGGTCGCCGGTGCCGCGGGCATGGCGGGCGAAGAACCGCCGGGCCCGGGGGTGGCCGCTGCCCAGCACGTCCGCGGGCGGCCCGGTCTCCACCACTTGCCCGCCTTCCAGCATCAGCATGACGTCGGCCACCTTCGCGGCGAAGGGGATCTCGTGGGTGACCACGATGAGCGAGGTGCCGCCCCGGGCCAGCCCGAGGACCACGTTCTCGACCTCCTCGACCAGTTCCGGATCCAGCGCGCTGGTGACCTCGTCGAGCAGGAGGACCTCGGGCTCCAGCGCCGCGGCACGGGCGATCGCCACCCGTTGCTGCTGGCCGCCGGAAAGCTCATGGGGCCGGCGCCGTTCCAACCCGGCCAGCCCGACCCGCGCCAGCCACGATCCGGCGCGTTCGCGGGCGTCCTGTTTGGACATTCGCCGGGCCCGCCGCAGCCCCAGCGTGACGTTGGCGAGCACGTCGAGATGACCGAACAGCGCGAACTTCTGTGACACCAGGCCGATCCGGCCGCGCAACACGGGCGCCGCGACCGTGTCCGTCGGCACCCCGTTGAGCAGGACCGAACCGGCGCAGGCGCGCTCCAACCGGTTCAGACAGCGCAACAGGCTGCTCTTTCCCGACCCCGAGGGACCGACGACGCTGAGCGTGTTCCCCTTCTCCAGCCGGAAGCTCACCTCGGACAGGATCGCGGTGGCGCCGACCGACATGCCCAGGCCCCGGACGTCCAGCACCGCCGGGGGACCGCCGGCCGCCGTGCCCGGTCCGGAACGCGGCGCGTCCGCCGACTCGTCCCGGCGGGTCATCTCGCGGTCTTCGACCGGGCTGTCAGGCATTTGCGGTCTCCGTTCGCGATGTCCGGCCGCGGTTCAACGCGCTGCCCCGCCGCCGACGCGCCAGGACGGTCTCCATGCGGCGCGCGAGCACGGTCAGCAGCACGTTCACGACCAGGTAGAGGACTCCGGCGGTCAGGTAGAGCGGCAGGGACGCGAAGGTGGAGCTGATCGCCTGCTGGGTGCGCAGGGTCAGCTCGGTCACGGTGATGAACCCCAGCAGCGAGGTGTTCTTGACCAGGGCCACGGCCTCGTTGGTCAGCGCCGGAACCATCGCCGGAAACCCCTGGGGCCACACGACGCGCAGGGTGAGGTCCCAGTGGGTCAGCCCGACCGACAGCGCCGCCTCCTCCTGCTCCGTGCCCACGCCCGCCAGCGCGGCGCGCACGATCTCGGTCACGTAACCGGCCCCGTACAAGCCGAGGCCGGCCAGACTCGCGGCGGCGGGGGAGAGCTGCACGCCGACGTAGGGCAGGCCGAAGAACCAGATGTAGAGCTGCACGATGAAGGGGGTGTTGCGGAACAGCCCCACGAACCCCCGGATCGCCCAGCGCACCGGCCGGTGGGCGACCGCGTAGTCCGCGGTGCCCAGCACACCGCCGAGGACCATGGCGATCACGAGCGCCCCGGCCGCGTAGCCGAGTGTCAGAACGAACCCGCCGAGCAGGAACGGCAGGTTTTCACCGATGGCGTTCATCTACTTCCCGGTGTCGGAGTCCGGGCTGCCGAACCAGGTCTGTCGCAGCTTCGGAAGGGTGCCGTCGGACTCCATGGCGCCCAGCGCCGTGTCGACCTGCTGTCGCAGCTTGCTCTGCGGGGGCAGCACCACGGCGATCGGCTGTCCCTGGTTGAGCGGCGTCGGCAGGATCTTCAGGCCCGGCAGGTGAGCGACGTAGTAGCCGGCCACCGGCGCGTCGGTGATCACAGCGTCCGCGCGTCCCTGGGCCACGAGCTGGAAGGCCGAGGGCGTGTCCTGGGTCGTGACGATCGTGGCGTGCGGGAGCTGTTGCCGGACGAACTGTTCGGGAATGGTGCCGACCTGTACCGCCACGGTCGCATTCGCGAGACTCGAGATGTCCTTCACCGAATCGTTCGACGACTTCGTGGAAATGACGAAGGAGTCATAGACGTAGGGTTGGGAAAAGGACACCTGTTTGCGCCGGTCCGGGGTGTCCAGGATGCCGGATATGGCGACTTCGTCGCGCCCCGAAGACACGGCCGCCAGCAGGCTGGTGAACGGCATCTGGTCGAAGGTGGCGCCGGTGCGGCCGAGGCGGTGCGCCAGCTCCCCGGCCAGGTCGACGTCGAATCCGGTGAGTTTCCCGGCGTCGATCTGCTCGAACGGGACGAAGCCGGGGTTGATGGCCACCCGCAGCGCGTTCGAGCCGCCGGACGTCGATCCGGCCGACGTGGCGCCGCACCCGGTCAGGGCCACCACCAGACAGAGCCCGATCAAGGACGCCCAAACGGTTCTCCGGAACATCAGTGAGGTGCCTTCTTTCGGGCCGCGGAAAAATGGCGGGCGGTAATGCGACTTCGCAGAAAGCTGCCAGATCGCCGGAGCGAGTGTCAAGAAGATTCGGCGGTGCCGAAGTTAATTCGAGGTTTCCTCGTTCCGTCGAGCAGGGCGGCCCCCAGCGCGGCGTAACCCCGAGTTCCGTCGACGATTTCGGACACGTGGACGTACTCGTCGGCGCGATGTGCCATATGTTGTTCACCGACGCCGAAGCCGATGGTCGGGATGCCCAGGGTCCCCGCGGTCAGGGATCCGTTCGTGCAGAACGAATACGTACCCGGCGTGTCGTCGAGACCGGCCGAGGCCAGCGCCGCGCGGGCGGTGTCGACCAGCGCGCCTTCGGTCCACCAGCCGGGTGCGAACTCCCGCACGCGAAGCTCCTGCCCCGTGTAGGTCTCGGTACCGGCCGCCACCGTGCGCACCGACAGGGCCGGTGCGCGGGGCCAGTCCCGCCACGCCTCGGCCGCGGCCTCGGTGATCAGGGTGTGCAGGCCGCTTTCCGTGTCCTCCGGGAGGAAACGGAGGTCGAAGCGCGCCTCGACCCGGCCCGGCACGGTCGACACCGAAGGCAGCGGCGAGGACACCGCGTCGATGCAGGTGACCTCCCGTGGGCCCAGGCGGGGATGGCTCGGGCGTGGCGCCCGGCGCACGGCGGCGAGCAGGTCCGCCAGCGCCTCGATCGCGTTGATCCCGTCCGCCGGGCGGGCCGCGTGCGCGGTCCGCCCGGTGATCTCGACCTGGAGCTTCGCGCGGCCCCGGTGTCCCACCATGAGCTTGAGCCCGCTCGGCTCGGTGATCAGCACGCAGGTCGGCCGCGGCCCCTCCAGCGCGTGCGCGAGGGCCGCTCCTTCCATGAACTCCTCGCCGACGCTGGCGACCAGCGAAAGCCGGCCCGGCGCGTCGGCGAACCGCCGCGCCATCGACCCCAGTCCGACGACCGCCGCCGCCAGCGACGCCTTCTGATCGCACACGCCGAGGCCGTAGAGCTTTCCGGCCACGATCTCCGCGCCGAACGGGTCACGGGACCAGACACCGTCGGATGGCGGCGGAATGGTGTCGACGTGACCGTCGACGACGACGCGCGGATGGCCGGGCAGGCCACGGCCGATCGTCCCGATCGCGTTCCCGGCGGCGTCGACGCGCACGACGAATCCCCGCTCGCGCATGTCCTCGGCGAGGAGTTCGACGACGGCCTTTTCCCGTCCCGACGGGCTGGGGGTGCGGACCAGGCGCTGTGCCAGAGCCACCGCGTCGTCAAGCAAGAGCGATCTCCCGAGGGTGCCACCGACTCCGCGCGCGTGCCCGGCGGTGCGGCACCGTGGCGACCCGCGACCATCCCTGGCGGGAAGGCCTCTACACCCAACCTGGAAGCGGTTTCACCCCGGGAAGAAAGCCGTTTCGGAACGGTAAAACGAAGCCGGGCCGGCTGACGGCGTTGTTCGAGGAGTACCGGATGTCATCGGCGGGATGTCGAGGATCTGCTCGATCGTGCGAAGCACGTCGAGCCGGCTGTGGTAGTCGTGCACCACGGCGCTGACCCGCACCATCGACAGATCTGCGAGAAATCTCGGGACGCGGGCAACCGTATCGTCCGCCGGCCTCGTTTCTTCCGGCGAGGGCAAAGGAGCAGACGTGAGAGTTCGGGACGACGAGTTCGTCGAGTTCGTGCAGCAGTGTTCGCTGCCGCTGCGCCGGACGGCCTTCCTGCTGTGCGGGGACTGGCATCGGGCCGAAGACCTGGTGCAAACCACGCTGGCGAAGCTGTTCCGGGCGTGGTCGAGGGTGCGCAAGATGGAGCATCGGGAGGCCTACGCGCGGCAGGTACTGATGCGCACGGCCATCGACGAGTCGCGCCGGTTCTGGCACCGGGAACGCCCCTCGGACTCCTTGCCGGAGCGGGCAGGCCCGCACGTGGACAGTGACCTGTCCCTCGACCTGCGACGCGCGCTGGCCGCGTTACCCGTTCGGCAGCGGGCCGCGTTGGTGCTGCGCCACTGGGAGGACCTTCCGATCCACGAAGTCGCCAGAGTGCTGCGGTGTACCGAGGGGACGGTGAAAAGCCAGTCCGCCAAGGCGATCACCGCGTTGCGAACCATGATCGGCACTGATCAACTGCTGGAGGGATACCAGTGAACAACGACGAAAACGCGAACCACCACTGGGCCAACGCGCTGCTGGCTCGAGCGGTAGACGCCGAACCGGAACTGGGATTCCGCGCCGAGGATGTCCTGACCAAAGCCCGTCGCGATCTCGGCCGGCGGCGCGTCGCGCTGACCGGCGCCCTCACCGCCGCGGCGCTGGTGGCGACCGGCCTGCTCTTCGGTCACGAGGGTTCGACGGGATCAGCCGTGCAAGCCGCCAACGGTGGTTCGGCGAGTACGGATCTGGCCGCGCCCGCCCCGCCGGAAACAACCGTCTATGGGGTCGAGGGTCCGCTCGTCATCGACGCCCGCGCCAGAGCGATGACCGCCGAACTCGCCGACGCGCACCTCATCCCGCCCGGTGTGACAGCCAGCACGGACAAGTACTACGGCGGCCAGCCGCTCGTCTTCTACAAGCTGGTCACCGGCCAGTACGCGGGCGGTTACTACGCCCAGGCGACGCTCACCGACTCGCACGGGGCCGGTCACCTGGCCGTGCAAGTGCTCAAGCAGCAGACCGGCCTGAATTGTGTGGCCGTGTCGGATCCCCAGGCCTGCCATGTGCAGACCCTGCCCGACGGCACCCGGATCACGGTGCTGCGCTACACCCCGTCGCCATCGCCCGGCAAGCCGACCATCCAGTGGTGGGTGGAGCTCGTGCGCCCGGACGGCACCGCGGTGGACGTTCGGTCCGGAAACTGGAGCCTGGACGGTGACCCGGCAACGGGCGGCATCAGTCATGCGACCGGAGCCGAACCACCCCTGAGCGAGGACGCCGTCGTTCGACTGGCCCAGCTCCCGGGCCTGACTCCCTGACCCTCTTCCAGGATCGCAGCCGCACCGAGGCGCCGCCCCGGTGCGGCTGCCGCGCGCACCCGGTCGTCGAGATCGGTTCCGGCAGGGCTTTGAGGACCCCTTGCGGCCACTGTTTCGAACCCGCGCCAAAACGTTCTCCATCCGGTGCGAGCCGGAGGTGGCCGTCAGACCGTGGTGTGGACGTGTGCCACCCGGCCGCGTGAGTGCCTTCCGCAGGTGCGCTTGGTGGTCGCGGCGTAGGCGCCGCAACGAAATCGGTTCAAACCTTTTTCGGACCGCGCGACTGAGCACTTCGGTCGGAATCCTCTCGAATGTGGGCTTGTCGGCACCCTGTGTCGAACATCCGAGCATGAAAAAACTGACTGATATCCCGGCCGGGATACCTTCGGTGCCAGCGTGTTCGTGGCCAGGAAGGGCGGGACCATCGTCACCTGTGCCTCCACCAGTGGCTACCAGCATCAGTTCGACAACCGGTACCTGCGGATGAACCTCAAGCGGATCATCGGGTCGCACTTCGCGAACTACCGTGAAGCCTGGGAGGCGAACCGACTGGTCGCCAGGGGAAGCATCCACCCCACGGTGTCCACGGTTTATCCGCTGGCGCAGGCCGGCCAGGCGGCCTACGACGTTCACCAGAACGTCGACCACGGCAAGGTCGGTGTGCTGTGCCTGGCGCCGGAAGAGGGACTCGGTGTGCGCGACCACGAGCGGCGCGCCGGGCACCTGCCGGCGATCAACCGGTTCCGCGCGGCCTGACCATGGTGGCCGGTTCGCCGGCCGCGATGCCGGGCCGGTGAGCGAGGTTCGATCACCGCGTTGATGGCGCGGGACGATCCGAAAGTGACCGCCGAAGAAGCGTCGGACCGGCAGCGCCACACCACCGGGAATTCGATTTGCGCGTCTTGTCCGGCGGCCGCTTCCACCTCGGTACCCACCGCCGGGAAGTGCTCGAACTGTTGCGGTGCCGCTGATTCGGCGAGCCACCGGGCGCGGCTGGAACGGTCGGGAGAAACCGGCTCACGAAGCTCTGCCCCGTTCCAGTTTCGGTGACAGGCCGGCCGTCTTGTGTCGTGGCCGTTATTGCCCGCTGCTACAGTCCTGATGGCCATATGATCCGAAGGCTGGGGGTACCAGCGGTGACGATTAGCGATCGTGAGGACGAGGCTCCCGTCGAGTATGTCGGCTCGCGTGAGACTACCGAGGGCCGGATCTACCACGTCAGCGGCGGCGACTGGGACGAGGTTCTCGGCGATGTCGGGCCGGACGAGCGCATGGTCATCAACATGGGGCCGTCGCACCCGGGCACGCACGGTGTGATGCGGGCCGTCGTCGAATTGGAGGGCGAGCGCATCGCGCAGCTCCGCCCGGTGGTCGGCTATCTGCACACCGGGATCGAAAAGAACATCGAGTACCGCACCTGGACCCAGGCCGTCACTTTCGTGACCCGGGCGGACTACCTCTCGCCCCTGGCCAACGAACTCTCCTACTGCTTGGCCGTGGAGAAGCTGCTGCGGATCGAGGCGCCGCGGCGGGCGCAGATCATCCGCGTGCTGCTGCAGGAGCTGAACCGGATCGCTTCGCACCTGGTGTCGATCGCGACCGGCGGGATGGAGCTGGGCGCGACCACCGCGATGACCTATGGCTTCCGTGAGCGCGAGGAAGTGCTGCACCTGCTGGAGCACCTGACGGGCCTGCGGATGAACCACGCGTTCATCCGGCCGGGCGGGGTCGCCCAGGACCTCCCGGCGGACTACCACGAGAAGATCAGCGAGTTCATCACGGTGATGGACAAGCGGCTTCCCCTGTACGACAAGCTGTTCACCGGCCAGCCGATCTGGCGCAACCGGCTCAAGGGCGTGGGCTACCTGCCCGTGGACGCCTGCCTCGCGCTCGGGGTGACCGGCCCGGTCCTGCGCTCGGCGGGACTCGCGTGGGACCTGCGCAAGGTCGAGCCGTACTCGCTCTACGACGAGTTCACCTTCGACATCCCGACCTCGACCGATGCGGACTGCTGGGGCCGTTATCTGTGCCGGATCGAGGAGATGCACCAGTCGGTGCGGATCATCCGCCAGGTGCTCGACAAGCTCGAACCCGGCCCGGTGATGGTGGCCGACCGCAAGGTCGCCTGGCCGGCGCAGCTGGCGATCTCCAGCGACGGCATGGGTAATTCCCTGGAGCACGTCCGCAAGATCATGGGTCAGTCGATGGAGTCGCTGATCCATCATTTCAAGCTGGTCACCGAGGGCTTCAAGGTGCCGGCAGGCCAGGTGTACGCCGCGGTCGAGGCGCCGCGCGGCGAGCTCGGTTACCACCTGGTGTCCGACGGCGGCACCCGGCCGATGCGGGCACATCTGCGGGAGCCGAGCTTCGTGAACCTGCAGTCCCTGCCCGCCATGTCCGAAGGCGGACTCGTCGCCGACCTGATCGCCTCCCTGGCCTCGATCGACCCCGTGATGGGCGGAGTCGACCGCTAAGGAAAGTGGATTTCCCGGCCCAGACCGGATTCACGCACAACGAGGTCACGGCCGCGCCCGGACCGAGATGCACCGGGTCTCCGAGAGAGGGAACCACCTCGACGACTCCCCTCAGGACGACGGAGAACCGTCGCCCTGGTGACTGGTTCATCCCAAGATCCGGCTTTCGGATATGAACTGCACCAGGTTCATTGTGTGACCGGGATTCCCCTACGTTCCCCACGAGCGATGGCCACCGACAGCGGCCGGACCCGGCAACCGCGTCAACTCCGCGGGTGGGGCGGGGAGCCGACCGCTACGAGCGGACACCTATCGATCGGTTCACCGGGGTCGACGGCAGGTGCGCCTACCTCGCCGCCACGAGTCTCGGCCCGGCCGGCAAAGGTCGGGGCCACTCCCGGTACCGCGATCGGATCGCGGCGCTCATGCGGACGGCGCCGGACGGGCCGTTCCGCGGATGAACTCTTCGAGTGTCACGGAGATGAGCTCGGCCAGTGAGTGGTGATTCGTGGTCTGGTTCCAGCGGTTCCGTGCGACGAAGAACACCGCGACCGCCGTCCAGGCGGCGACGATGGCGGCCGGCTCGGCTGTTCCGCGGTCGCGGAGTGCGGCCGCGATCACGTCCGCGAGGGCGGCGCGTTTGACCAGTTCGCGTTCCTGGAGCTCGGCACTCGCCGCGATGATGCGGCCGAGTTTGATCGCGCCCTCGCGGTATTGCTCGTAGATGGTGTCGGCGGCGAGTTCGAGCCCGGCGGTGGCGGCGTGCAGCGGATCGACGGAGTCCGGCTGGGCGCGGATCTCGGTGGCAATGAGCTCTTCGGAGTCTCCTCGGCTGGCGAAGACCACCTCGCGCTTGTCGGCGAAGTGATGGAAGAAAGTCCGCCTGTTCAGGCCGGCTTGCTCGGCGATCTGAGCGACCGTCGTCTTCTCGAAGCCTTGTTCGGCGAACAGCGCCAACGCCGCATCGCGAAGGCGCCCGTACGCATCGGGTTCCCATCTCACCACTGCCTCAGCCTACCGTGATTGCACTCAGTGGCATTAGCCTTGTACAGTGATGCCACTGAGTGCAATCATCTGGGAGAGGTCAATCATGCGGATATTCGTCACCGGCGCCTCCGGGCACATCGGCTCGGCAGTCGTGCCTGAGCTGCTCCGCGCCGGTCATCAGGTCCTGGGTTTGGCTCGTTCCGACAGCTCTGCCGCTGCGATCAAGGCAATCGGCGCGGAGGTCCGACGCGGCGATCTGAAAGATCTCGGTGTCCTGGCCGAAGCCGCAGCCGCCTCGGACGGTGTCATCCACCTGGCGTTCGAGTCGCTGGCCTCGGACATGGCGGAGAGTCTGGACACCGACCGGCGCGCCATCGAGGCGATCGGCGCGGCACTGGAGGGCTCAGGAAAGCCCTTTGTGAGCACCACCGCATCGCTGACGCTGTCGTTCATCGGCGGCATCACCGATCGTCCGGCCACCGAAGAGGACGTGCTGCCAGGCGGTCCGCGCGTGGACGGCGAGAACGCGGTGATCGCGCTTGCCGAACGCGGGGTGCGCTCGGCGGTGATCCGGCTTCCGCCCCTGGTGCACGGCGTGCTTGATCGGCACGGCTTGTTCCCGCAGTTGGTCGGAATCGCCCGCACCCAGGGCGTCTCCGGATACGTCGCCGATGGCGCCAACCGCTGGCCGGCGGTACACACCGTTGACGCCGCCCGGCTCTACCGGCTGGCCGTCGAAAACGCCCCGGCCGGGTCGAGGCTGCACGCGGTCGCTGAGGACGGCGTCCCGTTCCACAAGCTCGCCGAGGTCATCGCCGGCAAACTCGACATGGCGACAGCGGGTATCGCAGTGGGCGACGCGGCCGCACACTTCTCGCACCTGGCCCCGTTCGTCGGGTTGGACAACCCGATCTCCAGCGAGCAGACCCGGCAAATGCTCGCCTGGAAGCCGACCCATCCGACCTTGGTCGAGGACATCGATCAAGGCTTCTACTTCGAAAACTGAACCACGGAGCCCAAGATGACGTTCACCACCGCCGACATCCGCGACCTGACCGGCAAGACAGCAGCCGCGACCGGAGCCAGATTCCGTACGCGCGTTCGCCCCGCTGACAAGGACCCATCGACCTGCTGATCAACAACGCCGGCATGTCGGTACCGTGCGGCTCTGGTCACTTTCCGAGCAACTGGCGTGAGAGAACTGCACACCGAACTGTTCAGCTGGTCGACACCGATCGATGGATTCGACCCGTTGTGGTCGATGCTGACCGGACCGGGCGTTTGGCAGCCTGCTGTCTCATCGCTGGACGCCGGTATGGTCGCCGAACTGCGCCACCGCTACTCGGCCCGGATCGAGGCCTACGCCACGGCCGACGGCACCTACCTGATCCCGTCGACCTGCCGGCTGTTGTGGGGTCGCACATGATCGATCCTGGGCGTTGGAGCCTTCGCTTCGGCGCTCGCTCACCAGAGGTCCGTGAGAAGTCCCCGCGTCTGGCTATGGATCGCATCGAGAAGTACGGATCCGCCTACGCCGCTGCACACTCCATTGGCCCGATGGTCGACGTGTATCCCGAAAGGTCCCGATGTCGGCGGAATTGTTGAATCTGCAGACCACCCGCGGATATGTCGCAGTGTTCAACGAGGATGTCGTGCGCCACTACCAGGAATTCCTCGATCGCCGACACCAGGCACGGTCAGCGGAGGAGTATAAGCCTGTCGCCGACGGCGAGTGGTCCGAATTTGAGGAACACTTCGACCGGAGAAAGGTCGAGTTGGGCGGCTGCACGCGACCATACGGTTCCTTGCCGACATGAGCATTCGTGTTTGCGTTGTCCCATGCTGGCCATGCACCCGAAAATGCTGCCACGGCTCGACGAGATCGAGGAAGACCTGCTGGCTCGCCGCTCCGACCATCACACCGACAACCAGCCGACGGGAACGTTCATGATGCTTGCAGCCCCGGTCGTAGGTCTGGCCGCTCGAGGTCGGCCTCGCGTTGAATGGAGGATCTTGTGGCACATGTCGACTTGGATCGGGCCGCCGTGGCTCGGAAGACCGGTGACGAGCCGTTCGTCCACCAGGGCGGGGAGATCGGCGCGCGCCTGCGCGGTTTCTGGAGCTGGGCATGCTCTGACTAGATCGGCAACGCGATGCGTGGCGTGCTGGCCGAGTACATCGTGGGACTGGCGCTTGGTTGCGTCGACGACGGCACCCGCGTGGAATGGGATGCCACCGATCTGCGTAGCCCTCAGGGGTTGCGGGTCGAGGTGAAGTCGTCGGCCTATGTGCAGAGCTGGAAGCAAGACCGGTTGTCGAAGATCTCTTTCGACATCAAGCCCGCTTTCGGCTGGGGCGCCACGACGAACGTCATCGCCGGCGAACGCGCGCGCCAGGCCGACGTGTACGTCTTCTGCCTGTTCACACCCACTGACAAGACCATCGCCGACCCACTCAATCTGGATCAGTGGGACTTCTACGTCATGTCCACGAGCCGGATCAACAAAGAGTTCGAGCAGCAGAAGACGATTTCTCTGGGAAGACTGCGGCGGTATGTTCCGGCTGCGTGCTCGTTCGCCGAACTCGCGGACCGTGTCGAGACGAAGGCCCACGGCGGCCAGTCGAACGGCCAGTCCGGAATGTAATCGAGGACATCTGCGATCGTGGCTGATCTGGTACGGGCGAGCTGCTCACGTTATGGCTCGGTATGAGACGAATAAGGAATCCTGTCTGGTTGGTCGATTCAGTGAAGCCCGAGTGATACGCATGCGCTCCTGAGCTCGCGCGTTGGCGTCAGGAACGAAGGGTGCGCAGGCCGGTGCGGATTTCGCTGACCAGGATCTCGGGCTGTTCCAAGGCCGCGAAGTGCCCGCCCTTGTCGGCCTCGCCGTAGTGGATCAGATTGCTG
>DASSAD010000068.1:0-16426 GCA_035685725.1 Amycolatopsis sp. | reverse complement strand
CGGCAAGCTCGTTCCTTCACGGACGAGTTCATGACTGCGATCCCTGCTCTTTCGGGTGCGGGGGTGTCACGGGCCCGTTTCGCGGGCGCCGCGGTACCAGTACTCCAAGGTCAGGACATGCCAGAGGTGTTTCGCCCGGTCCTGCTGTCCCGCCGCGTCCTGCTCGACCAGCCGCCGCAACGCTTCTCGGCGCAGGAAACCGGATTTCACGAGCACGCCGTCGTTGACGACCTCGCGTACGAGCGGCGCGAGGTCGCGGCTCATCCAGGCCCGCAGGGGCGCGCTGAACAGGCCCTTCGGCCGGTACACGATCTCGGCGGGCAGGGTGGCCGACGCGGCCCGCTTCAGCGCGGCCTTGCCCACCCGTCCCACGATCTTGCGGCTTCCGGGGAGGCGGAAGGCCGCCTTGACCACCTCGACATCCACGAACGGCACGCGCACCTCGGTCGACGCCGCCATGCTGGACCGGTCGGTGTACGCGAGGTTCAGCCCGGGCAGGAACATCCGCGTGTCGGCGAGACACATCCGGTTGACGAAGTCGGACAGCGCCGTGTCGTGATATGTGTCGGCATGTTCGGTCAGCACGTCGTCGACGGTCGCGGCGAGATCGGGGCTCACCAGGTCGAGCAGCTCACCCCGGTCGTACATGGTGTAGCTGCGCCGGAAAGCGCTTTCTTCACCGAGCCCGGCGAAGGAGAGGAACCGCTTGGCGAAGCGGACGGTCCGGAAGCCTCGGCGTGCCGTGGCCACCGGAAGGCGGTCCACGAGAGACTCCACCGGGCGGCGCACGATGCCGGGAAGGCGCCGGTAGCGCACCGCGGCGAGGTTCGCGAAATGCTTGCGGTAGCCCGCGAACAGCTCGTCCGCGCCCATGCCGGAAAGCAGTACCTTGACCCCGGCCGCCCTGGCCGCCGCGCAGATCAGATACGTGTTGATCGCGGCGGGATCGCCGATCGGCTCGTCGAGGTGATACGTCATGCGTGGCAACAGCTCGAGCACCTGGGGCGCGATCTCGATCTCGTGCAGGTCGACCCCGAACCCGGCCGCGACGCGGCGGGCGTGCCGCAGGTCGTCGGGCATCGCCTCGAACCGGGCGTCCTCGGGCCGGAACCCGATGGTGTAGGCCGAAATCCCGGGCCGGTGGGCGGCGGCGAGCGCGGTCAGGTAGCTGGAGTCGAGGCCGCCGGAGAGGAACGTCGCGACCGGAACGTCGGCGAGCAGATGCTTGCGGGTCGATTCGTCGACGATCGCGTGCAGGTCCGTTTCGGTCGGCGCCGGGCCGTCCTGCGCTTCTTCGGCCACCTCGCGAAGCGACCAGTAGCGGCCGGTCTCGAAGCGGCCGTCGGCCCGGCAGCGCAGCCAGCTTCCCGGCGGCAGTTTTTCGGCTTCCCGGAAGGCACACCGCGTGTCCGGCACCCAGTAGTAGAGCAACGAGGCCACCATCGCCGAGTCGTCGACGGTCAGGTCCGCGCCCAGCTCGCCGGCCAGCGCCTTCAGCTCGGAGGCGAAGAGCATCCCGCCGTCGCGGCGGACGAGGAACAGCGGTTTGATGCCGAGCTGGTCCCGGGCGAGCACCAGGTCGCCGGTCCGCTCGTCGAAGATCGCGAACGCGAACATCCCGCGCAGCCTCGGCAGAACGCCGGTGCCCCACTGACGCCACGCTTCGAGGAGTACCTCGGTGTCGGAGGTACCGCGGAACCGCACGCCACGGCCCGTCAACTCGGCGCGCAGTTCGGGCGCGTTGTACAGCTCCCCGTTGTAGGTGAGGGCCAGCCCGTCGGACACCATCGGCTGCGCGCCGGTCTCCGACAGGTCGACGATCGACAGCCTGCGGTGTCCCAAGTGGACTTCCCCGTCCCCGGCCCGGTGCCGGTAGCGCCCGCTGCCGTCCGGTCCCCGGTGCGCGAGGGCCTTGGTGAGACGGTCGGTCACCGGACCGCCGTCCGGCCACCGGTAGCTTCCGGCGATCCCGCACATTTCAGGTCACCTCCGCTCGGGACGGCCCGGTCGTGCCGTTGGTGCGCGGCTCCAGGAGCCGGGTGGACACCGGCGTGGGGTGCTGGTGCTCCCGGCCGCGCAACGCGGTGTGCAACCCGTCCCAGAGCGTGCCGTCGGTGCGGTCCTTCGGGTCGGGGTCGACCAGCACGACGCCGAGGATCGCGATGCGGCAGTCCGCGAGCTGCCTGGCCACGGTGTGCAGCCACCGCGTTTCCCCGTGTCCGGCGCGCACGATCAACACGGTCTCGGAGCCCAACTGGGCCAGATCCGTCCACGCGGTGCCGGGCGCGAGCGACCCGGTACGCACCGGGGTCTCGCCGCCCCGCCGCCGGGCGATCTCCGCGGCCAGCCGCTCGGCTACCTGGGCACACCCGAGTTCCAGGAGCGAGACGGACCCGCCCCGCATCAGGCGGGCCAGCGTCCCGGCGACCCGCCCGCGGTCCGCGGCCGCCCGCGACCTCAGCTGCGCGATCACGGAAGCGCCGAGATGCGCGGAGATATCGCGGCGCAGCACCGGCCGGTCGCGCACCACGCCTGCGACGGCGGCCAGCGCGATCCCGGCGGCGAGCCCGAGCGCCAGACCCATGCCGGCGTTCGTGGCGGCCGTCCTGAGCACCGCGGGGGGAACCGGACGGGCGGCGTCCATCACCTGTGTCCCGGCGGTGACCTTGGGCGCGCCGATCCCCGCCGTCTCCGCCTGCCCGGTCAGATCGGAGATCCGTGAGGCAAGGTCCGCACGCTGCGCGTAGAGCGATTCCAGCTGGGTGGCCGAGGCCGCGGTGTTCTGCCCGGTCACCTGGGAGATCTGGGCGTCTACCTGGGTCAGCTCCGCCTGTGCCTGGTCGCGCTGTTTCAGCAGGGCCTGTTCCTCGGCACCCGCACCCGCCTGGATGCGCTGCACGTAGTCGGCGATGAACGCGTCGGCCAGCGCCTTGGCACGCGCCACCGCGTCCGCGTCGCTGGTCCCTTTGACGGTCAGGTCGAGCACGTTGTTGGAGACGGCGACGGCGGTGTAGTCGCGCAGGAAGTCCTCCGGGCGCTCCGGGGAACCCAGGGTCCGCAGCGCCGCGCCGGCCACCCGGGTCGTCTCCAGCAGCGCGATATCGGTTTTGATCAGCGTGCCGCTGTCCGAGGGCTGGTCGTCCTCATGGATGACCAGCAGGCGGGTGGACGCGGTGGGCGGGGTCGGCACGAGGACCGCCAGCGCCGCACCGGCGAGCATGCCGAGCAGGCCCAGCGACAGCCAGAAACGGCGGCGCCGCCGGATGCCGACGAGAAGCGGATGGAGGTCCACGAGGGGCTGTTGCGCGGGCGGTTGCGTCACGATGAACCTGCCAGTGAACGTGCCGCCGCGATGGGCCGTTCCGGTCGGGTTGGTTCGATCGGCCGAGTCCGGTGGGCGACCACGGTGCCCACGACCCGGTGTCCCGCGTCGGCGCACGCCTCGGCGATTCCGACCAGTTCCCAGCCGGTTCGGGTGCCCGCCGTCAGCACGACGACGGCACCGGCGACCTGATCGTCCTGGGGCACGGTCGGCCGGCGGGCGGCGAAATCGGCGAGCCCGAGCAGCACCGGCACGTCGGTGCGTTCACTGCCCGCGGCGACCACGAGCCGCGAAACGGCCCGGTGCGCCGCCGGGTCGTCGTCGGCGACCAGCAGCAGCACGCGCACACCGGTGCGACGCCCTTCGCGCAGCCGGCCGAGCACCCGCCGGTAGCGGAGATCCACCCCCTCGGAGCCCCTCGCCGCGGGAAAGGGCGGCATGTCCCACGGCCGGCCGTCCCACACCAGACGCCACAAGCGCGCACGTAGACCGGCGGGCGCGGCCGGTGGTTCGTCGGGCACATCGACCTCGGCGAGCAGCGGTGCGCCCAGCGCCGCGGCGGTCTCGGCCGCCGAGCGCACCCGCCGGTCCGACCGCGCGGCGAAGAGATGCCCGACCAGGCCCGCGAGGAAGAACACCAGCGCCCCGGCGCCGACCAGCTGGACCATCGTCGGCGCGGCCGGGCCCGCCGGCCGTTCGGCGGGGCCCAGCACGGCCATTTTCGCCTGGCTGGAGGCCGCGTCCGCCTCGTCGAGCTTGGTCATCGCGTCCGCCAGCGCGGTGCGGAGCGCTTCGAGCTCGGTGCGCGCCTGCACACCCTCGACCGTCGATCCCGGCGCCTGCCGGACCAGCTCGGTGATCCGCTGGTCGGTCTGCGCGACCTGTTGCCGCAACGCCTCCTTCTGCTGCTGGAACTGCTGTGCCGCGGCGTCGGAGGTATTGGTGATCAGCTGGCCCGAGAAGGCCACGTACTGCTGCGCGACCTGGTCGGTGAGCTGCTGTGCCCGCTCGGGGGTGTCGGCGGTCCCGGTGATCCGCACGATGTTGCCGTCGGTCACCGTGGCGGTGACCGACTTCCGCAGTTCGCTGCCGCTGACCTGCCAGCCGAGCGCGGCGGCCGCGCGGTCGAGCACCGTGGTGCTCTGCGCGACCTGTGCTTCGGTGAGCAGTTCGTCGGCCTGTCGCGGGCCCTGGAGCAGGACGCCGGCCGAAGTCCGGTAGCCGGGCGAGAACAGCAGTGAGGCCCCGGCACCGGCCAGCGCCCCGAGCACCGCCAGTGCGGTGAGCAGACGCCATCGCCGGCGCACGATCTTGCCGAGGGAGGCGAGCCGGATCGCTTCGTCACGCATCGGTCGCCCTCGCGTATGCGGCGAGCAGCGCCTGTTGCGAGTTCCGCCAGGAAAGCGGTCCACTGACCCGGGTCCGGCCGAGTCCGCCCATCCGGCGGCGCTCCTCGGGATCGTCCAGCAGGCGGTCGATCAGCTTCGCGAATGCCAGTTCGTCGTTGGGTGGCGCGTACACGGCGGCGTCCCCGGCCGAGACCCGGGCCTCCTTGAGATCGAAGGACACGATCGCGCGGCCCATCGCCATGTACTCCAGGACCTTGTTCATGGTCGACACGTCGTTGAGCGGGTTCAGCGGGTCCGGGGAGAGACAGACGTCCGATGTGGACAGATAGCGCAGCAGGTCGGCATCGGGGACCCGGCCGGTGAACTCGACCTGCCCGGCCAGTCCCAGTCGCGTCGCCAGCCGCACCATGTCGTCGAAGGTGTCACCGGAACCGACGAACACCGCGTGCCAGTCATCGCGGCCGAGTTCGTCGCGCAGCGCGGCCAGCGCGCGCAACGCGTAGTCGACCCCGTCCTGGGGTCCCATGACACCCAGATAGCACAGCAGATAAGGCTTGCCACGCTTGAGTTCCGGCTCCTTCGGGACCTCAGGGAAACGCTCCACCGCCGGCGCGCTGCGCACCACGAACACGTCCTCGGGCCGCTTGCCGCCGCGCCGCAGGGCCACCTCGCGGTAGCTCTCGTTGGTCGCGATGACGACATCGGCCGCCCGGTAGGTCTGCCGTTCCAGCGCGCACACGGCGCGGTAAAGCAGGTCCCGCCCGCGTCCGAACCGCGAAAGATACAGCTCGGGAACCAGGTCGTGCTGGTCGAAAACGAACCGCGCGCCACGGCGTTTGAGCCTGCGCGCCACCAGGAACAGCAGGTCCGGGGGGTTACACGCGTGCACTACGCGGACCGGGCCGATCGCGCGAGCCAGCCGGAAGGTGTGCCACAACGCGGAGGCGTATTCCGCGAGATACCCGGCGGGCCCGCCGGCCGCGGCCCGCAGCCGATAGCGGTGGATCGCCACCCCGTCCACCACCGTCTCCGGTTCGGTGTCCCGCTTCGTCCCTTGTGGACAGATGACGTGCACCTCCCAGCCGGCGTCGCGCAGGGTGGTGCATTCCTGCCAGACCCGGCGGTCGAAGGGCACCGAGAGGTTCTCGACCAGCACGAGCGCCCGGCCCGGCGGGTTCGCGGATCCCCGTTCGCGCGGGTGACTCATCCGGTTACCAGGCAAGGCCCACGTACCCTTTCTCGGTCCGCCGCCGCTCGGCGTCGGGCACGCGGACGAGATCGATGATCGTCCGGTCGTCGCCGGGCGGCAGCGCGTCCAGCACGGCCGGATCGGTGCAGCCGACCAGGCACACCTCGGCGTGCGCGAGCACTTCTTCGACCGAACCCGCGAGCAATTGCCCCAGATGCGGGAGCCGGCTTTCGATGTATTCACGGTTCGCGCCCAGCAGCCGCGACATGCTCACGTTCGCGTCGTAGATGCGCAGGTCGTATCCCTTGCCGAGAAGCCGTTCGGCCAGTTCCACCAGTGGGCTCTCCCGCAGATCGTCGGTGCCGGGCTTGAAGGAAAGGCCGAACAGCCCGAGCCGGCGTTTTCCGGTGCGCACCACCAGATCGAAGGCGCGTTTGAGGTGTTCCTCGTTCGAGGGCAGCACATGCGAAAGCAGCGGCACCGCGACGTCGGCGCGGTGGGCGGCGTGCACCAGTCCGCGGAGGTCCTTCGGCAGGCAGGAACCGCCGAAGGCGAAGCCGGGACGCAGGTAGGCGGGGCTGACGTTGAGCTTGCGGTCGGCGAGGAACACGTCCATCACCCGGTGGGAGTCCAGGCCCAGCGCCCGGCAGATCGCCCCCAGTTCGTTCGCGAAACCGATCTTCACGCCGTGGAACGCGTTGTCGGCGTACTTGGTCATTTCCGCGACCGGAATGGGAACCCGGAACACGTCGCCCGGTAGGCCCGCGTACAACGCCGCCACCGCGTCGCCGCTTTCCGCGTCGAATTCTCCGATGACGGTCTTGGGCGGGTCGAGGAAGTCCCGGACGCTGCTGCCTTCGCGCAGAAACTCCGGATTCACCGCCACCCCGAAATCGACCCCGGCCGTGTGACCCGACGCCTTCTCGAGAAGGGGAACCAGCAGGCCCAGGCAGGTTCCCGGCAGCATGGTGCTGCGGAAAACCACGGTGTGCCTGCCGGTGCGGGCGGCCAGCGCACTCCCGATCTGCTCGGTCACGCGCTCCAACTGGACCGTGGACAGGCTGCCGTTGGGCGCGGACGGCGTGCCGACGCAGATCAGCGAGATTTCGCTGTTGGCGACGGCGTCGGCGACGTCGGAGGTGGCCCGCAACGCGCCGGCGCGCACGACCCGGGCGGTCAGTTCGCCGATGTGGTCCTCGACGACCGGTGCCCTTCCGGCGCGCACAAGATCGATTTTCACCGGGTTGACATCGACCCCGATGATTTCGTGTCCGCGGCCGGCCAGACAGGCCGCGGACACGCAGCCCACATAGCCGAGCCCGAAAACGCTGATCCGCATGAAGCATCTCCCGCCGCCGACGACGCACATGGGTCGCGGAGCGGGGCGACGCCGTTACAGGCGGGGCATTTCGCGGGAAAAGCGTCTCCCCCGCGAAGGGCCGGGAAGATCAGTAGGAAGCGACTTCGGGAATGATGTCCTTGGCGAAGATCGCGATCGTGTCGAGCCGCGGACCACCCGGCATGCCACCGATGGCGGCGTGCACGCCGAGCCCGGCGAGCCTGCGCAGTTCGGCCTTCAGTTCGCCGGCCTTTTCGCCGTTCGGGCCGATGTCCATGAAGTGGTACACGGTCTTGGTGATCTCGTCGTAGTCCCGGCCCTCGGCTTCGCAGTGCCCGCGCAGCACCTCGAGCTTGTGCTCCAGATCGGGGCCGTTGAAGACGTTGCACGCCTGCCCGTACTTCGCGACGAGCCGCAGCGTCTTCTTCTCCCCGCCGCCGCCGATCATGATGGGCGGGTGCGGTTTCGACAGCGCCTGCGGCACGTTCAGCGACCGTTCGGCGTTGATGTGTTCCGACTGGAAGGGCCCATCGTCGTCCGACCACATTTTCCGCATGAATCGCAGCGTTTCCGCCAGCAGTTCGAAACGCTCCCCGGTCGGTGGGAACGGGAAGCCGAGCCCGCGGGACTCCTCCTCGTTCCAGCCGGCGCCGATGCCCAGCACGGCCCGCCCACCGGACAGCACGTCGAGGGTGGTGATGGTCTTCGCGAGCAGGCCGGGTCGCCGGTAGTGCACGCCGGTGATCAAGGTGAGCAGCTTGACGCGCTCGGTGTGCCCGGCCAGGAAGCCCAGCGTCGTATACGCCTCGAGCATGTCGTTCTCGACCGGGCCGACGCTCGGGATCTGGAAGAAGTGATCCATCACCGCGAGGTATTCGAAGCCGGCGTCGTCGGCCGCCCTGGCCGCGGCGGCGAGTTCGGAACCGAGTCTGGCCGGTCCGCCCGGCCAGGTGAAATCGGGAATCTGTAATCCTAGCTTCATATGTGTTTACCCTATACCTGGAGTTCCGCCAGGGCCGGAAATCGTTGGGCCGCCAGGAACTCGTCGGCCACGGGTGGCCCGGGCGCGCGGTCGCCGCTTTCGGTCGGTGACCGGAACGTGATGCTCCGGGGCGATCTCGAGTGGGTGCCGGCGTCACGAGTGCCGCGCGCCCTCCGCCGGCAAGGAGTCATCCCTTCCGGTGATGGTTCTCACCGCGAGAGGGGACCGGCGCCCGGTGGCCTCGGCGCGAGGACCCCGGCCTGCCGGCTCCGTGGCGGTCGCGGCAAGCTCATGACCAGGACGGACGTCGGCTCCCATCGATCACGAACCGGCTCGATCGCCGCGTTTCGAGGGGTCTGTCCGGGGTGGATCACACCGCTCCCGCGATAATTACGAAGGAACTTCACATCCCCTCCGTGCGTTCAATTCTCGGAGTAGTGGGAAAGGGAGCACCGTGCACAAACACCAGAACATGGTGAAGACCGCGCTGCTGCTGGGCCTGCTGAGCGCCATCATCATCGGGATCAGTTCGTTATTCGGTCGTGGTGCGTTGTTCATCGGGCTGGTCGTAGCGCTGGCCGTGAACGCCTATGCCTACTTCAAATCCGACACCCTCGCCCTGCGCGCGATGCGGGCGCGCCCGGTCTCCGAGGCCGAGCAGCCCGTGATGTACCGGATCGTGCGGGAGCTGGCCACCTCCGCGCGCCAGCCGATGCCGCGCCTCTACCTCAGCCCGACGGCCGCGCCGAACGCGTTCGCCACCGGCCGCAACCCCCGGCACGCGGCGGTCTGCTGCACGACGGGCATTCTCGACCTGCTGAACGAGCGTGAGCTGCGCGCCGTGCTCGGGCACGAGCTTTCCCACGTCTACAACCGCGACATCCTGATCTCCTGCGTCGCCGGCGCGCTGGCCAGCGTGGTGAGCGTGCTGGCCAACCTGGCGATGTTCGCCGGCGTGCTCGGTGGCGGCGACCGGGAGGACGGCAACCCGCTGGTCTCGCTGCTGCTGATCCTGGTCGGCCCGATCGCCGCCGGCGTGATCCGGCTGGCCGTCAGCCGGTCACGCGAGTATCAGGCGGACGCCTCCGGCGCGCACCTGACCGGCGATCCGATGGCGCTGGCCGCCGCGCTGCGCAAGCTCGAATACGGCACCAGGGCGGCACCGCTGATCCCCGAGCCGCAGCTCGTTTCGCAGGCGCATCTGATGATCGCCAATCCGTTCCGCCCCAGCGACTCCTTCACGCGCCTGTTCTCCACGCACCCGCCCATCCCGGACCGGATCCGCCGGCTGGAGGACATGGCCCGCCGCGGGTACTGAGTCCCGGTCAGCCGGCGCCCGCGGCCTCCGCCACGGCCACCACGTAGTCGCCATAGCCGGACTTCGACAGTTTGCGGCCCAGCGCCAGGCACTGGGCCGCGTCGATGAAGCCCATCCGCAGCGCGATCTCCTCCAGGCAGGCGATGCGCACTCCGGTGCGGTGTTCGAGGACCTGGACGAACTGGCCCGCTTCGAGGAGCGAATCGTGGGTGCCGGTGTCGAGCCAGGCGAACCCGCGGCCGAGGTCGACCAGCTTCGCCTTGCCCCGCCGTAGATAGGTCAGGTTGACGTCGGTGATCTCCAGTTCGCCGCGCGCCGAGGGCGAGAGACCGCGGGCGATGTCCACCACCTGGTTGTCGTAGAAGTACAGCCCCGTGATCGCCTTGTTGGACCTGGGGTTGTCGGGCTTCTCCTCGATCGAGACCAGCCGCCCGTCGCCGTCGGTCTCGCCGACGCCGTACCGCTGCGCGTCCTTCACCGGGTAACCGAACAGGACACATCCGTCCAAAGAGGAGATCTCCTGGCGCATCCGCCCGGAGAATCCCTGGCCGTAAAAGATGTTGTCGCCCAGCACGAGCGCGACGTCGTCGTCACCGATGAAGTCGGCACCGATCAGGAACGCCTCGGCGAGACCGTTCGGGCTCGGCTGCTCCGCGTAGCTCAGGTGCAGGCCGAACTGGTCGCCGGAGCCGAGCAGCCGTTCGAAGAAGGGGAGATCGGTCGGCGTGGAAATGATCAGGATCTCCCGGATCCCGGCGAGCATGAGCACCGAGACGGGGTAATAGATCATGGGCTTGTCGTACACGGGAAGTAGCTGCTTGGACACTGCCTGTGTGATCGGGTGCAAGCGAGTCCCGCTGCCACCTGCCAGCACGATGCCTTTCATGCGGCCACCTTATCGGGTCCGCTATACATACATACTGAATGTATGTATATTTGGCTGGCATGAAACGCAGTGATGGACTGGGACGGGAACAGCGGGTCGCCCTGCCACAGGGTGAGATCCGGTACTGCGAGCGGGGATCGGGACGGCCCGTGGTGTTCGTGCACGGTGTCCTGACCAACGCCGAACTGTGGCGCCGCGTCGTGCCGGGCGTCGCCGAGGCGGGTTTCCGGTGCATCGCGCCGGACTGGCCGCTCGGATCGCACGAACTGCCGATGCGGCCGGACGCCGAGCTCACCCCGCCCGGCATGGCGGACATCATCTCGGCCTTCCTGGACGCCCTCGATCTGCGCGGGGTCATCCTCGTCGCCAACGACACCGGTGGTGCGCTCACGCAGATCCTGCTCTCGCGGCACCCCGAGCGAGTCGAACGGGTCGTGCTCACCCCGTCGGATTGCTTCGACCACTTCTTCCCGCCGGTTTTCAAACCGCTCACCACGATCGCGCACCTACCCGGCTCGCTGCGCCCGCTGCTGGCACTGGCGCAGCTCAAGGCGCTGCGCCGGGCGCCGTTCGTGCTGGGGCTGATGACCAAGCGCCCGATCCCGGACGAGGTCGTCGACCACTACCTGCTGCCGGCGCACCGGTCCGCCGCCGTGCGCCGGGATCTGCGCAAGTTCCTGCGCACGGTGCACCCCAGGCACACTCTGGCCGCGCTGGCCGGGTTGCGCACCTTCGACCGGCCGGTGCTGCTCGTCTGGGGTGACGAGGACCGGTTGTTCCCGCTCCGCCTGGCGCGCCGACTGGCGGAGGTGCTGCCCGACGCCCGGCTCGTGACGATCCCGGACACCTTCACGTTCATCCCGGAGGACCAGCCCGAGGTGCTGGTACGCCACATCGTCGAGTTCGCGGACGTCGTGGTTAATTAGCGATGTGCGACGCACCCAGCAAGATCGTTCCAACAGCACCAGGGTGGCCCTGATGGCCGCGGCCCGCGAACTGTTCGCCACCCGCGGCTATCAGAGCGTCCCGGCCGACGACATCGTGCGGGCGGCCGGTGTCACCCGGGGTGCGCTCTATCACCACTATTCCGACAAGCAGGGCCTTTTCCGCGCTGTCGTCGAAGAACTCGAAAAGGAGATCACCGCCGAGACGGAAGCCGCGCTTCGGGCCGCTCCGGATCCGGTGACGGGCATGCTGTCGGCGCTCGGAGCGTTCCTCGACATCTGTCTCCGCGAAGAAGTCCGGCAGATCTCCATGACCGACGCGCCGGCCGTGCTGGGCTGGGCGACCTACCGGGAGATCGAGGCCGAACACGGCCTCGGGCTGCTGGTCACCCTGGTGGAAGAGGCGATCGGAAGCGGCGTCCTCAAGCCGCAACCGGTTCGTACCCTGGCGCAACTCATCCTCAGCGCGGTCACCGAAGCCGCCCGCATGATCGCCGAAGCGGACGACCCGGCCACCACCCGCGGCGAAGTCGAACAAGTACTGGGCACCTGGTTTGCCACGCTGCTGGGGAATACCACCGGATAGCGCCACGTTCCGACCGAACATGCGCGTCGACATCTGGTCCGATGTGGTCTGCCCCTGGTGCTATCTGGGCAAAAGGCGCTTCGAGCGCGCCCTGTCCGGTTTCGCGCACCATGACGAGGTCGACGTCGTCTACCACTCGTTCGAACTGGACCCGCGGCGACCGAGTGAGCCCGTCGCCAAGGCGCCGATGCTGGCCGCGAAGCTGGGTATCAGCGAGGCCGAGGTGACAGCGCTCGACGACCGGCTCGCCGGCCTCGGGGCCGCCGAAGGGCTCGACTACAACTTCGCGGGAAGCGTCGTCGGCAACACCTTCGACGCTCACCGGGTGCTGCACCTCGCCCGTGAACGGGGCATCCAGGAGGCGGTGACGGAACGCTTCTTCCGGGCGTATTTCACCGAGCAGCGCTCGGTTTTCGAGGCCGGATCCCTCGCGGAGCTGGCCGCCGAGGCGGGACTGGACCACGACGAGACCTTGCGCGTGCTCAAGGACGGCAGGTACGCGGACGAGGTCCGCGCCGACGAGGAACACGCGCGAGCGCTCGGCGCGACCGGGGTGCCGTTCTTCGTCTTCGACGACCGATACGGCGTGTCCGGCGCCCAGTCCGTCGAAAACTTCGCCGCCGTGCTCGACCGGGCTTACGCCGAGCCCTTGCCGAAATAGGTCGTGCACAACCCGTTTTCGTAGTCGGCCGCGATCTCCAGCACGTTCCGCCCGCCATCCACGGGAAGCAGGGTCGAGCTGTAGTTCGGGCAGAAATCGTTGCGCGCGTCCGAAACGGCGACCGGCGCCGGGACCTCGTACCAGTCGCCCGCGCCGGCATGGTCGTTGGCCAGCAGGATCCGGCCGTTCGACGGGAGCGGAGCCCCGCTGTGATCGGTGTAGATCTGACCGACCATCATCAGCCGCCCGTCGGGAAACAGGGTCACCGTCTGCGCATGCTGGAAGTAGGCACCGCTCGCGGTCTTCACCTGGGTGCCCGGGTCACCCGGATCGCCGAAGTCCGCGCCATCAGTGGAGATCTTGTAGTAGGGGTCGCAGTAGCGGTCGGCATAGTTGCAGATCTCGTAGGCGAAGTAGTAGCGGCCGTCGGGAAGCCGGCGGACGATCGGCATCCCTGGGCGAACGGTGCTCGGCGAAAGCGCGAGCGTGAGCCGCGGGCTGCCCCAGTGGACCCCGTCGGTGGAGAAAACCCGTTCGAGGACCTGTCCGTAGCGCGGTTCCTGGGTTTCGTCCGCGAAGTGCATCCACAGCTTGCCCCCGGTGTCCACGGTGAACTCGGGTTCCCAGACTCCCTGCTGGTTGGGCGATCGCGCGGCCTCGGACAGAAACGACCAGTGCCGCCCACCGTCCCGGCTGGCCCAGATCTTGATTCCGATGCGGCGGGCCGATCCAGCGTCCTGGCCGTAGCTCGCCGCCCACAACACGGTGCCTGCCGGCAGGGCGCCGACCCGTTGCGGCAGCTCGTAAAGCGTGCCGCAACACTCACCCCGCACGCCCTCCGGGTCACGGACCTCGCCGATCTTGTGGAAGCTCGCGCCTTCGTCGGTGCTCTCGTAGATCGGCGCGAACGGCCCGCGCTCGTCCCAGCTGCTCACCGCCGCGATGATCCGGTTCTGGAAGAGGAGGTTGTGCTGCAACCGGATCAGCCGGGGATAGGACCCCACGGCCAGCCGCTGCCGCTCGGCCGCCTGGGCGGGCGTGGTCAGCCCGGTGAGCAGGAGCACGGAGACGAGCAGTGCGAAGCCGGTCCACAGACGGCGCATCCAGCGTCCTTCCTCACGGTGAGCGCCGGAATTACACCACAGAGTGACCGAAAGCGGGTGGAACGACATGCGGTGGTCAAGGAGCGCGGATCGGATAACAGAGCGGATTCGTTCGGATCCGCCGCGCGCGATTCCGGCTACCTTCCGCTGGTGACCGCAAATCTACTGCCCTCGGAGCGGATCATCTGGGCCGCTTCCCCCGCCCGGTTTCCGGTGTTCGACGCAACCGATCTCGTCATGGTCCCGTTCAGCCTGGTGTGGTGCGGGTTCATGGTCTTCTGGGAGGTGCAGGTGTTCGCCATGAACGGCCCCACGTTCTTCAAGCTCTGGGGCCTGCTGTTCCTGGTCGCCGGGCTGTATCTGGTCGCGGGCAGGCTCGTCGTCCGCTGGTTGACGCTGCGTGGCACCGTCTACACGGTCACGAACCGGAGGATCATCGTCGCCACGACCACCCTGGGTTTCAGCCGCGAGAACAGCCGCTACCTCGACCGCCTCGACCCACCCGTGCTGAAGGAGTCCGCGAACGGGGTCGGCACGATCAGATTCGGCTCGACCGACCTGCTCGCGCGGTTGACCGCCGCACGGGCCTGGAACCTGGGGCGGACTCGTCCGATCGAACTCCGCGAGATCGCCAGCGCGAGCTACGTGCGTGACCTCATCGCCTCCGCACGCGCCGAATGACCAGCCTGGCGGTTCGACCCGGATCGGTGCAAAGGGTCAGATTCGAGTGCCGTTGACCAGTGTCATCCGTACCGGAGAGCGCTAGGGACGAGCTGCGGCAAGGGCCTTCAGACGTCGACGAGACGCTGCCCAGTTCGCTGTTTTCGGACAGACCGACCGGATCACCTGATCGATGTCGCGGTCGTCTCGTGCCAGATCGCGGCCGTGGATGGGCTCAAGATGCGCGATGCGGTTGCGAACCGTATGTAGTCGGGACATCGGTCGGTAAACGCGCTCGCGCATGCCCGCGATCCCAGGGAAACCATGACGGACGGCGTGAAGCCAGAGCGTGTGCTCATACCGCGATGCGAGCAAGTAACGCCAAAACCCAAAGGTCAACTCGGCTACCACCGCTCCCACGGGCGGTGGTGCCGCTGGAGTGACGGAACGCCGACCACCTCGCTGGACGCGTGCGACACGCCCCTTGGCCGTTTGGACATCGTCCTGTGCTCGTGGCTCCAACAGACTGCCGGGGTCGTCCAGCCAGGATCCAGGCAGCCGCTGTCCGTCGTGCCATGCCGTCATCTGATCATGGATGGCGTTGCGGACTACGACCTCTACGACGGCGAGGCTCTCGTACAGCGCGCCTGACGCGTCCACGTTCCATTCGTACAGGCGGACTGCCCGCTGCTTGTCTCCACAGGCCGCGGCGAGGTAAGGAGTCATCCTGGAGCTGGACAGTCGCAGCTCACACAGGTTGTAGTCAGCCGACGAGCCACCAGATGTGGCCAACTTGAGTACTCCTTGGTTAAACTTGCGGCGAAGACCGGAGCGGCCTCTGTCGCGGACATGTCTCCCGGTTATGAGCTGAGAGTGTGGCCCAATCTCCAAGCTTTGGAGGTCGGGCCACACTTATATCCGGCCGAGTTGAATCGAATCCAAGGACTCGCACCTATATGTTGTGGTGCTTGAGGTCGTATCACGCTATATGTAGTGACTTCAGGTTGGGACCGCGCCGGCGTGTCGCACCAATCAAGGCGTAGGCATCCCTCCACACGGGATGCTGTTCGGCCAGCCATGGACGCAACGTGCGCGCCCTGGCGCCCATCTCGGAGATCTGCGCGAGGTGCTTCGGCGTGCGGCACTACTTCGTCACCGCGCTGATCTTCGACGGACGAACGTCAAGACCGTTCAGCTCGCCATGGAGCACGCCGGTGATGCTCAACGCCTACGTCGGCTACCGGTCGGACGCGGTGGACCAGACGCGGACGCTGGTGGACTCCGCACCGGGTGGTGCCCGAGGCGTACCCACGGGCACCCGATAGCGGATACCCGCAGGTCAACGATGGTGTGTCACCGGTAGTTCGTGAACTGGAGGGCGATGTCGAAGTCCTTGCCCTTGAGCAGGCCGATGATCTCCTGCAGGTGATCCTTCTTCTTGCCCGAGACCCGCAGCTGGTCGCCCTGGATCTGCGCCTGGACGCCCTTCGGCCCCTCGTCGCGGATGAACTTGGCGATCTGCTTGGCCTTGTCCGACGCGATCCCCTGGATGATCTTGCCGTTGACCTTGTAGATCTTCCCGGACACCGCGGGCTCTTCGGCGTCGAACGCCTTCAGCGAGATACCCCGCTTGATCAGCTTCTCCTTGAACACCTCGACCGCCGCGAGCGCCCGCTCCTCGGTCTCGGCCTCGACGGTGATCGCCTCTTCACCGGCCCACGCGACCTTCGCGTTCACGCCGCGGAAGTCGAAGCGCGTGGACAACTCCTTCGCCGCCTGGTTCAGGGCGTTGTCCACCTCCTGGCGGTCGACCTTGCTCACCACGTCGAACGACGGATCCGCCACGTGTCCCTACCTCGTCCCTACCTCGAAGGTCTCGCATGTCCGGTAGACCACACCATAGACCGCACGGGTAACCCGGTTGCCCGGACCGGGGGACCGTTGGGTACTCTTTCCCTCGGCTGGTTCGCCCAGTCACGGCGGGTTGCCCGAGCGGCCAAAGGGATCTGACTGTAAATCAGACGGCACTGCCTTCAGAGGTTCGAATCCTCTACCCGCCACACCTCGTGAATCACCCCCGCGACCTG
>DASSAD010000067.1:0-18912 GCA_035685725.1 Amycolatopsis sp. | reverse complement strand
GGTCCCGCCTCGTAGCGCGGGATCACGTGCTCGAGGTAGGCGTTGACGTTGCGGTGCTCGATGCGCACGCCTTTGGGCGCCCCGGTCGATCCCGAGGTGAACAGGATGTAGGCGATGTCGCGCTCATCCGCCCGTCGCGCCTCCTGCACGGTCCAGACCCACGCGAGCTTCACCGCGGCGTCTCGTGTGGACAGTCGCGTGAGGGCATCGGCATACCGGCCGAGGCAACGGCGGAGGAGACCGGTTCCCACCGTCGGGTTCGGACGAATGTCGACACCGACCTCTCTCCCGGCGGCCACGCACACCGCCACCCGATCACCGCCACCCGATCACCGTCGTGCGACACGCCGATGCCCACCGCGTCGTGGCCGCGCCCCGAACGCGATCGCGACGCCTACGCTCGGGACGCGGCCGACCGGCTGGCCGAGCTCACCGCCACCGCGCGGGTGGTCGAGTGGTGTCACCACGGCGAGTTGGCGCCGCTGATGGAGGAACTGGCTGGCCAATCGGGAGGGACACGATGAGCCGCCCGCTAATTCCGGTGGCGAGTGTGATCGTGCCGACCCGCAACCGGCCGGCCGAGCTGAGGGAGGCGTTGGTCAGCATCACCGGTCAGCAGGGCATCGACCTCTGCGTGCTGGAGGTGATCGTCGTCGGCGACGCCGGAACACCGATCAACGCGGCCCCGCCAGTGGCAGGGCCGCGTGCGTTTTTCGCGATGACGGCCGGTAGACGGCCCGGGGTGGTCGAAAACAGGCGTTTTGCCAGGTCAGAGCCGGTTTCGGATCACACGTCGTAGTAGAGGGCGAATTCGTAGGGGTGCGGGCGCAGGCGGAGGGGGTCGATCTCGTGTTCGCGTTTGAAGTCGATCCAGGTGTCCACCACGTCGGAGGTGAACACACCGCCGGCGAGGAGGAATTCGTGGTCGTCTTCCAGGCGGTCGATGACGGCGTCGAGGGAGGCCGGGACCTGGTCGACTTCGCGGGCCTCTTCGGGCGGCAGTTCGTAGAGGTCCTTGTCGATCGGTGACGGCGGTTCCAGCTTGTTCTTGATGCCGTCGAGACCGGCCATGAGCATCGCGGAGAAGGCGAGATACGGGTTTCCGGAGGAGTCGGGGCACCGGAATTCGATGCGCTTGGCCTTGGGCGAAGACCCGGTGACCGGGATGCGCACGCAGGCGGAGCGGTTGCGCTGCGAGTAGACCAGGTTGATCGGGGCCTCGAAGCCGGGGACGAGGCGGTGATAGGAGTTGACCGTCGGGTTGGTGAAGGCGAGCAGGCTGGGCGCGTGGTGCAGGATGCCGCCGACGTAGTGCCGGCCGAGGTCGGACAGGCCGCCGTAACCGGTTTCGTCGTAGAACAGCGGTCCGTTCTCGTCCCAGAGGGACTGGTGACAGTGCATGCCGGACCCGTTGTCGTTGTAGAGCGGTTTGGGCATGAAGGTGACGGTCCGGCCCGCTTCCCACGCCGTGTTCTTCACGATGTATTTGAACAGTTGCAGGTCGTCGGCGGCGTGTAACAGCGTGTTGAACCGGTAGTTGATTTCCGCCTGGCCCCCGCTGCCCACCTCGTGGTGTGCCTTCTCCACTTCGATGTCCACGCTGTGGAGATTGAGCACCATCGCGTCCCGCAGGTCCGAAAAGTGGTCGCGGGGCGAGACCGGGAAATACCCGGCCTTGTAGGGCGTTTTGTAGCCGCGGTTGCCGTCCGGTTCGTCGCGGCCGGTGTTCCACCAGCCCTCGACCGAGTCGACGTGGTGGAACGCACCGTTTTCGGTGTTGTCGAACCGCACCGAATCGAAGATGTAGAACTCCGCTTCCGGGCCGAAGAACGCCCGGTCGGCGATCGTGGATTCGTTGATGTACTGCTCGGCCTTGCGGGCGATGTTGCGTGGATCGCGACTGTAGGCTTCACGCGTGAACGGATCGTGCACGAAGAAGTTCATCATCAACGTCTTCTCGGCCCGGAACGGATCGAGGCGCGCCGTGTAGGGGTCGGGCAGCAGCAGCATGTCCGACTCGTGGATGGACTGGAAGCCCCGCACGGACGAACCGTCGAACGCGATGCCTTCTTCGAACGCCTCGTCATTGAAGGAGGACGCCGGGACGGTGAAATGTTGCATTATGCCGGGCAGGTCGCAGAACCGTACGTCCACGAACTGAACGCGTTCCTCGGAGATGAACCGCAGGACCTCGTCCGCACTGGTGAACATCGTCGTTCGCTCCTTCCTTGGCGGCGACGCTGGGAAGAGAAAATCACCGTAGCAGCCTCGGGGCGGTGATCGTGTTCGGAAACGACGCCGACCGGATCCGAGCGGCGCGGGACGCGGGTGAGGAGTGACGGCCCGCGCGCGTTGGCGACGGATTCACCGGGTGCGGGCGTAAGCGGGGTCGGCCGGGGGCAGCGGCGTGTCGGGCCGGCCGGCGAGGATGCGGGTGAACGCGGTGAAGAAGGTCGGCGCGGCGACGGTCCCGCCGAACGCGCCGGAGCAGCCCGTGCCGATCGTCGGCGGGCTGGTCGCGCAGATGGTGCCCGGATCGGGCCCGTCCGCGTAGATCACCGAACTGGCGGCATAACCGTCCGTCATCGCGAGGAAGGCGACGGATTCGTTGTCCTGCGTGGTGCCGGTCTTCGCCGCGGTCGGTCGGGTCCAGCCCGCGTTCTGGGCCGCCGCGGCCGAGGTGCCGCCCGGTTTGATGTCATCGCCAAGGCCCTGCATGAGGGTGTTCGCCAGCCCGGGTGGAACGGTCTGCTCGCAGGGCGGGGCCGCGATCGGCACGGGTCGCCCGGCGGCGTCGGCGACTCGCTTGATCGGGTTAGGCGGGCACCAGCGACCGTGGTCGGCCAGCGTCGCCCCGGCGTTGGTCAGCTCCAGCGGGCTGAACGGGGTGAAGCCCAGCGTGAAGGCGAGGTTCCCGCGGTTGAACGCGTCCTGGGGCAGCGTGTAGGTGGCCGGGTTGTCCGCCCCGGCCGGCGCCGGACCGGGCCGACCGCCGTGCATGTTGCTGCTCATCGTTTCCCGCATGCCCAGCCGGGTCGCCATCGAGAGCACCTGGTCCATGCCGGTGCGCAGCTCCAGGTTCGTGAAGGCGACGTTGGGCGAAGAGGCCAGCGCCTGCCGGAGCGCGATCGGATCGGGATAGGCACCGTCGTTGCGGATCGTCGCGCACGGGCCGGGCCCGGCGGGCGGCGGGAAGCACTGCGCGCCGGGGTTCGGCAACGGCGTGTCGAGCCGGGCCGTGCCGCGCTGCAGGGCGGCGGCGGTGGTGAACATTTTGTAGATCGAGCCCGCGCCGAAGGGCACGCTCACGTCGCCGGGCTGGTTGAAGCCGGTCTGCCCGGCCGCGGCGTCCGTGCCGAACGTGCGGTTGGACACCATGGCCACCACATCGTGCGACGACGGGCCGGGTTTGATGATCACGAACGGGTTAGCGACGCCGCGTGAGCCGCCGACGCGCTGGTCGACGGCCTGCTTCGCGATGCGGCTGACAGCCGGGTCCAGGGTCGTGGTGATCGTGTAGCCGCCGGAAAAGATCTGGTGCTCGGTCAAGCCCGCCCGTTCGAGATAGCTGACCGCGTAGTCGCAGAAGAAGCCCGCGTCGGGCGTTGCGGCGTAGCAGGAGTCCGGGGGCGTCGGCGGGGGTGGCTTCACCCCGAGCGGTTCGGCCTTCGCGGCAGCCGCCTGAGCGGGATCGAGGGTCTTCGTGGCCACCATCGCGTCGATCACGGTGTCGCGCCGTGCGAGCGCCTCGCCCGGGGACTCGTGCGGGTTGAACCGGCTGGGATTGTTGACCAGGCCCGCCAGCAGTGCGGACTGCGCCACGGTGAGCGTTTCCGGGGGACGGCCGAAGTAGTACCGGGCCGCCGCACCGAGGCCGTAGGTCTCGTTGCCGAAGGAGACCACGTTGAGGTAACCGGTCAGGATCTGTTCCTTGCTTTCCTGCCGCGAAACGGCCGCCGCCAGCTCCGCTTCCCGCACCTTGCGCGCCAGGGTGTCGGAGCGATCCCGTTGCTGCGCGGCGGGGTCGTCGGCGTCCGCCACGTTGATCAGATAGTTCTTGACGTACTGCTGGGTGATCGTGGACGCGCCCTGCGTGCTGCCGCCGCCCGCGTTGTGCAGCGCCGCGCGGAGCATGGCGCGCGGATCGAGCGCGCCCTCGGTGAAGAAGCCGCGGTCCTCAATGGACACGATCGCGGCCTGCATGGTGCGCGGGATCTCTTGCCAGGAAATGGGAATCCGGTACTGCTCGAACAACGTGGCGATCGGTGTACCGTCCACAGCGGTCACCGTGGTCACCCCCGGCGCCGGCCCGGCGAGCAACTGCGCGGAGATCGGGCGGACCGCGTCGGCGGCCCGGTTGGACACCACGCCCAGCCCGCCCGCGACCGGGAACAGCAGCCCGGCCAGCACCAGCCCCGCGACCACACACAACCCGGCCAGTCGCGGCAGCGCGGCGCCGCGCGTTCGATCGACCATGCCGAAGGTGGTACCCGGCCGGCGCCGACGCCAACCGTCCGCGCCACAAGGGGTCCATTGTGGACAAATTGTCCGGAGGCGCGGTGTCTGGTGACTTATGACCCTTGTCGCGCGTTTCGCGCCCGCCCGAGGCTGAGTTCATGAAACCCGTGAGGACCTACGAGATTCGTTCGGTGACACTGCGGGAGCAGCCCACGGCCGTCACCGACACCACCCTGTCGGCCGAGCAGCTCGGGTCCTGGCTCGCCACCAGCTATCGCGCCGTCGCCGGGGTCCTCGGGGCCCAGGGCACCCGCCCCGACGGCCCGCCGTTCGCCCGCTATCACCCCATCGGACAGGGGCGGTTCGCGGTCGAAGCGGGTTTCCCGGTTTCCGCCGCGATCGACGACACGGGCGACGTGCACCCGTCGGTGCTGCCGGACGGGCCGGCCGCCAGCACCGTGCACGTCGGTGCCTACCGCGAACTGGAATCCGCTTACGCGGCGCTGGAGTCCTGGGTGCGGGAGCGTGGCGCCGAGCCGGCCGGCGACGCCTGGGAGGTCTATCCGAGCGACCCCGCGGCGCGGCTCGACCCCGCGACCTGGCGGACCGAAATCGTGCAGCCATACCGACCCGCACCCCCGCCCGCCGCCCGCTGAACGGCACGTGCCCGGATCAGGACCACCACGGCGGCCCAGGCCGCAGGTTCACACAATGGTGCGAAGTCGGTGCGGTGGGACTCCGTTCCACGCTCCCCGAGGTGTAGATCACTATCTCGACAGTCCGGCGAACACTTGGGGTGACCGTGAAGACCGCTACCGTCCTGACCGCGTCCACTGTTCTGGTGCTGAGCCTGGTGAACACCGCCTTGGCTCCCGGTGCCGCCGCCGCGCCCGCCGCACGGCCGGCCGTGCCGAATGTCGTCCCGCTTGCCGACAACGACAACGGCAGGACGGTCACCGCGAGCGTGGGCGACCAGGTCTCCGTCCGTCTCGGCGGTACCACCGGCGTCGGCGAGAAATGGGTGTGGGACGTGCCGAAGGCGTCGTCCGCGGACGTGTTGTCCCGGGTGGTCGGCGGAACAACGCCGTCAGGTGACGGGCAAGCGGTCTTCGTGGCCGCCGGAATCGGGGCGAGCGCCATCACGGCGCATGAGCAGTGTGTCGTGACGAGTCCCGGCATGCAGTGCCCGCATGGCGTCAAGGTGTGGCAGGTGACCGTCTCCGTCCAGTGAAACTCCGGGTGCACACCGTCCCGGCCCGGTGCCGGAAGCGGAGCCGGCGCCTGCCGCGCGCGGCCGTGCGGAACCTCATGACGGCGCTACGTAACTGGTCGTCATAGTGGCAGGGTGAGCCTTACCGAGCAGGAGCGGGTCGCGGTCGCGGACGCGCTGGACCAGATCACCCGATTCGTCGTCCGGCAGATGGCCGGGGTCCGCGAACTCAGCTTCACCGCGGCCGCGACGCTGTCGATGGTCAACACCGAGGGACCGTGCCGCATCACCGACCTGGCCGCGCGCGAGGGCGTGACCCAGCCGTCGATGACCGGGCTGGTCTCGCGCCTGGAGCGGCAGGGTTATGTGCGGCGCCGCAACGATCCTTCCGACGGCCGGATCGTGCTGGTCGCCATCACCGAGGCCGGCCGGGCCATGGTCCGGCGCCGCCAGGCCGCCCGCGTCGCCTTCCTGTCCAGCCTGATCGCCGAACTCGATCCGCTCGCGCAGCGGGCGATCGCCGATGCCGCTCCGGCGCTGCGGCTGCTGACCGAACCGGACAGCCTGACGGAGGCGCTGGCGTCGGCCCGACGCGCCGCGGACGAAGATCCCGGCAGCGTGTAACGGCTCGCCAACCGGACGGGAGAGTTCAGTGACCGGACGGGAGACTTCGGTGACCGGACGGGGGGACACGGCGGCCGGAAGGGGGGACACGGCGGGTGGGCGAGCCGCGCTTCAGGACGGCCGGCCCTCCAGGTGGCGTTTCAGGTTGGCCCACACCGTCCGCTCCTGGCGCCTGCCCAGCGGGATCAGCACGGGCGCGAGGAGCTTCATCAGGCCCTTCGGCCGGACCTCCCAGGACCAGTGCATCCGGGTTCCCGCCATGTCGGGTTCGAAGGTCAGCGTGCCACGGGTGTCGGCCGTGGACATGACGGTCGTGGAGGACAATCGTTTCGGCCGTTCGTAGCCGGTGAATTCGATGACCATTTCCAGCGGGCGCCCCATCGTGCTGGTGAACGCCACGAAACGGGTTCCTTCCCCGATCGGCTCCTCGGTCACCAGCTCGGCGTGCGAGATTTCCGGGTTGTACAGCGGTTCGTTGCGCTCGTCGGCGACAAAGTCGAACACGGTGTCAACCGGCCGGTCGATTACGATCTCGCCTTCGATATGACCCATTTCTGACCTCCTGTCGCTGGTCATCGCGCCGCGGCCGCGGGAATTGACCAAGCTGGCGCGCACGTCACCGTGGTGTCGAGGGGGTACCCGTCACAGGCGAAAAGAAGGCAACGGGCGAGCACCGACTATTACCAGGATTTCACCTGAAGGGGTCGTAGTCTCGGGAAAATCCGACACAGTGCGGTGCGCCGGTGGCCGACATTCGATCGGGGTCACTTCAATGCCCGTCATGACCAGGGTGAGCAAAAGGGCGGGGCGAGCGCGGCGGGGAAGGCGCTCGACCGCCGCGATCCTTTTTCTGGCCGTCGTCACCGCGACGGCCTGCACCGGCAACGGCGGGGGACCGGCGCCCACCCCGACCAGCATCTCCCCGGCCCCGACCCCGCCGCCGAGCGGCACGCCCGGCTGGGAGATCACGCACGCGGGCCCCGAGCACGCCATCGAGGGCTTCGCGGATCGCACCTCGGTCCAGCCCGGCCAGGAGGTGCGCCTGTTCGTCAGCACCACGGCCGCGCATTACACGGTGACCGCCTACCGGATGGGCGCCTATCCGGATTCCGACGCGCTGCGGGTCTGGACTTCGCCCGCGCAGCGGGGGACCCGGCAGCAGGCGGCGGTGGTGCAGCCGCCGACCGCCACCGTGGTCGCGCCGTGGCAGCCCTCGCTCACCGTGCCGACGGAAGGCTGGCAGCCGGGCGACTACCTGTTCCGGCTCGACGGCGACAACGGTGCCCAGCAGTTCGTCCCGCTGACCGTGCGGAGCCCGTCCAACGCGGGCAGGATCATCCTCGTCAACGCCGTCACCACCTGGCAGGCCTACAACCGGTGGGGCGGCTACAGCCTGTACGACTCGCCCACCCGCCGGAAGGCCGAACGCTCCCGCGCGGTCTCCTTCGACCGGCCCTACCAGGCCAAGGACATGCAGGGCGCCGGCGACTTCCGGTATTTCGAACTGCCGCTCGTGCGCTTCGCGGAAAGCACCGGCCTGTCCCTGGGCTATGCCACCGACGTCGACCTGCACGCCGACCCGCACCTCGCCGACGGCGCCGCCGCGATCGTGACGCTCGGGCACGACGAATACTGGTCCACCGCGATGCGCCAGAACACCACCGCCGCCCGCGACCGAGGCGTCAACCTGGCCTTTCTCGGCGGCAACGAGATCTACCGGCACATCCGGTTCCAGCCCACGCCGCTGGGTCCCGACCGGCTCGAAGTGGACTACAAGTCCTTCACCGAGGATCCCTTCCACCTGACCGATCCGCTGGAGGCGACCCCGGAGTGGCGCTCGCCGCCCTTCCCCCGCCCGGAAAGCGTGCTGCTGGGCAACTTCTACCACTGCAACCCGGTCCACGCCGATCTGCGGGTGGCCGACGAGGGCAGCTGGCTGCTGGCCGGGATCGTCCACAACGGCCAGACGCTGCCGGGGCTGGTCGGCAACGAGTACGAGCGGGTCGACCTGGCGGTGCCCACTCCCCGCCCGATCCAGGTGCTCTTCCACTCGCCGCTGACCTGCGGCGGGCAGGCCGATTTCGCGGATGCCAGCTACTACACCGCGCCCGGTGGCGCGGCGGTGTTCTCCGCGGGCACGCAGTACTGGATCTGTGCCCTGGGTCCGCACTGTGCCGCCGACCACGACGACCCGGCCGCCCGGCAGATCGTCAGCGCGATCAGCCTGCGCCTGCTGCGCGCCTTCGCGGCGGGCCCGGCGGGCCGGGACCATCCGGCGACGGACAACCTCCGGGAGTTGGGGGTCTCCGGCGCGCAACCGAATCCGCAGGCGATCGTGCCGCCGGACAACGCCGCCTCACGCACTCCGCAGTGACCCCGGCGGATCGCGGTTCGGCTTCCCCGGGCTGCGCCGGGGCCATCGGCGGAACGTCAGCTGGGGGCGTCGGTGACGTCGCGCTTGTCCGGCACGATTTCGTGCGGGTCCCGGTCGAGCGCGAGCCCGAAGCTGATGACGCGCCGGGGATGGATCCGGATGATCGGCGCCGTCCCGTCCGCGGCCGCCTCGATCGCCTCGGCGTACCCGCGGATCTCGACGCACCGCACCCGCCAGGGCTGGATCGAGGCGATGTCGTCGACCACGAACGCCACCCTGCCGTTGTCGGCGATGTTGCGGAACTTCCGGCTGGCCGCCATGTTGAAGCCGCCGATGTCGATGGTGCCGGTTTGCTCGTTGTAGTGGAACCCGACCGGATTGACCTGGAGGGTCCCGTTCGGTTGCGCCGTGGCGAGCCGGCCCAGGCGTTGTCCGGCCAGGTACTCGAGTTCGGCGTCGGTGAAGACCATGGTGTGTCCCTTCCCGGCAAGGGGAGGCGCGAAACCCCGCCGTCCTTTCGGCGCGGCCCGCTTGCCGACCCACTGGACTCCTTGAACCGTGCAACCTCGACCCGGCTCGAAGTCAAGCGCCCGTGAACACGCGGCAGGTGCCGGTCACGTGACACATCGCGCCGGTCCCGCCGTTGCACCGTCACGGGCGCCGTTGCCATGATCGAAGCGTTCTGATCCGACGCGGCAGGGAGCGACATGACCTCGAACGGCAATATCGTCGTGGTGGCCACCATAGAGGCGGCCGAGGGCAACGAGGACAAGGTGGAGCAGGCGCTGCGCGAGGCGATACCGGTCGTGCACACCGAGCCGGGCTGCCTGCGGTACGCGCTGCACCGGGATCCCCAGTCGCCGGCGACCTTCGTCATGATCGAAAACTGGGAATCCGACGAAGCGCTGGCCGCCCACTTCCAGACGCCCGCCTTCCTGAAGCTCGGTGCCGCGCTGAACGGTCTGCTCGCCAAGCCGCTGCTGATCCAGCGGCTCAGCTCGCTGCCCGAGGGCGGCGACCGCGGCAGCTTGTAACAGCGAGGCCGGTCTTCCGGGCGGCCCGCGGCCGGTTCATGTCTCCGGCAGCAGGGCCGCGTTCGGACCGGAAACCTGGTGTGCGGCAACCGATCCCGGCATCGGATGGACCGCACGCGACCGACGCGGCCGGTGAGATCGAGATCACGTCGGGGAGGGCCGGTGCGGCACGACGATCTCTCCCTGCCATCCTGTGCGGCCAAGAGCGGCCCGGGAGTTCCGCCCGTCGGAACGACCGGATCCATGGTGCGGACGAGAGGACAGACAGTGGGCGTCATCAGTTGGATCGTGCTGGGCCTGATCGCCGGCGTGATCGCCAAGATCCTCATGCCCGGCAAGGACCCCGGTGGCTGCGTCATCACCAGCCTGCTCGGCATCGCGGGAGCCTTCGTGGGTGGTTGGATCGGCAGGACCCTGTTCCACGTTCAGCTCGGGAGGTTCTTCGACCTGCGGACCTGGGGCCTGGCCATCCTGGGGTCGCTGATCATCCTCGCCGTCTACCACCTGCTCCGCGGGGGCCGCGAGCGCGGCTGAGCGGCGGTGGTGGGTCACTGGAGCGGATTGATCCACTTCAGGGTGGGAACCTGGCGAAGTTGGAGTGCATCTCGGCTTCGTGTTCGACGGCGTAGGCGGCCAACTGAACGTCGGTGATGAGGTTTCCGGCGGTGCCGATGTCCTGGAGGAGCCCGGCTGACCTTCCCCGCGTACATCACGACGGCGGCTCCCGCCTCGTCGCACGATCTCGGCATGGGGCCCGGCCTCAAGTGGGGCTACGGGCTGATGCTCAACGCCGTGAGCCTCCCCGGGATGCGCGCGGCGGGCACCGGTTCGTGGGCCGGGCTGGCCAACACCTTCTTCCGGGTCGACCCGGCCAGTGGGCTCACCGGCGCGATCTACTCGCCGTCGCTGCCCTTCGTGCCGCCGGAGCAGCTGAAGCTCTACATCGATTTCGAGCTCGCCCTGTACGCCACAGGCTGAGCCTGCCTGCCGACTCCGCCTGCGAACCCGTTGCGGCATCCGGCGGTGATCTTCGATACCCGATTTCTTCTAAGATCACGCCGGATGCTCGACAACGACGGGAGGACGGGGTATGCGGGAACTCACAGCGGTCGCCGATCCGGCGGAACTCGGGTTCGACCCGGCCCGGCTGGGGCGCGTCGACCGGTACTTCGACCGGTATCTCGACGACGGTCTGCTCACCTCCTGGGCGGCGGTGATCGCCCGGGACGGCCGGATCGTGCACGCCACCGTGCACGGGCAGCGTGACCGCGAGGCGGGGCTGGCGGCCGACTGGAACACGCGCTGGCGCATCTACTCGATGACGAAGCCGATCACCTCGGTCGCGGCCATGGTGCTCCTCGAGGAGGGCGCCTTCACCCTCACCGATCCGATCGCGCGCTTCCTGCCCGAGTTCGCCGAGCCCCGGGTGTATCTCCGGGGCCCGGCTTCCGGCCCCGCCACGGTGCCCGCCACCGAACCCATCCGGGTCTGGCATCTGCTCAGCCACACCGCGGGCCTGACCTACGGGTTCCATCACGTCCATCCCGTGGACGCGATGTATCGCGCGGGCGGCTTCGAATGGGGGATACCCGCGTCGCTGGATCTGGCCGGGGCGTGCGAGTTCTGGGCGGCCAAGCCGCTGCTGTTCGAGCCCGGCTCCGAGTGGAACTATTCGGTCGCGACCGACGTGCTCGGCAGGCTCGTCGAGGTCGTGTCGGGAATGCCGCTGGACGAGTTCCTCCGGACCCGTGTCCTCGAACCGCTCGGCATGGTCGACACCGCCTTCGGGGCGGAGGAGGGCGAGGCCCTGGACAACCTCGCCGCCCTCTACGCGGCCCAGCCGGGCACGAAACGGGCCCTCCGCAACGACGGCATGGGCTCGGCGGCGCACAGTCGCCCGAAGGCGCTTTCCGGCGGGGGAGGACTGGTGTCCACCGCGGCGGACTATCACCGGTTCGCCCAGTTCCTGCTGCGGCGCGGGGAACTCGACGGCGTGCGGCTGCTCAGCCCGAGGACGGTGGAGCGGATGACCACCAACCACCTGCCGGACGGGCTGGACCTGGATCGGTTCGGCCGCCCGGTGTTCGCCGAAACCCGCTACGACGGCGTCGGGTTCGGTCTCGGGTTTTCCGTCCTGCTCGACCCGGTCAAGGCGAAATCACCGGGCAGCGTCGGCGAGTTCGGCTGGGGCGGTGCGGCGAGCACGAGCTTCTTCGTCGATCCGCGGGAGCGGATCACGGCGCTGTTCCTCACCCAGCTGCTGCCCTCCAGCACGCACCCGATCCGCCCGTACCTGACGCAGCTGGTCTACCAGGCGTTGACCGGGTGAGGGAGCCGCCTGGTGATACCCCCCTCGGCACCACCAGGCGGCGGTCTAGCCGCGGCGATATCGCAGCGCGGGCAGTGGTCCGCCGGCCAGATACAGCAGAACCAGGCCGGCTACCGCGATCAGGTGCGGCACTTCGGCGAGCACCGTGGTCTCGCCCGCCATCGTGTCGATCATCGCCAGCACGACCAGACCCACCGTGGCGGCGCCCACCAGGGGTAGCATGCCCCGGGCCAGGGCGGGGCGCAGCGCCGCCGCCGCGAACCCGACGGCCAGCGCGAGGTTGAACGCACCGAGTTCCCGGGAGGCGTGCAGCGGCACGCCGATCCCGGCGTTGCCCAGGACGAGCGCCGGAATGATGATCACCAGCTGGGCCAGGGCCGCCGCCGCGAGACCCGCTCTGACCAGCTGGTTGCCGCGGGGCAGGCGCCGGACCTTCACCGTCCGGTCGGCGAGCACCGCTTCGAGGATCCGCTCGGTGTCGTCGGCCATCGCGCGGACCGGGGCGAGCCGGGCGGTCCGGGTCAGCCGGTGCGCGGCCTCCTGCCAGTTCCGGCACCCGGCGCACCCGGCGAGGTGTGCGCTCACCACCACGGGGGAGTGCGCGGCCTGCTCACCGTCGAGCGAAGCGGAAAGCGCTTCACGCGCGGTCGCGCAGTCTATTCCGGGCGAACCGCCGGCTCGTCGCATTCTCACTTTTTTCTGAACCCTTCTGCCGCAGCGGGACCGGCTTCCGGCGCCAGCCCCAACTCCGCGATCAAATCCGCGCGGGCCCGGGCCACCCGGGACCGGATGGTGCCGACCGGGCACCGGCAGATCACGGCTACTTCGTCGTAGGACAGGCCGATCAGCTGAGTCAGCACGAAGGCCGCCCGGCGATCCACGTCGAGCCGGCCGAGCAGTTCCCGCACCTCCGCCTCGTCGGTCCCGTCGCGGTAGCTCGGCTCCGGGTCGAGCGCCGCCGCGAACAGGTGATCACGCCGCCGGCGCCGGACGCGCTGCCGCAGTTCGTCCATGCACACGTGCCGGGCGATCGAGAGCAGCCAGGTCCGGGCCGAGGAATCATGCCGGAACGAGCGCAGGGTGCGAAAGACCCGCAGATAGGTCTCCTGGGTGAGATCGTCCGCGGCATCCTCGTCGACCAGGTTGGCACACAGCGCCCACACCTGTCGCCGGCTGGCCCGGATGAAGGCGGCCAGATCGCCGGGCTCGCCGCTGCGGGCCGCCGTCGCCAGTCTCGTGAGTTCGTCCATCACAGCTCCCCCGGCTTCATGCCTGCTCCGCTCCCCGGGCGGCCCGGCACGCCGGGCACACCCCACCGAAGCGCACTTCCACCTTCTCCACCCGGAACCCCCGTACTCGGCCGGGCCGGGCGCACGACGGGCGCCCGGCGAGCCCGGCCGTGCGGGCGCGGCCCCCGCATTCCCGGCAGACGAGCCAGACTTCGAGGTCGCTCACCGCGCCACCGGTACGGCCCCGCCGCGGACCGGGATGAAGGTGTCGGCCGGCTGCGCGCCGTAGGCGGCCACCGGGTCGGCCGGGCCGCGGGCGAGGGTGCCGGGCATGGCGCGTTCGGTCACGACTCTCACTGCCATCGTTTCGTGTCCCTGCTCTTTCGTCGAAACTCCGCGCGGAAAAGATCTGTACACGCGACACCGGGGTAGTCGATTCCCGGCCCACCGCGGTTCCCGTGATCGGTATGGCCTGTCTCACGCGCGCCGGGGTGCGGACGGTCCGTCTTCCGGGCCGCGGGTGCTGCCTTTTTCCGTCTTGTCCCGCCCTTCCGGTTTCGCTGTCGGGCGGGACGGTCCCGTCGACCGGTAGGCAGTCTTCACCGCGGGCCTGAGGCTGTTCCAGGGGGAGTGGTCGTGGCGCCCGTGCACTTCCCGACCATCGAACAGCCGAACCGACCCGAACCACTCACCGTTCACCCCGCGCGGCGATGAACGACGTGAGCCAGGCCAGCGCGGAGTTCCAGTTGATCGCGTTCTCGTTGGTCGACCAGGACTGGATGTCGTCGATGTAGCAGAACTGGGCGGCACACCCCAGAAGCTTCTCCTGCGCGAACGGGTCCTGCAGGCTCGAGTTCGCGCCACCGGCGAGCGTTCCCGGCGGCGGGTTCGGCAGGCTCGGGTCGAGTTCGTGGGCGTACCAGCGGCTGTGCTGGTTGTGCGAGCTGACCTCGCCGTAGCCGGTCACGTAGGACTGGTTCAGCGCGTTGCGCCCGAGGAGGTAGTCGATGCTTTCCACCGCGCCGTCCCGGTAGCGGGAAAAGCCGGTGATGTCGGCGGCCTCGGCGATCACCATGGCGTTGTTGAGGATCTCGCTGTTGGAACCCCAGTCGTACGACCCGTTGTCCGGCGCGTAGGGCAGGCCGTACGGGTTCGCGTTCAGGGCGTTCAGATACTTGTCCGCGCCCTTGACCACGGACAGCCGGACCCGGTCACGGCCGGGTAGCTTGTTCGGGACGGTCGCCAGGTCCAACCGGGCGGGCACCGCGGTGCGGGCCCAGTCGAAGCTGACCGCGCCGAAGACGTCGGCGGTGTGCAACGGGGAGGACAGCACGTAGTCGGCGTACTGCTTCTCACCGGTGGTGATGAACAGCTCGGCAGCAGCCCAGTAGAACTCGTCGCTTGCGTCGTTGTCGGCGTAGGCGCCGCCGCCGATCGCGTCGGTGTCGGGCGCGTACAGCGTGGGGTGGGCCAGAGCCGCGGCCCAGGCGGTCTTCGCCGCCGCCAACGCCTTCGCGGCGAACGCGGGGTCGTAGCGCTGGTAGACGCGTGCGGCCTGGGCGGCAGTCGCGGCCAGGTTCAGCGTCGCCGGCGTGCTCGGGGGATGCAGTTCGCGCCGTTCCGGATCCAGGTGCGGCAGCAACGGCAGGCCGGTCCAGTTCTGGTCGTGGACCTTGTGGTGCGCCATCCCGGCCAGCGGGGTGCCCGCCGGCACCTGCATCTTCAGCATGAACTCCAGTTCCCACCGGGCCTCGTCCAAAATGTCGGGAACCCGGTTGCCGCTTTCCGGGATGGCGAGCGTGCCGTCCGACAGCCCGGCCGCATGCCCGGTTCCGGCGGCCCGTTCGTATTCGCTGAGCAGCTGCCAGGTGGAGATGCCGCCGTTGACGACGTACTTGCCGTGATCACCCGCGTCGTACCACCCGCCCCGGACGTCGAGCGTGTGGTCGCACACGCCGGGCTGGCACGGCACCGCGCCGTCACCGGTGTTCGGCGCGACGTCCAGATGCCCGCCCGGCCGCGCGTATCCGGGGCGGAGCGTGCCGCGGATCTCGATGCCGCTTCGCTGGGTGTAGTAGTACTTCAGCGCGTCGGCGCGTAGGTGGTCGTAGCCGATCGTGTCGACGTCGAACGGGCGGCTGGTCTCGCCGTCGGCGACCAGGGTGAAGTCCTTGCCGTGGCCGCGATAAGAGCCGAAGTCGATCGTGTGGACGTTCTGGCCGGAGGACGGGTCGACCCCCCGCGGCACGGTCGGCCCGGTGGCCACCGTCGCGCCGCCGGAGTCCTTCAGCTGCCAGCGCAGGCGCTGGGTCGCGGCGGTCACCAGGGTGGCGTTCTTGGGGCCCTGGGGCAGGTAGGCGACCTGGTTGACGCGCACGCGGGGGCCCGTGTCGGGCTGGTAGTCCTCCGGCGGCACGCCACTGAGCAGTGACACGTCGTCGAGGCAGAACCGCCACGGCTCGGGGCTGCCGCCGATCTGGAAGGCCACCTGGGCCTGCGTGGTGTCGACGGGGGAGGTGAAGGTGTACGAATAGGTGTTTCCGGAGACGCTCAGCGGCGGGCTCGCCTCGAAATAGGTGTCGTAGGGCGCCACCGACAAGCCGACGATCGCCCGCACGACGTGTCCGTCGGGGGATCCGGAGGCGGCGAAGCCGAGCCGGTAGGACGCGCCCTTGACCAGGGTGATGTCGTTCTGCCCGAGTGCCGCGTCCCAGCGGTTGACGGTCCCGCCGGGTACTTCCGCGCAGACGCCGCCGTCGGCCGGGGCCGCGGTGACGCCGCTGGTCCACCACGAATCGAGGCCGGTGTCGAACCCGCCGTTGGTGATCTGCTCGACCTCGTCCGCGCCGGCCGGGGGCGCGGCGGCGGACTGGGCTGTGAGCACGGCCGTCAGCAGGGCCGGGGCCAGGATCGCGGCGAGTGCGGTCTTCAGGCGGCGTCTCACGCTCGGCTCCTTGCGGGAAGGGCTGTGAGAACGCGGCCCCACCCGGATTGGGAGCGCTCCCAGTCACCACGGAAGAGCAATGGTGGACGAGAAACCCGACCGTGTCAACGGGCAAACCGGTCGAAGCGCCCACGGTGAGGCGGTCGCGGTGCCCGAAACCTGCGAGAATGCCGGGTTCGTGGTTCATTGGAGTCATGGACCTTCTCGATGCCCACGCCGAAGCGTTGCACGAGTTCGACCTGGCCGTGCACCGGATCGCCGACGACCGGTGGGACGCGCCGACCCCGTGCACCGAGTGGTCGGTCCGCGACCTGGTCAACCACCTCGTCTCCGAGCAGCTCTGGGTGCCGCCCCTGCTCGCCGGCGCGACGCTGGACGAGGTCGGCGACCGCTTCGACGGCGACGTGCTGGGCGAGGACCCGGTGGGCGCCTGGGAATCGGCGTCGGCCGCGGCCCGCGCGGCCTGGACCGAGGCGGGCGCGACAGGGCGCCGGGTGCACCTGTCCTACGGCACGGCCGGCGCGGCCGAATACGGCTGGCAGATGGTGGGTGACCTGGCGGTGCACGCCTGGGACCTGGCGACCGCGCTCGGCGAGCCCCAGCCGATCCGGGCGGACGTCGCCGAGGAACTGATCGAGAAGTTCCGCCCGATGATGCCGCTCTGGCAGGGCACCGGTCTGTTCGATCCGCCGGTTCCGGTCCCCGAGAGCGCTCCCGGTGCCGACCGGCTCGTCGCCCTGACGGGCCGCCGGCCCGGCTGAAATCCTCCGCCGGATTTCCGGTTCCGCGGTCTGCCCGACAATCCGCCGCGCCGCCGTTCGGTGGATCGCGCGAGTGCGATTTCGCCGTGGTGTGCGTGCGTCGACGGGTTCCCGCGCCCGCGGCGCCCTTGATGTCTCGCGCGTCAGGTCGTGCCCAGCGCGTGGTGGCGGCGCAGTTCGAGCACGGGCACCAGGTCGTCGACGGCGATTTCGATCCGGGCGTGCACCTCGGGGTTGAGCACGAGCGTGCCGTCGAAGTCCCCGGCGGCCACGTAGATCCCCACCGGGGCGGTCTGGGCCTGGAAGAACCCGAACAGCGGCCGCAGCGCGTGTTCGATGACCAGCGCGTGGCGTTCGCTGCCGCCGGTCGCCACCAGCAGGACCGGCTTCGTGGCCAGGTCGTATACGTCGAGGAGATCGAAGAAGTGCTTGAACAGCCCCGAATAGGAACCCTTGAACACCGGGGTGCCCGCGATGACCAGGTCGGCGGGCGCGAGGGCGTCGAGGGCGGCACGCGCCCGCGGCCCGGTGTCCTCCGGCGCGAGCGCGGTCGCGAACTCGTCGCGGAGATCGGCCAGCTCGATCCTCGTGACCTCGATCGCCAAACGGTCGGCGAGGGTGTCGGTGACGAGTTCGAGCAACGCGCCGGTCTTCGACGAAGTCGAATAGCTTCCGTTGACCGTCACCACGCGAAGCGCGGAAATCCCGGCGGTACTCATGCGGAAATCCCCTCGTGCTGACCCAGTTCGCGCCGGAGGCCGGGCAGGATCTCGGTGCCCATCAGCTCGATCGCTTCCAGCGTTTCCCGCTGCGGCACGTTGCCGTAGCCCAGCTGCACCAGGATCCGCCGGTGGGCGAACGCCTCGTGCTGGCGCAGGATCTTGTCGATGATCTCCTGCGGGCTCCCGACGAACAGGGCGCCGCCGGGACTGGACGCGGCGTCGTAGGCGCGTCGGGGCATCGTGACTCCTCGCCCGCGCTGGTGGAAGTTGTCCATCATCCCGGCCGCGAAATACGGGTACGAGATATCGCGGGCGGCCTGGCTCGTGCGCGCGACGAAACCGGGGGAATTGACGCTCACGGCGAGTTCGTCCGGATTCGTCCCGTATTCTTCGCCCGCCTGACGGTAGGCCTCGACGAACGGTTTGAAGCCGTCGACCGCGCCACCGAGGATGCCCAGCGCCATGGGCAGGCCGAGCCGGGCGGCGCGGATCACCGAGGCGGGCGTGCCACCCACCCCGACCCAGATCGGGATCGGACGTGCCGGCCGGGGCGCGATTTCCGCGTCCTTCAGCGGTGGCCGCAGTCGGCCCGTCCAGGTGACCGGGTCCTCCCGCTGGATCTTGACGAGCAACTCGATCTTCTCGGCGAAGAGGTCGTGATAGGCGCCGAGGTCGTAGCCGAACAGGGGAAACGACTCGGTGTAGGAGCCGCGCCCGGCGATGATCTCCGCGCGCCCCCCGGAGATCAGGTCGAGGGTCCCGAACTGCTCGGCCACCCGCACCGGGTCGTCGGAGCTGAGCACCGTCACCGCGCTGGACAGGGTGATCCGCGAGGTCTGCTCGGCCATCGCGGCGAGCACGACCGCGGGCGCGGAGACGACGAAGTCGTGGCGGTGGTGCTCGCCCACGGCGAAGACGCTCAGGCCGACCTCGTCGGCGAGTCGTGCCTGCTCGATGAGTTCCCTGAGGCGGTGCGCGGGGGAGGCCGAGCGCCCGGTGACCGGGCTCGCGGTCAGTTCCCCGAAATGGTAGATGCCGAGTTCGAACGGCATGGTGGATAACGCCTTCCTGGTCGTGCTCGCGGCCTGGTGCGCGGGCCGGAACAGTGCCGCGTCCTGTTCCTCGTAGTCGCGGTGTCCGTCTCCGCTTCAACACCACCCGGCGGGGAAGGTTTCCCGGTCGGGCGCGGTCACGGGGGTGGTTTCCGCCACGTGGCGGAAACCACCC
>DASSAD010000066.1:0-31889 GCA_035685725.1 Amycolatopsis sp. | reverse complement strand
GATCAAACTCTCCAACAATGCATTAGAATTCAACCCGATGACTCACATCATCATCTCAAAGGAACCCAATCGGGGTTCACTTCAACTAAAGCTCTACTGGCTTAGTTCACTAGCACACTGTTGAGTTCTCAAACAACACGCAGCTCTAGCTGCTTCTCAAGTTCTTGTTGTTCCCCGAAGAAGGGAAACCTCTACCGCTACTGAATTACTAGTAGTGGTGGTAGGCACCCCAACCCAGGGCCATCGCAGTACATTACCCGGTTCGGTTCGCGGTGTCAACACCGCCCGACCCTGGTCCAGCCCCCGGAGCTTTCCGGCCCCGTCGGCCCGGTCTCCCTGGCGACGAAGAGAAGATTACACGCCCTGAAACCGCCCTGAAACAGGGGGTCCCCTATTCGTGAAATCGCAGGTCAGAGCACCGGCAGCAGCGTCCGGAGCTCGTAGGGGGTCACCGCGCTGCGGTAGTTGTCCCACTCGGCCCGCTTGTTGCGCAGGAAGAAGTCGTAGACGTGCTCGCCCAGCGCGTCCGGGAGAAGTTCCGAACGCTCCATCTCGGCGAGGGCCTCGCCGAGATTCTGCGGAAGCTGCTCGTAGCCCGCGGCCTTCCGCTCGGCATCGTTCAACGACCAGATGTTGTCCTCCGCGGGCGGAGGCAGCTCGTAGCCCTTCTCGATCCCCTTCAGGCCGGCCGCGAGAACGACCGAATACGCCAGGTAGGGGTTACACGCCGAGTCGATCGTGCGGATCTCCACCCGCCGGGAGGACGCCTTCCCCGGTGAGTAGTTCGGCACCCGAACCAGCGCGGAGCGGTTGGCCCGCCCCCACGAGACGGTCGTCGGCGCTTCACCACCGGTGATCAGCCTCTTGTACGAGTTGACCCACTGGTTGGTGATCGCCGAGATCTCCCGCGCATGGGTCAGCACACCGGCCACGAAGGCCTTGCCCGTTTCGGACAGCTCGTACGGCTCCTCCGGATTGTGGAACGCGTTGCGATCGCCCTCGAACAGGGAGACGTGGGTGTGCATGCCCGAACCCGGTTGCGCGGTGAACGGCTTCGGCATGAACGTGGCCCGCACGCCCTGGGTCAGCGCGACTTCCTTGATCACATACCGGAAGGTCATCACGTTGTCCGCCATGGTCAGCGCATCCGCGTACCGCAGATCGATCTCCTGCTGACCCGGCGCGCCCTCATGGTGGCTGAACTCGACCGAGATGCCCATCGCCTCGAGCGTCTCGATGGCGTGCCGGCGGAAATGTGTCGCGGTGGCATGGCTCGCCTGGTCGAAGTACCCGCCGTTGTCGGCGGGCTCGGGCTCGCGGCCGTCCTCGGGCAGCGTCGCCAGGAGGAAGAACTCGATCTCCGGGTGCACATAGCAGGTGAACCCCGCCTCACCGGCTTTCGACAGCTGGCGTCGCAGGACATGCCGGGGATCGGCCCAGGACGGCGAGCCGTCCGGCATCGCGATGTCACAGAACATCCGCGCCGAGTAGTGGCCCCCCTCCGGCGTTTCCCACGGAAGCACCTGGAAGGTCGCCGGATCCGGCTTGGCGATCATGTCCGATTCGTAGACGCGCGCGAACCCCTCGATGGCCGACCCGTCGAACCCGATGCCGTCGCTGAAGGCACCTTCGAGCTCGGCCGGGGCCACGGCCACCGACTTGAGGAAGCCCAGTACATCCGTGAACCAGAGTCGGACGAAACGGATGTCACGTTCTTCCAGCGTGCGCAGCACGAACTCCTGCTGGCGATCCATGGCCGCACCCTATGCGCGTCGTGTTAACACCATGTTTCGCGGTTGCCTTCCTGACCCTGACGAGGGAATGAGTACGGACAGCACCGCGGCGAACGCGCACAGTCCGCCCGCGATGTACCAGGCAAGGTCGTAACTCCCGGTGTGGTCGCGGATCAGGCCGGCACCCTCCGCGGCAATCGATGCGCCGATCTGGTGTGCGGCGAAGGCCCAGCCGAAGGCGATCGGTCCGTCGAGTCCGAAGCTCTCCCGGCACAGTGCCACCGTGGGTGGCACCGTGGCCACCCAGTCCAAGCCGTAGAAGATGATGAACGCCCACATCGGCGGTTCGGTGGTCGGTGCGAACAGGTGTGGAAGCAGTACCAGCGAAACGCCGCGGAGCAGGTAGTACGTGCCCAGTAGGCGGCGCGGATCAACCCGATCCGTCAGCCAGCCCGACGCGACGGTGCCCCCGACATCGAACAACCCGACCAGCGCCAGGAGCGACGCGGCCGTGGTCGGTGGCATGCCATGGTCATGTGCGGCGGGCACGAAATGGGTGCCCACCAGGCCGTTCGTCGACGCCCCGCAGATCGCGAACCCGCCTGCCAGCAGCCAGAAGACACGCGTCCTGGCCGCACGCCGGAGCACCACGAGGACGCGTCGCGCCGGCCGGCCGGACACCACCGGCATGGGCTCCGGTTTCGTGGCGCCGAACGCCATCACACCGACATCGCTCGGATGATCGCGCAGCAGAAGTAACGTGATCGGCACCACCGCGACGGCGATCCCCGCGATGAGCAGTGACGCCGACCGCCAGCCGTGGTTGGTCGCGAGCGCGGCGATGAACGGCAGGAACACGAGCTGGCCGGCGGCGCCCGCGGCGGTGAGCACTCCGCTGACCAGCCCGCGATGCCGCACGAACCAACGCCCGGTGACCGTCGCGACGAACGCGAGGGCCATCGATCCCGTTCCGGTACCCACCAGAACGCCCCAACACAGGACGAGCTGCCAGCTCGCCGTCATGAACACGGTCAGCCCGCTGCCCGCCGCGACCAGCAGAAGTGCGCCCGGCACAACGCGGCGCATCCCGATTCGGTCCATCAGCGCGGCGGCGAACGGTGAGATCAAGCCGTAGAGCACGAGGTTGACCGACACGGCGGCCGAGATCGTGCCCAGCGACCAGCCGAACTCGGCGTGCACCGGATCGATCAGCACGCCGGGTGCCGCGCGGAAACCGGCCGCGCCGACCAGGGCGACAAAGGCGGCCACCGCGACGATCCAGGCTCGGTGAATCTTCGTCAAGGTCACGGCCCGAGCCTGGTTGATCGCCATCGGCGGGACGAGTGGCCGGAGCGCCAATATGTGCAAGAATCCGGCCATGCACCGGGTGGTGGTTCTCGCGGTCGAGAAAGCGGTGGGATTCGACCTCAACATTCCCCCGATGGTGTTCTCCCAGGCGAATCGGGACGGACGCCGCCTCTACGACGTCCGGATCTGCGCCGCCGACACGGAGCCGGTGCAGCTGGCCTTCGGCTACTCGGCTCAGTTCCCCCACGGGCCCGAAGCACTGACCGAAGCGGACACAGTGATCATTCCGGGAACGCGGGCTCACGGCCCGATGCGTGCGGGAACGCTGTCCGCGCCGCTCGCCGCGGCACTCGCGCTCATCCCGCCGCACGCTCGCGTCATGTCGATCTGTACCGGCGCTTTCGTGCTCGCGGCCGCCGGACTGCTCGACGGCCGGAAGGCGACCACGCACTGGGCACATGCGGAGACCTTCCGGCGCCTCTACCCGAAGGTCGACCTGGACGAGACGGTGCTGTTCGTCGACAACGGAGATGTGCTGACCTCGGCCGGTCTCGCCGCCGGGATCGACCTGTGTCTCCACGTGATCCGTTCCGATCACGGAAGCGCGGTCGCCAACCGGGCCGCCCGGTACTGCGTCGTACCACCGTGGCGGGACGGCGGGCAATCCCAGTTCATCGAGCGGCCCGTCCCCGAACCGGGCCAAGGCACCACCGCGGGAGCCAGGGCCTGGGCACTGGAACGCCTTCACGAACCCCTCGACCTGGCCACGCTGGCCGGGCACGCGCGGATGAGCGTCCGGACGTTCAGCCGGCGTTTCCGGGCCGAGACCGGCGTGTCGGCCCGGACGTGGCTGAACCAACAGCGTGTGCTGCACGCCCGCCACCTGCTCGAGACCACCGCCCTGCCGATCGACCGGGTTGCCGCGGACGCAGGCCTGGGCACCGCGGCGTCCCTGCGACAGCACCTGAAGGCTGCGATCGGCGTCGCACCGCTGGCATACCGGCAGACCTTCTCCCGCTCCTGACCGCTAACGTTGGTCTCATGCTCCGCCGCCGCACCGCCGGTGTTCTCCTGTTGACCCTCGCACTCGCCAGCGGCTGTGACTCGGCGCCGGACACCAGCGGCCCGTTGCCAGACGGTGTTCAGCTGGTCGCCGCGGCGGGCGCCGGCTTCGACCGGCTCACCAGCATCCGGTTCGATCTCAGTCTCAGCGGGGTGATTCCCGGCCTCGACATCCGCGAGGTGAAGGGCCAGGTGAGCCGGAACGGGCTCGCGTCCGGCCAGGCCGACATGCAGGAGTCGACGAACCGGTTCGAGCTGACCTTCCAGATCAACGGGTCGACCCTGGAACTCACCGACCAGCACGGGAAGCGGACACAGACGCCGGTGCCGCCCGAGTTCAGCCCGGCACTGCTGCTCGATCCTTCGCACGGGCTCCCCCGGCTGCTCGCCAGCGCGAGCGGCCTGAAGACGGAGGCCAAGGAAGATGTCCAGGGGGCGCAGACCTACCGGGTCACCGGCGAGGTCGCGCGGAACGTCATTTCCAGCTTCGTACCGGGCATCCAGGCGGATGTGGATGTGAAGTTCTGGGTCACCCAGAGCGAACCGCGTGAGTTGGTGCGGATCTGGATGCAGGTGCCGCCACAGCAACCCGACGAGGGCGCCGTGACCCTCGAACTCGCGCTCTCGGACGGGAACGCACCGGCGACGACGGACGCGTCGGGCTGAGCAGGCTGTTCCGGGCGGTGCCGGACCAGAGCGAGTCGTCGCCCTGCGCTCCTGGGCGCCGGTGCCGGGGCCGGGCTCGGCGAACGCTAGGAAGGGGTGTTTCCTACGGATGTTCCGTAGGAAACACCCCTTCCTTCATTACGGCGGCGATCATGGGGAACAGCGCGTGCCGGGAGGTGGCAGCGTGCCATCGACCAGGTAGTCGAGGACAGGGATGTCGACACACTGGTTTCCGTGCAGGAACGCGGTGTGCTGTGCACCGTCGAAGGTGACGAGCCCTCCGCCGAGGTCGGCGGCCAGGTTCACGCCCGCCTGATACGGGGTCACCGGGTCCTCCGTGCTGGAGACGATCAGCGGTGGCGTCAGCCCGGTCACGGCCAGGGGGTGCGGTTTCGAAGTGCTCGGCACCGGCCACGATGCACAGATATCGAGTTCGTCCCGATCCGGCCGGCCGCCACCGAGAAACGGTGCGGTGCCGATGATCCGCTGGCGTGCCTCAGCGATCGCCGCCGGATCGGACAAGCGCGGGTTGTCAACGCAACGCACGGCGTAGTAGACGTCTTGCAATGACGAGTAGTGCCCATCGGACCCCCGCTCGTAATAGCTGTCGGCGAGCCCGAGCAGGACGCTGCCGTCACCGGACTTGAGCAGGTTCAGGCCGGTGTTGAGGATGGGCCAAGATTGTTCCGAATACATCGCTTCGACAACGGCGGTGACCGCGTCGTCGAAGGACAACACCCGGCCGTCCCCGCTCTGGGCGGGCTTGGCCGCCAGCGGCCGGACGAGATCCTCGAAGACGCTGGTGGCGCGGTCGGGATCTCCTCCGACGGCGCATCCGGTGTGCCGGGCGCACTCCTGTGCGAACAGACCGAAAGCCCGCGTGAAACCCGTCCCCTGTTCGACGAGCGCATCGGGCTCGCTCTGTGCGGGGTCGACCACGCCGTCGAGCACGAGCGCCCGCACGTTCTTCGGGAATTCCTCGGCATAGCCGTAGCCGACCTGGGTGCCATACGAATAGCCGAGATAGCTCAGCTTCGCGTCGCCGAGCGCCCCGCGAAGCACATCCAGGTCCTTCACGACATCCCGGGTGCCGACATTGGCCAGCATCGCGGCGCCGCGCTCGGTGCGCTGGACACACTCGGCCCCGAAGTCCTGGTCATCGGCACCGGCACGTTCCGCGTCCCACTCGGCGTCGGTCAGACACTGCACCCGGGGCCGGCTCGCACCGACGCCCCGCGGGTCGAAGCCGACCAGGTCGAAACGCAGGCCGATGGCGTTGTTCGAGACGGTCGGCACGAGGTGGGCGGCGGCTTCCATGCCCGAACCGCCCGGACCTCCCGGATCCATCACCAGGGACCCGATGCGATCCGCCGGGTCAAGCGCCTTGTGCCGCAGCACACCGACGGTGATCGTGTCCCCCTGCGGCCGCGAGTAGTCCAGGGGAACCGTCAGCCGGGCACATTCGATACCGGGCGCCCCGAAGGCCTCCCGACTCTGCGCGTCGGTCGCATAAGGCGCGCACGCACCCCACGCGAGCTTCTGGGTGTAGAAGCGGTCGAGCGCGTGGCCGTCCGACACTGGCGAAGGCGCCGGCAGTTGCTGTGCGTTGCCGTCGGTCGTGCATGCGGTCACGGTGGAGCCCAAAAGGACGGCGGCGAAAGGGAGCAATGAACGTTTGCTACGGAACATCCGTAGCAAAGGCCCCTTCCTGCCCCTTCGCGTCGGGTAGTGGCGAGCCGGAAGCATCTCTCACATCGTGCCAGCCCGGTCACTGAGCGGCACAGCGTTGCCCCGTGGCCGGAAGAGTGTTGTTCACGAGGTACGCGGTCCCGGCGGCATCAACGCACTGGTTCCCCTGCAGGAAGATCGTGTGTTGTGTGCCCTGGAACGTCAGGAGTGCACCGTTCATCGCCTTCGCCAGGTTCACACCCGCCTGATAAGGCGTGGCCGGGTCGTTTGTGGTGGAGATCACCAGGACCGGCGGCAAACCGCTGGCCTTCGGCTCATGGGGCTGCGACGTGTTGGGGACCGGCCAGTACGCGCAGGCGTCCAGCGCGGCCCCGTTCGGCCTGCCGTCGTCCAGGAAGGGTGCGACCTGGTCGTAGCGGTTCTCTGCGTTGAGGATCTCGGCCGTGTTGGTGATCGGCGGGTCGTCCACACAGCGGATCGCGGTGAAAGCGTCCTGGCTATTTGAGTAGTGGCCGCTGCTGTCACGCTCGTTGTACTGGTCTGCCAGCGACATAAGCGTGCTGCCGCCGCCACTCTTGAGCTGATTCAGTCCGCTGTCGAGGACCGGCCAGTACTGCTGACTGTAGAGGGCCTGGATCGCACCGAGCGTCGCGTCGTCGTAGGTCAACTCGCGCCCGTCGGGCAGCCGGACGGGGCGGTCGATCAACGGCCGGGTCAGGTTCTGGAAGGCCTGAACCGCGCCGGCCGCGTTGGTGCCGAGAGCACAGTCCTGGCGCGCTACGCACCAAGCGGCGTACTGAGTGAACGCGGTCTCGAAGCCGGCGCCCTGAGCGACCAGCGAGTCTTCCTCGTCCTGGTTGGGGTCGAGCGCACCGTCGAGCACCATGGCCCGGACGTTGGTGGGGAAGTCCTCGGCATAGGTGTAGCCGAGCCGCGTGCCGTAGGAGTAGCCGAGATAAGTCAGCTTCTGGTCTCCGAGGGCGGACCTGAGGACGTCCATGTCCTTGGCGACATCGCGGGTGCCGAGGTTCTCCAGCATCTGTGGGCCGTACTGCGTGCGCTGCGCGCATTTCGTGGCGAAGTCCTTCGCCTCGGCGTCCTGTTTGGCGACACCAGCAGGCGACCCGTCGACGTCGAGGTCCTGTGCGCGCTCGGTGTCCCGCTCGGCATCGGTGAGGCAGTTGACCTCCGGCTGGCTCGCCCCCACACCACGCGGATCGAAGCCGACGAGGTCGAAACGCTGCCCGAGCTCGGAGCTGGCGATCTGGGACGACAGACTCGCCGCGAGCTCCATGCCCGATGCGCCAGGTCCGCCCGGATTCATTACGAGTGAACCGATCCGGTTCGCGCTCTCGGTTGCCTTGTGCCGCAGAATACCGAGCGTGATAGTGGCGCCGGTCGGGTTCGAGTAGTCCAGCGGCACCGTGAGCCGAGCGCACTGCAGCCCTTCACTACTGGTGAAGGCGGCCTTGGCGTCCTGCGTTGTCGCGTAGGGTGCACAGTCGCCCCAAGCCAGTGGTTGCGAGTAGAACTTTTCCAACCCTGCGGGGACCACGCCGGCGGGCCCACGAGTCTCGACCACGGTCTGTTGGCCGGCCGGCGGCTGAGCTGACGAGCACCCCGCGACCGCTGCCAGGACGACGACAGACAATAGGACGGCTGCTCGCGTGGTTCGCTTCACGAAGGGCACCGCGTGATCGTGCCATCCTGACAGAGGACGCATGTGCTCCACTGTGGCAGCAGGTGTGGCACGGTGATGTGAGTTACCGGAACAGACAGGAGACCAGGGGTGCCAGCACTGATCAGCCGGATGGGGAAGCGGCTCCGCCGCCTCATCGAGCGCCCGGCAAGCACCGAGCTGACCCAGTACGAGGCCCTGCTCCCGGGCATCGAGGAGCTTGAGGCCGAACTCGAGAAGCTCACCGACGCCGAACTCACCGAGCGTGCCGGGAAACTCAGGTTGGAAGCCGAATTCGGTGAAGCACAACTGGTCGAGGTGTGCGCGCTCGGCAGGGAGGCGGCTCGGCGGGCGCTGGGCGAGCGCACCTTCGATGTGCAGCTGCTCGGCGCGATGGGACTGCTCACCGGGCACGTCGTGCAGATGGAAACCGGTGAAGGCAAGACCATGGCCGGTGCGCTCGCTGCCGCCGGGTTGGCGCTGCAGGGCAAACGCGTGCACGTTATCTCGGTCAACGACTATCTCGCGCGCCGCGATGCCGAGTGGATGGGCCCGGTGTACCGGCTCTTGGACGTTTCCGTGGGCTGGGTCGGGCCGTCGCTGACCCGGGACGAGCGGCGCGAGGCCTACGGTTCCGAGGTCACCTACGGCGCGGTCAGCGAGATCGGCTTCGACGTGCTGCGGGACCGGCTGGTAACCCGCGTCGAAGATCTCGTGCAGCCCGAGCCCGAGATCGCGATCGTGGATGAGGCGGACTCCGTGCTCGTCGACGAGGCCCGCGTGCCCCTGGTCATGGCGGGCTCCGTGGACGCGGGCGTCGCGGACGTCGAGGTCGCCAACGTCGTGCGGCGGCTCCGGCTGGGCCTGCACTACGAGACGGACACGGACGGACGCAACGCGTGGCTGACCACGGCGGGAGCGTCGGTCGTGGAGAAGGCGCTCGGTGGCATCGACCTCTACGGAGACTCCGGATCAGAACGGCTGGCCGCGGTGAACGTGGCGCTACACGCCCACGCCCTGCTCACCCGTGACGTCGACTACCTGGTGCGCGACGGCAAGGTCCAGCTGATCAACGCCTCACGCGGCCGCGTCGCCGAGCTGCAGCGCTGGCCGGACGGGCTGCAGGCCGCGGTGGAGGCCAAGGAACAGCTGCCGGCCACTGACCGTGGAGAGATCCTGGACTCGATCACCGTGCAGGCTTTACTCGCCCGGTATCCGCTGGTGGCCGGAATGACCGGTACCGCGAGCGCGGTCGCCGAGCAGTTGCGGGAGTTCTACCAGCTCGAGGTCGCGGTGATCCCGCCCAACAAGCCGAATGTCCGCGAGGACAGGCCGGACCGGATCTTCGCCTCGCCGTCGGAGAAACTGCGTGCGATCCAGGCCGAAATCGCCGAGGTGCACGAGACCGGCCGGCCGATTCTGGTCGGGACCCAGGATGTCGCCGAGTCGGAAGAGCTGGCCGAGAAACTGGCCAAGGTAGGACTGTCGTGCGTCGTGCTCAACGCACGCAACGACGCGGAAGAAGCGGCGATCATCGCGGACGCCGGTACCTACGGCGCGGTGACCGTGTCGACGCAGATGGCCGGTCGCGGGACCGACATCCGGTTGGGCGGAGTCGACGGCAAGGATCGCGAACGCGTCGCCGAGCTGGGCGGACTGCACGTGATCGGCACCGCCCGCTACCCGAGCAGCCGGCTCGACGGACAGCTTCGTGGACGGTCGGGACGTCAGGGCGATCCGGGCAGCGCGGTGTTCTTCGCGAGCCTGAACGATGAACTGGTCCTCGAGAACGCACCCGACGTACCCGAAGGAATCCACGCCGACGAGGAGACCGGGGCAATCACCGACGCGGCGGCGCAACGGCAGATCAACCACGCGCAGCGGGTCGCCGAGGGCGTGCACCTGGAGATTCACCGCAACACCTGGCGGTACACGCGGCTGATCGAGCATCAGCGGCGCGAGGTGCTGGAGCACCGGGACAAGCTGCTGCGCACCGAGCTGGCGGCCGAGACGCTTGAGCGGGCGGCATCCAAGCGGTACACCGAGCTCGCCGACAAGCTGGAAAAGGATCAGCTTGTGCAGATCTGCCGGGAGATCATGCTCTATCACCTCGACGAGCGATGGTCGGATCATCTGGCGTTCCTCACCGACGTGCGGGAGAGCATCCACTTGCGAGCGCTGGCCCGTGAGACTCCGCTGGACGAGTTCCACCGGACCGCGATCCCGGCCTTTCGCAAGATCATTCCGGAGATCGAGGAAAACTCGGTCAAGACCCTCGAAGAGGCGGAAGTCACCGCGGACGGCATCGATCTGGCCGCTTCGGGAGTGCGGCGGCCGAGTTCGACGTGGACGTACCTGGTGCACGACAGCCCGTTCGACTCCGACTTCGAGCAGACCCTGAAGCAGGTGCGCAGCCTGCTCCGGCGCAAGAAGGACTGAACACGCGGTCCGGCTTGATTCGGAGGAAGGGGTGTTTGCTACGGACTATCCGTAGCAAACACCCCTTCCTCCGTTTCACGGTCGAGAGCGGGGTTCGGCACATTGCGCTCGTGGGGAGGGCGCCCGGTGGGTGACAATGTGGCCATGCCGCAACTGAGGGTCGCACTCGCACAGATCAACTCGACGGTGGGGGACATTTTCGGCAACGCACGGTCGACGGTCGACTGGGTCCGGAAGGCCGCCGACGCGGGTGCGCACGTTGTGGTGTTTCCGGAGATGTCGCTCACCGGCTACCCAGTGGAGGACCTCTCACTTCGGTCTACCTTCGCCCAGGCATCGCGGCAAGCCGTCGACCGACTGGCACACGAGCTGGTCGAGGCCGGATGCGGCGAAATCCTCACCTACGTCGGCTACCTCGACCTGGACGAGACCGGACCTCGTGACGCGGCCGCGGCCCTCTATGGCGGCGAAGTGGTCGCTCGGCAGTACAAGCATCACCTGCCCAACTACGGGGTGTTCGACGAGCACCGCTGGTTCAAGGCTGGAGCGTCGCTCGACGTCGTCCGGCTCAACGGGCTCGACATCGGCATGGTGATCTGCGAGGACATCTGGCAGGAGGGTGGTCCGGTCGCGGCGCTCGGGGAAGCCGGCGTCGACCTGGTCGTTTCCCCGAACGCTTCGCCGTATGAACGGTCGAAGGACGACATCAGGCTCCCGCTGGTGGCGCGACGAGCCGCCGAAGCGCGTGCGCCGCTCGTCTACACGAACCTCGTGGGCGGGCAGGACGACCTTGTCTTCGACGGGGACTCGATCGTGGTCGCCGCCGACGGGTCGCTGCTGGCCAGGGCACCCCAGTTCGTGGAACACCTGCTCGTCGTCGATCTTGATCTTGCACCCGGCGGCCATTCCAGCGAGGGCCGTTTCGAGGGGCTCGAGGTGCACCGCCGGGTGCTGAGCACCGACTCGGTGCCGACCTACGCTCCCCTGACCGAGGCGCCGATCAGCGAGCCTCTCTCCGAAGAGGCCGAGGTGTGGTCGGCACTGGTGGTCGGTCTGCGCGACTACGTGCACAAGAACGGGTTCCGATCGGTGATCTTCGGTTTCTCCGGCGGCATCGACTCGGCCGTCACCGCCGCACTCGCCGTCGACGCACTCGGTGCCGGCGCCGTGCACGGGGTGTCCATGCCGTCGAAGTACTCGTCGGAACACTCGCGCTCCGACGCGGCCGAACTGGCCCGGCGGCTCGGCTGCCAGTTGCGCGTCGAGCCCGTCGAAGACATGGTCGACGTCTACGTCAAACAGCTGAACCTCGCGGGCACGGGACTGGCCGAGGAAAACATCCAGGCACGCACCCGCGGGATGCTGCTGATGGCGCTGTCCAATCTGGAAGGGCACCTGGTGTTGGCCACGGGGAACAAGACCGAACTCGCCGTCGGGTATTCGACCATCTACGGCGACGCGGTCGGCGGATTCGCACCGATCAAGGATGTGTTCAAGACCCATGTCTGGGCACTCGCCCGTTGGCGCAACGCCGAGGCGGAGAAGAGGGGAGAAACCCCGCCGATCCCGGAGAACTCGATCACGAAACCTCCTTCGGCCGAACTGCGCCCGGGCCAGCTCGACACCGACTCGTTGCCCGACTACCCGTTGCTCGACGACATCCTCGACGACTACGTCGAGGGCGATCGCGGCTACGCGGACCTGCTCGCGGCGGGCTTCGAAGCCGAGACGATCGACCGGGTGATCCGGATGGTCGACCGTGCGGAGTACAAGCGACGGCAGTACCCCATCGGCACGAAGATCACCTTCAAGGCCTTCGGCCGCGATCGCCGCCTCCCGATCACCAACGCCTGGCGCGAGGGCGCCCAACGCTGACGCCGGTGGACCGGGAGTGAAGGAAGGGATGTTTGCTCCAATTCCGGCTCGAGATCGGTGGGGTCTCCCTCCTGGCTTGATGTCGCGCGGCCAGTGTCGTCCCGGGCTGTCGCGGCGGTCCGGTCAAGGGGCCTGAGCTGAGGCTCGCGGCGAGCGGGCCGCGCGGTGGGGAGCCAGTGCTGCCGGGCAAGCGGCCCGGCGCTTGTGGCGCCGGGCCGCTCCCAACCACCCCCGACCAGCGGTTGGCTGGGCCGCCAGCTCTGTGCCATTCGGGATTTCGAGTGTGAGCTGGCGGCCGTCTTATCGTTGCGAACCACCTTTCGGGCCTTGCGACGCGGATGCGGCTATGCGCGGTGTGCCGGGTGCCGGGGCGGTCGGCCGTTTTGATGATCACCATGTGGCGCTTCAGATGCCGATTCGCTGTTTCGTAGGAAACATTCATTCCTGTTGTTCACCGGACGGGGACCGTGCGGCCGGTGCGTTGGGGTATGTCATGGTGTGCTGGGAGTGACGAGCCGGCGCAGGGCGGCTGGGGTGTGTTCGAGCTGTGCGCGTGGTCCGGGTCAGGTGCGCTTGGTCCGCTAAGCCGAGGCCGGCAACCAGCTCGGCAAGGTTGGACTCGCTCGATTGGAGCCGGTCCGGCTTCTGGCACCCGCAAAGTACAAACGTCGCCGCCCTCTGGGTATGCGAAGCGCGCCTCGTCGCCGGGCACGCCGATGTCGCCGACCGTCGCGTCGATACAAGTCGACGCGACGCCGGCAAGGCAGCGGAACCGGCCGCGGCGCCCAAGCACGAGCCCACGACGGGCCCGCAGTTCGGACGCGGGTCAGTCGCGGTGGCGTCGGGCACGACACCGCGGACACGCTGAACTCGGGACGCGCAGCCGGTCCCACGGCTGAATGAAGGTAAGGAACCTACCCTGGAGGCATGACACTTTCCGGGCTCGCAAAGATGTTCAAGACGTCGGCCGTCGCGGTGAGCCAGACTGTCGCCAGCGCACCAGAAGGGCAATGAGGGGGCGCACGATGACAATCATGATCTCCGCAGTGGTGATCGACGGGATCGAGCCCACGAAACTCCCGGAGCCCTGTCGCCAAATCAGTGGGTGGAACATCACCTCCAGCGATGAGGATTACGTATATCCGATCAACGGCGCGGTAATTCAGCTCGAGTTTCAGCGCATCGACCACTGTGCGGCGCCCGAATGGCCCGATCACCGGAGACACTTCCGGCTCGACTTCACCGCCGACGGTGTCGAGGGGACGATCGACGAACCCGTAGCACCGAGTGCGGTGCGAACCGAGATGCAGCCAAGCGGCCGGAACCGAGTTCTGCTGACTGACCCCGACCTCCATCCCTCCTACCCGATCCGGGAGAATTGACTGCCATGATGGCCGAAGGCTTCGCGGTGTTCGCCACCGAGATCGGGCACTGCGCCATCGCTTGGAGCGAACACGGCGTTGTCAGCGTCCGGCTGCCGGATCGCACCGTCGCGGTGACTCGCGCCCAGCTTCGCTCGCGGTTCGCCGACGCGAGCGAAACCGATCCACCGCGCCGGATCCGGCAAGGGATCGACGATATTGTCGCTTTGCTGCGTGGCGAACCGCGAAGCCTCTCCGACATCGAACTTGATTTCGACGGAGTTCCCGAATTCCACCAGCGAGCCTATGCCCTCGCGCGCACGATTCCGCCTGGGCGGACCCTTACCTACGGCGAGCTCGCCGACAAGCTGGGCGCGCCGGGATCCGCACAGGCAGTCGGTCAGGCGATGGGACGTAACCCGTACCCCATCGTCGTGCCGTGTCACCGCGTCGTGGGCGCTGGCGGCAAGCTGACCGGGTTCTCCGCGCCTGGCGGTGTTGAGACCAAGCGACGGATGCTGCTGATCGAGGGAGCGTCAGCGGCCGAGCCCACGCTGTTCTGATGTGGAACGGCCGCTCGGGTGACTAGCGGTCCGGCTCTTTCTCCGGGTTCCAGGGTTTCAGCCACGGGGTTTCCGGCCAGCCTTCGGCAGCCGCCATCAACGGAAAGGCCGTGCCCCCGTCGATGTGCTCCCGCACGATGTCGGCGTGCCCGGCATGCCGCGCCGTCTCCTGGATGAGATGGAGCAAGACCCAGCGCACCGACCAGGCCTGGACGTCCGGCGGGAACCACGGCACCCCCTTCGGCACCGGAACGGGCCGGCCGAGATCGGGAATACCCGCCACGATCTCCTCCGTTTCCGTGGCCACGTCCGCAGCGAGATCCAGCACGTCGGCGAGGGTTTCGTCGACCGCGAGACGAAAATTGGCCAGGTAGGCAGCCTGGCGTTCCGCCATTGTCCCCTGCGGTTCCCGGCCTAGGACGGTGTCCATCCACCCCCGCTCGCTCGTGGCGACGTGTTTGATCAACCCACCGATGCTCAGTGAACTCTCGGTGGGCACCAGCCGCGCCTGCTCGGTTGTGAGGCCGTAGGCCGCGATGCGCAGCACCCGGCGCTGTTGGGCCAAGAATGCCAACAGGCCTTCGCGTTCGTCGGCGACCGGGGGGACGTTGCCGTTCATGACGGGCTCCTCTCTGATGGTTGGGAGGATCGTCTCACCGGGTACCGACATTTCCGGCGCTTCGGATTCCTGGCCGTCGCTTCGGAAGTCCGTTTCCGCCGATGGACCAGGTTCAGCCCGGCGGAACCAACCGAAGCCGTCGACGAAGACCACCGCCTTCACCCGGGCCACCGGTTCGGGGTTGGCTGACGCCGGCAGCTCTCCAGGAGTTCGACGGACGCTTCGATCGCCCCTCCGTCAACTGGGGACAGCAGGGCATCACACCTTGAGCGGCTCGATCGTCGGGATCGGGCAGTCGCGGGCCAATCGCACCCGGCAGACGTGGCATGTCACTCGGTGCGCGACAGCGTCACCAGCGCTGATGCCGGCCAACATCGGTCCGGTGCGAGGTATCGCCGGGGGTGCGTAACTGAACGATGTTTCGGGATGCCGATTCGGTGAATTCCGGTACCGAGGTATCAGCGACCAAACCGCCGCGGCCGACCACCATGAGGTGCTCCGCGATCAAAGCGATCCAGCTCATCAGAGGCGAAGACACGAACACCGTTCCGCCCTCCACGGCGAACCGGCGCACCAGCGTGCGGACCCGCAGCATGCCATGCGGATCAACACCGTTGACGGGCTCGTCCAGCACCGAAACCCGCAGCAGCGCGTCCGCAATGCCCAGCCGGTGTCCCAGCCGGACCGAGAAGCCGCCGGCCCGCTTTCGCGTCACCGCCAGCAGCCCCGCCAGTCTGATCACCTCGTCGAGCCGCCGGCAACCAGGGTGGCAGGCCGATCGCCTGGTCCAGACGGGACGGACGTCCAGCCTCGCTCCTCCTTCCCGCAACGAAGCGGTGTGCTCGCGCTGCCACCTGCCGCCGACCGTCGCCCAGCCTCCGGTGAAGTCCGGGACCACGATCATCCGGACAGCGGTGGCCCCGCCGGCTTCGTTCGGTCTGAGAAACCCGATAACAGCGCCGGGGCGCGCGGCGAGCATCAGGTCGTCAACGGTGATCTTGTCGCCGTGTCTCTTGGCCAATGCGCTCGCTCCGAGGACAATCGGGAAGCCGGGCTCGCCGGGATGTCACGACGATCTCCAGGACGATCTTCGTCACCTGTACGTGGGATTCCCGGCGCACCATGTCCCCCGGAAGTCACATTCTCAGTGTCCTCACAGCGAATGCGACGCAGTGTGTGCGCCATGCAGGTGACGAGTGACCTGCCGCTCCGGACTCGGTTCGCGATCGCGGCGGCCCGCACCGCCGCGGCCGTCTCCCGGGCGACCGGCCGCGGAAGCGGCGGCATGATCGGGGGCAGGGTCGCCCTCAAGCTAGATCCGCACGCGCTGCGGGAACTCACCCGGGGCCGCATAGTGGTCCTGGTGACCGGCACGAACGGCAAGACGACGACCACGCTGATGCTCCGCCGCGCGGTCGAGACGCTGGCCCCGGTCACGTCCAACGGCGACGGCGCGAACATGCCCGACGGCGTCCTGTCCGCGTTGGCCGCCAACATCGAGGCCCCCTTCGCGGTCCTTGAAGTCGACGAGACGTATCTGCCGTTCGTCGCCGCGCAGGTGAATCCGGCGGCGATCGTGCTGCTCAACCTCAGCCGGGACCAGCTCGACCGTGTGGGCGAGGTACGCAAGACCGAGCGCGAGTTGCGCGGGGCCATCGCCCGCCTGCCGGACACGACCATCGTGGCAAACTGCGACGACGTGCTCGTCGCCTCCGCCGCCGGGGCGGGAAACCACCCGGTGTGGGTCAGCACGGGACAGACGTGGCACGACGACTCCGTCGCCTGCCCCCGGTGTGGACGTGCGGTGCGGCATCGCCCCCAGGACAGGATGCAGTGGGACTGCCTGTGCGGACTGGCGCGGCCCAAACCCGACTGGGTGCTCAACGACGATTACTTGAGCGGCCCGGACAACCTGCCGGAACGCCTGGACCTCAATTTGCCCGGACGGGTGAACGCGACCAACGCTGCGCTCGCGCTGGCGGCGGCCGCCTCCATCGGCGTTCCGCTGTCCCAAGCCGTTCGGCGAGTACGGAGCATCACCGCGGTCGCCGGCCGCTACCAGCGCGTTCCGTACGACGGGCGCGCCGTGCGGGTGCTGCTGGCCAAAAATCCCGCCGGCTGGTGCGAAACCCTCCCGCTGCTGGAACCCGGTCAGCCGGTGGTCATCGCCGTCAACGGCCGGGAAGCCGACGGGCGCGACCTGTCGTGGCTTTGGGACGTACCGTTCGAGCGGTTACGTGGCCGCCGAGTGATCGCCACCGGCGAGCGGGCCACCGACCTCGCCGTGCGGCTCCGGTATGCCGAGGTGGACTCGACGGCGCAGCCGGACCCGCTCGAAGCTGTCGCCTCACTCGCGGAAGGCCCCGTCGAACTGGTCGCCAACTACACGGCGTTCCGCGATGTCAACGCCAGGTTGGGCGATGCCAGCTGACTCCTCCGCCGTCCGCATCGGTCTGATTCTCCCCGATGTGCTGGGCACCTACGGCGACTCGGGTAACGCCACCGTGCTGTCCAAACGCCTGGAGTGGCGGGGCATCAGGGCCACCGTGCTGCCGATCCGGCTGGGCGACCCGACACCGTCCACACTCGACCTCTACGTCCTCGGCGGTGGCGAGGACGACGCTCAGGCGCTGGCCGCCGACTACCTCCGCAAGGACCCGGGCATGCAACGGGGGGCCGAACGCGGCGCGGTCGTCGTCGGAGTATGCGCTGGCCTGCAGGTACTCGGCCACACTTTCACCACTTCCGACGGCGTGTCCCATGCCGGACTCGGACTGCTCGACATGGCGACGAAGCCGGGTACCCGGCGCTCGGTCGGTGAGGTCGTGGTCCAACTGGACCCCCGCTTCGGCACGCAGCCGCTGACGGGCTTCGAAAACCATCTCGGGGTAAGCACCGTCGGGCTGGACAGCGTGCCGCTCGGGAAGGTGGTGCGTGGCACCGGGAACGGCGACCAGACCGAGGGCGCCATGCGCGGGCACGTGCTGGCCACCTACCTGCACGGGCCCGTGCTCGCCCGCAACCCGGAACTGGCCGACCTTGTGCTCGGCTGGGTCATCGGGCACCCCCTGCCGCCCCTGGAGCTTCCGGAGGTGGAACTACTCCGGCAGGAACGGCTGGCACGTCGTCGGGCACGATGAAAGCTGTGTACGACCGCCTGAAGAGCCGCGACGCGGCCGGTCAGGGCAACGGCCCACCGCGCCGGCAGCGAGCGCCCAGACCCGAAGACGGGATGCCGGCCCAGCACACGGTGAAAGCGCCGTCGCGACCGGCGGGGTCGCTGGCCGCCCGTCTGGTCGCACGCATCTCCGGCCGGCAGCTGAGGTCGCGTGCAGGTATCCGGATGCGGGCGACGGCGGTCGCGGTGGTCGTCCTGGCGCTGGCGTTGGCAGTCGCCGAGGCCGGTGTGGTCGTGCTGCTGAACTGGTCGCTGGACAAGGCGACCACCGACAGCGCGCGCAGCTCCGCACGCCAGGTGGCGAACCAGCTCTCGCGCGAGGGTGCCGGCGATCTGAGCGACAACGACGTAGCCAGCACGGGCGACACCGCCGCCGTCATCCAGGTTCTCGGCAGCACGGGACGGCCCATCGCGAGCGACCCGGTGATCGCCGACCGGCTCGCGATCACCGACGCGCGCCCGACGCCCGGCGAGGAGACCGTCGAGACGATTACCCTGTCGGTCAACGACACCGGCCAGAGCTTCCGGCTGGTGTCGATCGGTGTATCCGGCCCGGGCGGCCCCTACGTGGTGGTCTCGGCGCGCTCACTGGATCCCATCTACGAGGCGTCCATCCGGCTGACGCTGCTGCTGGCGCTGGCCTCCCTGCCGCTGTTGGTGATCGCGGCCTTCGCGGTGCACCGTGCCGTTGGCTCGGCCTTGCGTCCCGTAGAACGCATGCGACGGACCGTTGCCGAAATCCCGGCCCGCGACGTCACGCTCAGGGTGGCTCTGCCGTCCGCGGAGGACGAGGTTCACCGGCTCGCCACCACGCTCAACGGAATGCTGGATCGGCTCGCCTCGGCCCAGGAGGCGCAACGGCGTTTCGTTTCCGACGCCAGCCACGAACTGCGTTCCCCCCTGTCGACGATCACCACCGCGTTGGAGGTCAGCGCACATCATCCGGAGACGATGAGCCGGGAAGAACTGGTGGACACCGTTTCGGGCGAGGTCGCACGGCTGCGCGAACTGGTCGACGACCTACTCATGCTGGCGCGCACGGACGACACGACGGACAGCCCCAGTTGGAAGGAAGTCGACCTCGACGACCTCGCCCGGTCCGAAGGCGAACGGATCCGCACGACCGACCTCGAGATCGAAATCCGCGCGCTGCCGGCCAAGGTGCGCGGCAACCCCGAGCAGTTGCGGCGGGCGGTCCGGAACCTCGTGGACAACGCCCGCGATCACGCACGGCACCGCATCCGCCTGACGACCCGCACGGTCGATTCGGCCGCGGTGCTCGAAGTCAGCGACGACGGACCCGGTGTGCCCGAAGCCGACCGGCTCCGCATCTTCGAACGGTTCGTCCGGCTCGACGACTCACGCGAGCGCCGTGTGGGCGGGGCCGTCGGGCTCGGGCTGGCCATCGTCGCTGGGATCGCGCTCCGTCACGGTGGTCGGGCCCGCTGCGTCGAATCGCAGGAGGTCGAACTGCAGGAAGGGGTGTTTGCTACGGATAGGGACGACTCCGGCTACCCGGGGGCACACTTCCAGCTCGAACTGCCGATCGCGAACGGCGGCGAACAGGCAGACTGAAGGCGTGCGAGTGCTGGTTGTCGAAGATGAAAGACCTTTTGCCGAAACGCTGCGACGGGGCCTGATCGCCGAAGGGTTCAGTGTCGATGTCACGCACACCGGACCGGAAGGACTGTGGGCGGCCACCGAACGCGCTTACGACGTGATCGTCTTGGACATCATGCTGCCGGGGATGTCGGGCTACGAGGTGCTCAAGCAGCTTCGCGCGAACGAGCGCTGGACACCCGTGCTCATGCTCACCGCGAAGGACGGCGAGTACGACGAGGCGGACGCGTTCGATCTGGGTGCCGACGACTACCTCACGAAACCGTTCTCGTACGTGGTCCTGCTCGCGCGCCTGCGGGCGCTGCTGCGCCGGGGCGCTCCTGCCCGGCCCGCCGTGCTGGCCGCGGGCGACCTGCGCCTCGACCCCGCCGCACGGACCGTCCAGCGAGGACAGATCGAGATCGAGCTGACCGCGCGGGAGTTCGGGCTGCTGGAATTCCTGCTCAGGCGGGGAGGCGAGGCGCTGACCAAGACCGAGATCCTCGCGCACGTGTGGGACGCGCACTACGAAGGCGACGAGAACGTCGTCGAGGTCTACATCGGCTACCTGCGAAAAAAGATCGACACACCGTTCAGCACGCACACGATCGAGACGCTGCGGGGGGTGGGATACCGGCTCGCGGTGCCCGAGTCCGGTGGTTAGAGGCCCCGGTGCGGCGCGTGCGCGAAATGGAGGAAGGGGTGTTTACTACGGATAGTCCGTAGCAAACACCCCTTCCGGTAAATCGGTGGGGCCGCGCGCGGACCCGGTGAGGCGGGTTCGCGCCGTGGGTGCGGTTCCGTAGTAAACGTTCCTTCCTTCACTACGGCGGGGCCCGCGAGGGTGGGCTACGGCGTCGGGCCGTTTCGTAGTAAACATCCCTTCCTCCACTACGGGAGGCCTTGGGGGCGGGGTTTGGCGAAGGGGAAGAGAACCGTCTGGCGGATCGACGCGCCGGTGAGCATCATCAGCAACCGGTCGATGCCGAGCCCTAGACCGCCGGTGGGCGGCATGCCGTGTTCCAGTGCGAGCAGGAAATCCTCGTCCAGCTCCATCGCCTCGACATCGCCGCTGGCCGCTCGCAGCGACTGCTCCTCCAGCCGACGTCGCTGCTCCAGTGGGTCGGTGAGCTCGGTGTAGGCCGTGCCGATCTCCGCCCCGAACGCAATGAGGTCCCAGCGCTCCGCCAGCCTCGGGTCCTTCCGATGCTGGCGCGTCAACGGCGAAACGTCGGTCGGATAGTCGGTGTAGAACGTGGGCTGCACGGTCGCCGGTTCGACGAGATGCTCGAACGCCTTGAGTACCAGGTCTCCGTGCCCGGCCTCGTCGTCGAACTGGACCCCCGCCCGGCGACACAGCTCCCGCAGCCGGCTCACGGAACCGCCCGGCTCGACGCGCTCGCCGAGCGACTCTGAGACCGCGTCGTGCACCGTGATGACCGGCCAGTCACCTGAGATGTCGTGTTTCTCGGCCCCGCGCTTCACGACCTGCGCGCCGTAGACGGCTTCGGCGGCGCTCTGCACGAGCTCCCGCGTGATGGTCCGCATCGTGCCGTAGTCGGCGTAGGCCTGGTACGCCTCCAGCATCGTGAACTCGGGGTTGTGGGTGGCGTCCACGCCCTCGTTGCGGAAGTTGCGGTTGAGTTCGAAGACCCGCTCGACCCCGGCCACACACAGCCGCTTGAGGTAGAGCTCGGGTGCGATCCGCAGGTACATGCGCATGTCGTACGCGTTGATGTGGGTGACGAACGGCCGCGCGTTCGCGCCGCCGTGCACCGCTTGCAACATCGGCGTCTCGACCTCGAGGAAGTCACGCGCGTGGAGCCGTTCCCGTACCGCGCGCACCACGACGATGCGCAGCCGCACCATGTCCGCGGAGTCGGTGTTGACGATCAGGTCCAGGTATCGCTGACGCACCCGGGTCTCCGCGTCGGTCAGACCTTTTCGCTTGTCGGGCAAGGGATGCAGACACTTCGCGGTGACCGTCCACTCATCGACCAGCACGGACAGTTCGCCCCGCTTGGACGTGACCACCTCGCCCCGGACACCGACATGATCGCCGAGATCGACGCCATCCCGCCACGTGCCGAGCTTGCCCTGCTCCAGCATCAGTTGCAGCTCACCGGTGAAGTCCCGGAGCCGCACGAAACACAGACCGCCGAAGTCCCGGACGGCCACCACGCGCCCGGTCACCCGGACCTCGTGACCGGTGCGGGTGTCCGGCGGAAGCGTGCCGTACTTCCGCGCCACATCGGCAAGAACGGTGTCGCGGTCGAAACCCGCCGGATAGGGGTCCATGCCCGCTGCACGCAGGCGGCCGAGCTTGGCGATCCGGACCCGGACCTGCTCGGGACGCCGGGTGGGCTTGGGCTCCGCGTGAGTGGAGCACGCCTCGATTTCCCTGACCCTGACCAGAAACTCCGCGCCCATCTCGCCCGCCGAGATCCCACGCCGCTGCGATCGCCAGCTGGTCGGCAGGAAGCCTTCGAGCGCGCCCGCGGTCAAGCCGATTCTGGGCAGCCGGCGCGCCGAGGTGTAGCACAGGAAGCGTGGTGCCCATTCCGGACCGTACTTCGCGTTGGACCGATAGAGCGATTCAAGCTGCAAAAAGCGGGAAAACAGGCCCAGGACGGCGCGCCAGGCGCGGAGCACCGGTCCGGCACCGATCCGCTCGCCCGCCGCGAACACCGCCCGGAACATCGCGAAGTTGAGCGAAACCCGCTGCACGCCGAGACGTCCCGCGTTCTCGACGAGTTTGGCGATCATGTACTCGTTGATGCCGTTCTCGGCGTCGCGGTCACGACGCATCAGATCGAGCGACAGAGCACGCCGGCCCCAGGGGACAAACGACAACAGCCCACGCAACACCCCCTTGGCGTCGTAGGCGGCGACCATGACGCACCGGCCGTCGGTCGGGTCTCCGAGCCGCGAGAGCGCCATCGAAAACCCGCGTTCGGTTTCGGTGCCGCGCCAGCGCTGGGCCAGGCCGAGCAACTCGTCCATCTCCGTCGTGGAGATCTCGGCGTGCCGGCGGACCCGGACGGTGTAGCCCGCTCGTTCGATCCGGCTCACGGCCTGCCGCATGGAACGCCGCTCCGGTCCGGACAACGTGAAGTCGCGGACGTCGAGGATGGCTTCGTCGCCGAATTCCAGCGCTTTGAGTCCGGCCGCGGCGTAGACCTTGGCACCCCGTTCGCTCGCTCCGAGCACTCCTGGCGCCCACCCGTAGGTATGTGCCTCGGCGAGCCACGCGTCGACCGCTTCCCGCCATGCCTCGGGATCGCCGATCGGATCGGCGCTGGCAAGACTGGTGCCGCCGAACACCCGGTAGGTCACCGCGGCTCGCCCGGACGGCGCGAACACGACACTCTTGTCACGTCGCGTCGCGAAGTAGCCGAGCGAATCGTCCTCGCCGAACTTCGCGAGCAACGAGCGCAGTCGCAACTCCTCCTCGTCACTGCGATGTCGCCGGCTGCGAACGCCGCGGAAGAACACGTACAAAGCGACGACCGCCACCGTCGCGGCGCTCAGGTCCACCACCAGGTCGATCCACGGTGGTCCCTCACCCTGCACCCCGACCCGGCGCAGTTGCAGGAGTTCACCGGTCGCGTGGTTGGCCGCCCACAACGCCCGGTCCCCACTCGCCTTCAGTGAGCCGGGGAACATCTCCGTGAGCAGCCAGCCGCCCACGATCACCGCCGAGATCCCGCTGACGCCGACCATCAGCGCGCGCCACCAGGCGCCGGGGGCGAGCCGTGCGGGAAACGCGGGCCGCAGCAGCACCGCGAACCCGATTAACCCGATCGACAGCAACTCCATCGCGCTGATGACGCCGAGTAACGGCGGTACGTGCCGGACCTCGGGTCGCGGGAGGTGACGGGGCGCCCAGATCAGCGCGATCTCGTAGGCCACGGTGGTGAGCAGTCCGCCGACCTGGAACAGGAGCAGCGTGTTCAGCGCGGCACGCTTGCGCCGCCGCAGCGCGGCGCCGAGCACGCCGAGCACCAGTGCGATCAGCACGTTCGCGCCGGCCGGAATGTTCAGCAGGCTGAACACCCACGTGACTCTCGAGTAGAAGGCGCGGTGGCCGCCCCAGATCAACAGGGCCACCGACATCAACGCGCCGAGCTGGACCACGGTGGCGACCACTCCACCGGCCTTGCGCCGCCACACTGGGACGGCCTTCTCACTCATCTGCACCACCTGTGTGAAGCTCATCGCACAGACTTGGGGACATCCCGAAAAGGGTGTCACGCTGGTTTTTCCAGATCCACGACCCGGGGACCCGATCAGGGCCTCGAGGGAAGGACGGTCGACGACGATGTCTCACGACTCCGAAACAGCCCCCTACGGTAGCGGCGCGGCCGCCCCGGTGAAGAAGGTGCGCATTCACCACCTGCGTGAGCTGAAGGAGCGCGGCGAACCTTGGCCCATGCTCACCGCCTACGACATGTACACGGCGCAACTGTTCGATGAAGCGGGCATCCCGGTGCTGCTGGTCGGAGACTCGGCCGCCAACAACGTGTTCGGTTACGACACGTCGCTGCCCGTGACGGTGGACGAACTCCTGCCGCTTGTGCGGGCGGTGACGCGAGCCACGAAACACGCTCTGGTGGTCGCGGACCTGCCGTTCGGCTCCTACCAGCTCTCGCCGGAACAAGCGCTGAGCACCGCGGTGCGGTTCATGAAGGAGGGCCGGGCCCACGCCGTGAAGCTGGAAGGCGGGCGTCGCTTCGCGGCCCACGTCGAGGCCTTGACCGCTGCCGGGGTCCCGGTCATGGGGCACATCGGTTTCACTCCGCAAAGCGAACACAATCTCGGTGGCTACCGAGTCCAGGGGCGTGGGAAGGCCGGCGACGAGCTGGTTGCCGACGCGCTGGCGGTGCAGGAAGCCGGTGCGTTCGCCGTGGTGATGGAAATGGTCCCCGCCGAGGTGGCCAAACGGATCACGCACGAGCTGCGGATCCCCACGGTGGGCATCGGGGCCGGCGCGGACTGTGATGCACAGGTGCTCGTCTGGCAGGACATGGCGGGGCTGCGCCGCGGCCGCACACCGCGCTTCGTCAAGCGCTACGCGGACGTGGCCGGAGTGCTCTCGGGAGCCGCGACCGCCTTCGCTGACGAGGTGCGGCGGCGCGAGTTCCCGGCACCCGAACACGCGTTTCACTGAGCGGTCCAACCCCGCCCCGATCACGAGGTCCGATCGCGTTTGAACCGTTCGGCCAGGACGGGATCGTTCTCCCACCACAGGCCGCCGGACTTGGTCGATGCCTCGTCCTCGGCGTCGAGTTCCTGATCGATCTGCTCGGCCTGCCGTTGGTCGTCGTGCATCCACCGGGAGAACAACGCACCGACGAACGGCAGGCCGGCGATGTCACCGCCGATCCACAGCACGCCGGCCCCGATCATCTGGTCGGTGTGCAGATCGGGACCCCAGGTGCGCGCCAGCGCTTCGTAGTAGTCGGCCGCGCGCAGCGGGCCGAGCCACAGGACGAGGCCGAGTGCCGCGTCGACCACCACCTCGGCGAAGCTCATGCTGAAGGAAACGAGGTGGTGGTCCTCGCGCGGCGTGGGGTCGACCCGCAGCCGGGTCCAGAAGTAGCCGAAGCCGCAGACGATCAGCCCCAGCCGGACAAGCGAGTCCACCGCGTGGTTCCGCAGGCACAACTCGTACAACGGGGTGAGGTAGAGCAAGAACGGCGGCACGATCAGCAAAACCGTGATGACCAGCGGAAAGGTCAGCGCCCGGGCCACCCGGCCCCGACCGATCGCCCGCAACCGCGCGGCGCCAGGGGCCGTCGCCAGCACCAGGGTCAACGGAGCGCCGAGCGCGAGCAGCAGCGGCACGATCATCAGCAGCAGCACGGTCTGCACGGCGCGCGGCCAGAACAGGGTCCCGTCATATACGCCGAGGAACGAGCAGGTGACCACGAGGATCGTGCCGAGACCACCCAGGAACGCGATGGTGCGGGACCGGGCCCAGCCGGGCACGCGACTCGCGCCATAGAGGTAACCGGCACCCAGCACCAGCACGAACGACAACGAGGTGAAATCGGGTGTCCAGGCGGTGAACACCCTTTCCCAGGTAAGTGGCGCAATCATGCGACGAAATAGACCAGGCTCGCGACGCCGGCCACGACACAGTAGATCGCGAACGGGGTCAGGGTGCGTGACTCGAAATACGACACCAGGAACCGGACCGAGGCGTAGGCGGCGATCAAGGCGACCAGGCTGCCGACGATGGCCGGGCCGAGTGAGGCGTGAAACTCCGGTTTGAACAGTCCTGGCAACTTCAGCACACCCGCACCGAGAATCGCCGGTGTCGCCAGGAGAAAGGCGAAGCGCGCGGCGTCCTCGTGGTTGAGCCCGCGGCGCAACCCGGCGACGATGGTGCTGCCGGATCGGCTGATCCCCGGCAGGAGAGCGAATATCTGCGCCGCGCCGATCAGCACCGCCTCTTTCACCTTCAACTGGGACAGACGCAGATCGGAGGCTTCCTCGACGCGGATCGCCCGCATCGGCATCGTGGGCTGGGAGGAGAAGTCGATGGTCGCCTCCGCCGCCGCGGGCACCTTGGCCGGAACCGGTTCCTTCACGGCGTGCCCGAAGCGCTCCACGGCGTAGAGCACGGCACCGTTGACAATGAGGAAGATCGCCGCGGGAACCGGTTTCCCGAGATAGTCCTGGACCACCTTGTCCAGCACGACACCGGCTATGCCGACGGGAATCGTGCCCAGGATGAGGAGCCAGGCCAGGCGCTGGTCCGGGTTGACGACCTCGCGGTCGCGAATGGACGTCAGCAGGCCGCGCACGATCCGCACCCAGTCGCGCCAGAAGAACAGGACGAGCGCGAGCGCCGTGGCCACGTGCATCGCGACCAGCACGGCCAGGTACGGGGAACCCTCACCCATGCTCAGATCGGTCGCCCAGGAGCCGCCGATCCAGGCCGGCAGCAGAATACTGTGCCCCAGACTGGACACCGGGAACAATTCCGACACGCCCTGGAGGGCGCCGACGACGATCGCCTCGAAATATGTCACAGCGGACATTGAGGACCTTTCTCCAAGCGCGAAGCACAGCAATCGACTTGAAGCTACCTGACCTCTTGGGGGTGTCCGCTTCGGGCACGGAGTGGGCCGGACGACCTGACAGCTCCGCCCGCTGCCGCTGCCGGTAGTGGAGGAAGGAGCGTTTACTACGGATGTTCCGTAGTAAACATTCATTGCTCCACAACGGGGCCGAGTGCCGCCGACAGCTCCGGGTGGGCCGCCAACAAGGAAGGTCCGTACCAGGTGAGGTAGCGACCGGACACCAGTACGTAGCGCACCCCGGGGAAGACATCCGGCCCGTCGCGATCGGTGAACTGGTACGGCTCGTCGGGCAGCACCAGCAAATCCGCGCCGCCGTCGGCGAACCACGATCGGAGCTCGTCGAGTTTCGGACGGGGGTAACGCTCGGGATGGTCCCCGTAGACGACCGACACCCCGAGCCGGTGCAGCACATCGCCGCCGAAGGTGTCCCGCCCGAGAATCACCCATGGCTTGCGCCACACCGGGACCACGGCGCGAGCGCGTACCGGAGCCACCTCCCGCCACATCTCCTCGGCCGCGACGAGCCAGCGCGGGGCGTAGACTCCGAAGGCCTGCGTCAGCAAACGGCGCAGCGAGGCGAGTGCGAGTGGAACCGTCGCGGGTGCTTTCATCACCCACACCGGGATGCCGTTGGCCCGCAACCGTTCCACGTCCTCGGACCGGTTCTCCTCCGAATTGGCCAGCACCAGGTCTGGGCCCAGGCCCAGGACCCGATCCACCTTCGGATACTTGGACCCGCCGACGCGCACGACCTCCAAGGTGGACGGTCGGGTGCAGTAGTCCGTCGCGCCGACCAGCCGCCCGGACACCGTCGCCTCGACCGCCTCGGTCAGCGCGGGCACCAGCGACACCACCCGCTTCGGGACACCGCGGACCGGCACGTCGGACCCCAGATCATCGAACAGGGTCATGGCGCTTCCCCGACCGCTCGGACCAGAGCACCCGGTGGCGCCCACTCCCCCAGTGCCTGAGCCACGACGTCATCATGCCCGCTCGAACGAGACCTTCCGCTTCGCCACGTCGACCGCCGTCAACCGGACCCTGATCCGCTCACCCTCGGGCAGGTTGGCGCCGGCACACTTACCCATCACCGGCGGATTCTCCACCAGAATCTCGGCTCGCGCCTCCTCCGCGCGCAGCACCACCGCCTCGAAGGTGCTCCCGACGCTGCCCGCCAGCATCCAGGCCTCGACCTGGTCGATACACGCCCGTTCGACCCGGGCGGCGAGCGTGTCCGACGAGCTCATCAACACCGGCAAGGCGGGAAGCGCCGCCCGAACCCAGTCCGGCACCGCCATCCCCTCGCCGGCCGCGAGGCAGATTTCGGCGGTGAACCGGTCCACCAGGCGCCTGATCGGCGCGGTGACGTGCGCATACGGTGCGCCGATGCCGGCATGAGCGGTCGAATCGGGCACTTCCCCCTCGAACGCCGTGTACCCGGCGCCCCGGAGGAGGCGGGTGCTGCACCGGTACAGGGCCATCGACTCCGGCAGGCCCGGGTCCAGTCCGGCAAGAAGCTCGGACACGCTGACGCCGGCCGGCCACCCGATCCCGAGCGCCTGCGCCGAGCGGCGGAGCCACTGCACGGAATCCGCGTCCGCCTCCGGCAGGGTGCGCAGCACCCCAACGCCCGCTTCGATCATGATCGAGGCCGCGACCATGCCGGTGAGCAGGGAAATCTCGGCGTTCCACGCGTCGACGTCGTTTCGTGGACGCATCCCGAGCACCCAGCCGTCACCGGAATCGCCGCCGATCGCCTGCTCCGGCAACTGCAGTTCGACGGCGCCCCGATGCACCGCGAGCTCGCGGCGCAGGGTGCCCAGATACGGCAGCGCGGCGATCGAGGGGTGCGCATCACCCGTACCGAACGCCGCCCGGACGGTCTCGTAGTCGAATTGCTCGGTCGACCGGACCCAGGCGCGGCGCACCCTGCTCCGGCTCGGCTCACCACTGGAATCGAGGTCGATGCTCCACAGGACGGCCGGCCGGACTTCGCCGGGCAGCAGACTGGCCGCTCCCTCGGAGAGCACTGGGGGGTGCAGCGGGACATTGCCGTCGGGCAGGTACAGCGTTTGCCCGCGCCGCCGGGCCTCCCGGTCGATGGACCCGCCCGGCCGGACGAAGCCCGCGACGTCCGCGATCGCGTAGTGGACCCGGAATCCGGCGCCCCGCTTGCGGATCGCCATCGCCTGATCAAGGTCCTTGGCGCCCGGCGGATCGATCGTGACGAGCGGCAGATCGGTCGCGTCCTCACGCTCACCGGTGAACGTCGGTGAATCCATCACCGCGGACTCGGCCTCGGCCAGCACGTCGGCCCCGAACGACTCCGGCAGCTCGAACTCGGCGCGCAGACGACCGAAGTCGCCGTCCGCCGAGCGAGTGCGGATCACAAAGGCCACACAAGCACCCTAACGCGCCGGAGGCCGATCTATCCCTCCTTCGAGGTTGGGCCACCTGGGTGTATCTTGCCGGACTATATTGAAAACCAATATCATTTTCATCTATACCGGAAGGGTGTGGTTCGCAGTGAAGGTCGCCTTCGTCGGCAAGGGAGGGAGCGGGAAGACGACGCTGACGTCGCTGTTCACCGCCTACCTCGCGCAAGCGGGCCGGCCGGTGCTGGCCATCGACGCCGACATCAACCAGCACCTCGCCGCAGGTCTGGGGGCGAGCGAGCAGGAAGCCGCCGCGCTGCCCACGCTGGGCGAAAACCTGACGCTGATCAAGGACTACCTGCGCGGCGACAACCCGCGCATAGCCGGAGCCGAAGCGATGATCAAGACGACGCCCCCGGGCCGCGGGTCGAGGCTGATGCGGCCGTTCGAGGACAACCCGGTCATGCGCGCCTGCTTCCGGGAGATCGGCGGGGTCCGCCTGGGCGTCACCGGCCGGTTCGAGGAAGGGGACCTCGGAGTCTCCTGTTACCACTCGAAGGTCGGAGCGGCGGAGTTGCTGCTCAATCACCTGATCGACGACGTTGGCGAGTATGTCGTGCTCGACATGACCGCGGGTGCCGACGCCTTCGCGTCCGGCCTGTTCACGCGCTTCGACATCACGTTCCTGGTCTGCGAGCCGACCCGACGCAGCGTGGGCGTTTACCGGCAGTACTCCGCCTACGCGAACGACTTCGGCGTCCGGCTCGCCGTCGTCGGAAACAAAGTCACCGAGGAAGACGATGTCGAGTTCCTGCGCGACGAGCTGGGCCCGGACCTGCTGTGCTGGCTGACCGGCTCCGGCCACGTCCGCGCCGCCGAACGCGGCCACCCACGCCCGATCAGCGCGCTGGAGCCGCACAACCTCGCCGCCCTGGCCACCATCGTGTCCACAGTGGACTCGACACCCCGGGACTGGGACCGGTGCCACCGGCAGGCGGTCGAATTCCACCTCCGCAACGCCCGATCCTGGGGCAACGACCGGGCCGGGCTGGACCTGGCCGCGCAGATCGACCCCGACTTCGTCCCCGGCCCGACCGCACTGGCCGGCCGATAGGAAACCGATCGAAAAGGAGAGTCCGTTGTCCCTGGACGTGCCCACTGCACTGCTCGAGCGCGCCGAAACCGGCGCCGTGACGGACGAAGAATTCGTCGTGTGTGTGCGTGATTCCCTGCCCTACGCCTGGCAAGTGATCAGCACGGTCGCGGCCGAACTCGCCGGCGGCACCGGCGAGTTCGCCGACCACGCCACCCCGCCGCCGAGCGAAGCCGAACGCGGGCAACTCCTGCGCGCACTCGCGTCGGACGCCATCCGCGGCGGGCTCGAACGGCACTTCGGCCTGAAGCTGGCTTTCCAGAACTGCCACCGGGTAGCCGCTTTCCGGCCCACCGCCGTCGGTGGGGACGCCTATCGCGACTTCATCTCCCCCGCCGGCCAACTGCGCAACCAGAGTCCCGAACTGCGCGACTGCTGACAGCCGTCCCGGCCGTCTCTCATCCCCGGCGGCCGGGACAACCTTGTTCCATCGATCGAACGCCGCGTTTCATTCACTAGAACGTGTTCGGTACAGTGCCCAAGGTTCCGCGTACCGGAGGCAGCCCGCGCGAGAGCGGACATAAGGGATCTTAGGTTACCAGCGTGCCAGCATGCCGACCCATACGGCCGTCCTAAAGCGCAACCCACCGCGTCTGCTCTAATACAAAGCGTGTTCGACACCACGATTGGACGACAGACCTCAGACTCGATCGGAGTTCGAGGACCGCTCCGGGCCATTACACGCAGTAAGAGGTGGATGACGCTCGCTATAGGTGTCGGCGCTGTCGCGGTCGCGGGCGCAGCGGCGTTCTCCTCGACCGAGGCCACCTCGCCAGTTCTCGTGAAGTCGTCCCATGCCAGGACCGCCAAGGAAAACCAGGCGGCGCCAGCCTGCTACATCGTCACTGGCGGAACACAGGCGACCGCGGGTGCTGTTGCGGCATAGCCCGAGCAGCGGCGAGTCCTGTCAGGGAGTCGGCAACGACTGACGCGCGGGTGTCACGCAATTCTTCGAACAGGCCCCGCGCGTCTTCCCAGCAAGCGCGCGCCGCATCGGGCTCGCCGGCCTGAGCCCGGACCTGAGCGAGCCGATCCAAACCTACGGCCTTTCCAGCAAGGTCACCATGGACTTCGGCGAGCTGGATCGCCTCTCGAGCCGCCGACACGGCTTTCTCGTGCTCGCCGCGTTTACTTTCGATGACCGCGAGTTCGAGAAGAACTTCGCGCGCTTTGTGCTCGTCCCGGGCGCGGCGATACAACGCGAGACTGTCTTGAGCATAACTCTCGGCGGTTTCCAGTTCGCCGCGCTCCGCGAGCAGCGAGGCCAGCCGGATCAGGGGCCCGGCTCGCTGATCCGACTCCATCCTCCCGAAGACACCGAGCGATTCGACGTAGTACTGGGACGCCAAGTCGGGCCGGTCCATCTTCCGATACACATCACCCAACCGGAGATAGGCCTGCCCACGGTAGGGTTCATTGCCCGCCTCGGTGAACAGGGCAAGCCCCTTCTCATAGCGTCGGATCGCTTCTTTGAGCCTGCCCCGCTCCAGCAATGCCGTT
>DASSAD010000065.1:0-10845 GCA_035685725.1 Amycolatopsis sp. | reverse complement strand
AGCGCGTTCGGTCCTATGTGGACGATCCTGCCGAACTGGACAAGGTGCTCGCCAGGGGCTCGGAGCGGGCCAGGGCGGTCTCGGCGGAGACGCTCTCGCGCGTCTACGAGCGCGTGGGGTTCCTGCCGCCCGGCCGGTAGTCGCGGATACACATCCAATTCACAGGATTGCCCGCGTCTTTCTCAGATCACTTTCAGAATCTCGGGACATGCTTCCGTGGTGCTCCCCAGACTCTTGAAGAAAAGACGACTGGTCATCGTCTCCGTGGCCGTCGTGATCGTCGCGGCCGCGGGTGTGACCACCTGGGCTGCCACCCGGCCCACCTCATCGGCACCCACCACGCGCCTCATCCCGGCCAGCCTGACCACGTTGCGGCAGACCGTGTCCTCGTCCGGCACCATCGAGCCGGCCCAGCGCAGCGACCTCAACTTCGGTGTCGCCGGCCAGGTGACCGCGGTCGATGCGGTGGTCGGACAGCAGGTCACCGCCGGGCAGGCGCTGGCGACCGTGCAGTCCGCGTCGTTGTCGGCGACCCTGGCGCAGGCCAACTCCACGCTCGCCTCGGCCCAGTCGAAGCTGTCCAGCGACTCCTCGGCCGGCGCCTCTTCCGCGCAGCTCAACGCGGACCAGGCGTCGATCACCGCGGCCCAGAACCAGGTGACCAACGCCCAGAACTCGCTCAACGAGGCGACCATGACGGCGCCCATCACGGGCACGGTGGCGGCGGTCAACCTGACGGTGGGTCAGCAGGTTTCGGCCGGTGGCAGCGGTTCGTCCGGATCGTCGGCTTCGTCCGCCGGTTCCTCGTCCGCGGGCGGGTCGGGTTCTTCCGGTGGCGGGCAGGGGCAGAGCGGCTCCTCGTCGGCGTCGAGTACCAGTTCGTCCTCTTCCGCTCAGGTCACGGTCATCTCGACCAACTCCTTCATCGTCAACGCGAGCGTGGACGACACCGAGATCGGCCAGATCAAGAACGGTGAGCAGGCGACGATCACCCCGGACGGCTCAACGAGCACGATCTACGGCACGGTCACCTCGGTGGGCGTGATGGCCTCCGGTTCCTCCTCGGTGCCCAGCTACCCGATCACCATCGGCGTGACCGGTACGCCGAGCGGGCTGATCGCGGGGGCGGGAGCGACCGTGTCGATCATCGTCAAGCAGCTGACCGACGTCCTCGCCGTGCCGAGCACCGCGGTGCACTACAACGGCGGGCAGGCCGCCGTCACGGAGATGAACGGCATCCAGCAGGTCAGTCATCCGGTCACGGTCGGCATGACCTCCAACGGGATGACGCAGATCCTCAGCGGAGTGTCCGAAGGCGACCAGGTCGTGGTGGCGGTGCCGGCCGGTGCCACCGCCGGTGGCCGCGGCGGGACCGGTGGCGCCGGTGGCGGTCGGGGCGGTGCCGGCGGCGGTTTCGGCGGTGGCGGTTTCCGCGGCGGCGGTGGCGGTGGTTTAGGCGGAAGGGGCGGCGGCGCCGGGGGCCTCGGCGGGTTGGGGGGCTGAGCCATGCCGGAAAGCACAGAACAGACCGCAGCACAGATCGAGGTGGCGGCCGGGATCCCCGAGTGGCCGACCGCGCCGATCGAGCAGGCGGCTGCGCCGCACTCGGCCGAGCCGGTGGTCGACATCCGCGACGTGCGAAAGGTCTACTCCACCGGAGCGGTGGAAGTCGAGGCACTGCGCGGGGTTTCCCTGCGCGTCGACGCCGGTGAATACGTCGCGATCATGGGACCGTCCGGCTCGGGCAAGTCGACCCTGATGAACATCATCGGTTGTCTCGACCTGTTGACCAGCGGCAGTTACCGGCTGGCGGGCGAAGATGTCAGCCATATGTCCGAAGAGGACCTCGCGATGGTCCGCAACCGCCGCATCGGCTTCGTGTTCCAGCAGTTCAACCTGCTCTCGGGGCTGACGGCGTGGCGCAACGTCGAACTTCCGCTGACCTACGCGGGCGTGCGCAGGACCGAACGCAAGGAACGGGCGGTGCGGTTGCTCGAGCGCGTCGGCCTCGGCGACCGGATCGACCACCGGCCCACCGAGCTTTCCGGTGGGCAGCAGTCCCGGGTCGCCTTGGCCAGGGCGCTGGTCAACCGGCCGTCCATGGTGCTGGCCGACGAGCCCACCGGTGCGCTGGACTCCAAGTCCACCGCCGACGTGTTGTCGGTGTTCGAGGAACTGAACTCCGATGGTCACACGATCGTGCTGATCACGCACGAAGCGGACGTGGCGGCACACGCACGCCGCGTCGTGCGGTTCCGTGACGGGCTCATCGAGTCCGATTCGGGGGCCGCGCGATGAACTGGCTGGAAACGGTGCGCACGAGCCTCGAGGCCATCCGGTCGCACCGGCTGCGCTCGGGGCTCACGATGCTCGGCATCCTGATCGGCATCGCCGCGGTGATCCTCACCGTGGGTCTCGGGGAGGGCGCGCAGGCGCAGGTCACCTCGGCGATCAACTCGCTGGGCACGAACCTTCTGGTCGTCTCGCCCGGCAGCACCACGTCCAACGGGGTGCGCGGCGGGGCCGGCTCGGCGACCACGCTGACCGTGGAGGACGCGACCGCGCTGAGCACCCCGGGCGTCGCGCCGGACATCGCGGCGGTCGCACCGACGACCTCCCGCAGCACGTCGCTCGCGGCGGGCGCGACGACCTGGACCACCTCGGTGGTCGGGACCACGCCGCCCTGGCTTTCGGTGCGGGCACGCACGATCGCCGAGGGCCGGTTCCTCACCAACGCGGACGTCACGAGCGAGGCGGCGAACGTCGTGCTCGGTTCGTCGACGGCGGACGAGCTGTTCGGCACCACGAACGCCGTCGGACGGACCGTGACCATCAGCAGCATCCCGTTCACCGTGGTGGGCGTGCTGACCTCGTCCGGCACCTCGTCGAGCGCGCAGAACCAGGACGACCAGGCGATCGTGCCGATCAGCACGGACGCCGACCGGCTGATCGGCGGAGCGAACCGCACCTCGGTCCAGTCCATCTACCTGCAGGCGACCACGGAGAACACGTTGTCGGCGGCATACCAGGAGGCGAACCAGGAACTGCTGGCGCTACACCACATCACGAACACCGCGTCCGCGGACTTCACCATCGCCAGCCAGCAATCCCTGCTGGACACGGCCAGCTCGGTCACGAAGACGCTGACCCTGCTGCTCGGCGGGGTCGCGGCGATCTCCCTACTGGTCGGCGGGATCGGCGTGATGAACATCATGCTCGTCTCGGTCACCGAACGGATCAAGGAGATCGGCCTGCGCAAGGCGATCGGCGCGAGCCCCGTGGTGATCCGCCGCCAGTTCATGGTGGAGGCATCCGTGCTCGGGTTCGCCGGCGGACTGCTCGGCGCGCTGCTCGGCATCGTCGGGGCGCTGATCCTGCCACACCTGATGAGCACGCAAATCGCCATTTCACCGTCGGCCACCGTGATCGCGATCCTCACCGCGGTCGTCATCGGCCTGATCTTCGGTGTCTATCCGGCGAGCCGGGCCGCCCGGCTGGCGCCGATCGACGCCCTTCGCAGCGAATAGGAGATCCCTTTCCCATGAAGATCCAGCGGTCGCTCGTGACCATCGCACTCGGCGGGGCGCTCGCCGTGGGCCTGGCCGCCTGCGGTTCCTCGTCCAGCGGCAGTGCGGCCCCGGCACCGGCCAGCCAGGCGCAGAGCCGGGGCGGGAACCGGGCGGGCGGTCCCGCCGCCTCCGGCACCATCGCGGCGGTCAACTCGGCCAATATCGAGGTGCAGGGCGCGAACGGCCAGGTCACGGTGAACTACTCCGGCAGCACCACGTTCAACGACCGTGTTTCCGCGACGCTGGCCGACGTCACCCAGGGCTCGTGCGTGGTCGTCGCCGGCACCGGGACGCGGGTCGCGGCGACGAGCGTGCAGATCAGCACGGCCGGTGCGAACGGCTGCACCGCGGGCTTCGGCGGCGGTGCCGGTGGCGCCCGGCCGCAGGGGGGCCAGGGCGGCGGCACCCGCGCGCCGCGCCCGTCGGGTACCGCCCGCCCGGGCGGCGGCGCTCGCGGGACCTTCGGCAAGGTGACCGCGGTGACCGGCACCGGCTTCACCGTCGAAGAGGACAACCGGCAGACCGGCGCGACCACCGATGTGCAGGTCACGGTGAGCGCCGGCACCACCTACGAGAAGACGCAGTCCTCGGACGCCACCGCGCTGAAGGTCGGGGAGTGCGCGACGGCGACCGGCCAGTCCGACGACACCGGCGCGGTGACCGCGACGGCCATCTCGCTCAGCCAGGCCGGACCCAACGGGTGCACCTCCGGCCGGCCGCGTGGCGCCGGTGGTACCGGTGCCGCCAGTGGTGGTGCCAATGGCTGAGCGGGCCATGGGCAAACGCGTTCGCCGGGTGATCCTGATCGCCGCGGTCGTGGTGGTCGTCGGTGGCGGCGCGGCGGTGTGGGCCGCTTCCGGGTCGTCGGTGGCGGGCTACCGCACCGCCGCGGCCGCTCCCGCCACGGTGACCGCGACGCTCGACACCGCGGGCACGATCCAGCCGGTCACCCAGGCCACCATGAGTTTCCCGGTGTCCGGCCAGGTGGCGTCGGTTCCGGTTCAGGTGGGCCAACAGGTGAGCGCGGGGCAGACGCTCGGGGAACTGGACACCACGTCGCTGCAGGGCAGCCTCGCCACCGCACAGTCCACTTTGGCCAGTGCGCAGGCGAAGCTCGCGGCCGACCAGAGCGGACAGTCGACCGGCTCGTCGGGCTCGTCGGCCTCGTCGGGACGGGTCACCCCCGCCGCGTACTTCACGACGGCGGCGACTTCGGGATCAGGCGACCTGGAATCCTTGCAGGACGCCGTGATCGCGGCACAGAGCCAGCTGGACGGTGACCTGAAAGCGGCTTCCGCGGCGGTTTCCGCTCAGCAGAGCGCCTGCCAGTCGGTCGTCCAGCCGACCACTTCGAGCTCGTCGTCTTCGTCCGGTTCGTCGTCTTCGGGCGGTTCGAGTACGAGCAGCGGTTCCACCCCGACGGTGACTCAGTCCGATGTGGACGCTTGCACCGCGGCGATCCAGCAGGTGCAGGACGCGCAGCACAAGGCCGCCGACGACGAGCAGAACCTCGCCTCCGCGGAGAACGCGCTGTCGCAGCAGTTGGCGCAGAACGCGGCCGCGGCCGCGCAGGCACCGGCGCCCAACAACGCCCCGGCACCGCAGGGCGGCGCGCCGAAATCCGCGCCCTCCTCGGGTGGCTCGTCGAAGCCGTCCTCGGGCGGCACGGCGGCCGGCGGGTCGCACAGCCAGTCGGGCGGTTCCTCGGGTGGCGGCGCCTCGGTGCCGGCGTCGGCGCAGCAGCTCGCGGCCGACCAGGCGGCGATCGACGCGGCGAACGCACAGGTCGCGGTCGCCCAGCAGAACATCGCGGCCGCGACGCTGGTCAGCCCGATCGACGGGACGGTCGCCCAGGTCGGCTTCACCGTGGGACAGCAGGCGGGCCAGCAGCACATCGTCGTGAACGGACCCGGACAGAACCAGGTCACCACCGCGGTGAGCGACGTCCAGGCCGGCCAGGTCAAGCCGGGCCAGCAGGCGACCGTGACCCCGGACGGCAGCACCAAGCCGCTGACCGGCAAGGTCACCGCCATCGGGCTGCTGTCGACCACTACCTCGTCCGGGTCGCCGAGCTATCCGGTGACGATCTCCCTGCCGGCCACCGCGGATCCGCTCTACCCCGGTTCGACCGCGTCGGTGTCGATCATCACGAACACCGCGGCCGCGCCGGTGGCGGTGCCGACCTCGGCGGTGCACCTGCAGGGTGCGAACGCGACGGTGACCGTCCTGGTGAACAACCAGCCGCAGACCCGGCGGGTCACGCTGGGCGCGATCGGGGCGGCGGTGACCCAGGTGCGGTCCGGGCTGAACGCGGGTGACCAGGTGGTGCTGGCCGATCTCAGCCAGCCGCTGCCGACCGCGAACAGCACCACCGGCACCCGGGGCCTGGCCGGCGGCGGTGGCCGTGGCGGCGGTGGTGGCGGCTTCGGCGGTGGTGGTGGTGGCGGCTTCGGTGGTGGCGGTGGCGGGGGCCGCGCCGGAGGCTAGGCACAACTGAACCGCGGAGAGGATGGGCGGAACCGGACCGGTTCCGCCCATCCGGCGTTTCCGGCGCGTTGTGCGCACCCGATCATCCCGGGCGATACCGGCTCGGTCCGTTACGCGCCGGTAGCTACGAGTTGTGGGGTGTCCGGCACGCCGCTAACTTCCCCCTGTGGCGGAAAAGGAAAAGCTGGTCCCCAGGCTGCGCAGGAAGTACCCGTGGCTCGATCACGTGATCAGAGCCAACGAGGCCTTCGGCGAGCACTACGGGAATCACTACGCCGCCGCCATCACCTACTTCAGCGTGCTATCGCTGTTTCCGCTGCTGATGATCGGTTTCTCGGTCGCGGGGTTCGTGCTCGCGAGCAACCCGGCCGCGCTGATGGACCTGCGTGACGCCATCGTGCGGGCGGCCCCGGCGGGGCTGGGCGACCTGTTCGCCCGCCTCGTGGACTCGGCGCTGGGCGCGAAGAACACGACCGGCATCTTCGGCTTGTTGCTGGCGCTGTATGCGGGCCTCGGCTGGATGACCAACCTCCGTGACGCGCTGACCGCGCAGTGGGGGCAGGAGCGCAAGAAGACGCCGGTCGTCTCCACGGCGTTGAAGGATCTGCTCGCGCTGGCCGGGCTCGGGCTGGCGATTCTCGTCTCGATCGGACTGACCGCGATCGGCGGCGGCGTCGGCAACTTCCTGCTGCGGCTGGCCGGTGTGCAGGACCAGGAGTGGGCGGTGGCCCTGCTCCGGCTGGCGACGATCGTGCTGGCCCTGCTGGCCGACATGATCGTGTTCGTGTGGGTGATCTCCGGGCTGCCCCGGCAACGGGTCTCGGCACGCAGCGCGATCAAGGGCGCGATCATCGGGGCCATCGGGTTCGAGGTGCTCAAGCAGGCGGCCTCGGTCTATCTGGGCGCGGTCACCAAGTCCCCGGCCGGGGTGCTGTTCGGGCCGATCATCGGGTTGCTGGTGTTCGCCAACCTGGTGTCCCGGTTCCTGTTGTTCGTCACCGCGTGGACGGCGACCGCCCGGGAGAACGTCGTGATCAGTTACGCGCCGCCACCACCGGCGGTGATCCGGCCGCGGGTGGAGGTGCGGCGGGGAGCCGGCCCCGGGGCCGTGGCCGGTGCGTTCGGGGCCGGGGCCGTGCTGGCCCTGCTCGGCCGGCTGTCGAGGTCCGCGCGTTCTCGCACCCGGTGAGCTCCCCGGGAAACTCCCTGCTCAGGACCGATCGGCGGGCCGCCTGGCCTTCCGGCGGCGGCCGAGGCGGCCGATGACGAAACCGGCCGCGACCAGCACCGCGACGGCGATGGTGACGAGCCAACCGGTCAAGCCGAAGGGATCCCGGGAGCTCGCGGCGTTCGCGCCGCCCGCGTTCGCCTTGCCGGCCACGGCCGGCGCGTCCTCCGGGGTGGTCGTGGTCTCGGTCGCGGTGGTCGGCCCAACGAGCTGCCCGACCGCCTCGGCACTGGCCCGCCGCAGCCCGAAGCCGTAGTCGAGCAGCCGGCCCGCCTGCTCCACGACCAGCGTCGGGCGTTGTTCGGCACGCGTCATCACCACCGCGAGCCGCGTGCCATCCTGGTCCGCACCGCCCACATAGGTGTGCCGGGCGTCGTCGGTGTACCCGGTTTTGCCGCCGAGGAAGCCAGGGTAGGCGCCGAGCAGCTTGTTGTCGTTGACGATCGAGAAGGCGGGTTTGCCCAGCTGGGCCGGGAACTGGAAGCTCCGGGTCGCCACCGCGGCGGCGAACGCGGGCTGCTTCATCGCCTGGTGGAAGATCAGGCTCAGGTCGTAGGCCGAGGTCGACATGCCGGGGCCGTCGAGCCCGGCGGGTGTGGCCGCCCTGGTGTCGGCGGCGCCGAGGGAGGCGGCGACGTCGTTCATCTTCGTCACGGCCGCGGGCGCACCGCCGAGCGCCGTGGCGAAGGCATGAGCGACGTCGTTGCCGGAGTGCATCAGCAGTCCGTGCAGCAACTCGTCGACCGTGTAGCTCCCGCCCGCGACCAGGCCGACGCAGGTGCACTCCTGGCTCGCGTCGTCCGGGGTCGCGACGATCACCTGGTCGGGCTTGAGGTCGGCGATGACGACCAGCGCGAGCAGTGTCTTGATCAGTGATGCCGGCCGTTCCCGTGCGTGCGGGTTCTTGGCGGCGATCACCGCACCGGTGTCCAGATCCTGGATGACCCACGAGGCCGCGGTGGTGTCCGGCGGCGCGGGGGAGCCGGCCGGGAACACCACACCGCATTCCCCCATGCGCGCGCCGCCGACCGGCTCGGCGGGCACCGGCAACGGCGCCGGGGCGGGCTGCCCGGGCGCGGGTTGCTCGGAGGTGTCCACCGGCGGTGGCGGCGCCTGGCCGTCCGGGCAGGCGGCCTGGGCCCGCGGTGCCTCCTGCGCCGCCGCGGGGCCGCCGCAAACGGTCAGGCCGCAGACCAGGACCACGGCGACTACCAGGGACAATCGGGAAATGCGCACCACTGCAGGTTAATTCACCTCGGCGCGGTTCCCGGGTGAAGAAGCTGAACCGATCGGGGGATACTCGCATCATGTCTCGACGTGTATCGCTGTTCCTGCTGGCCTTCGGAGTGTGGTCGTGGATCATCTGGATCACCTTCGTGAAGAATGTGTGGGCCGATCCACAGTCGTGGGCGCCGGACGGCTCGGCGACCGCGTTCCTGGTGGTGCACCTGGTGCTGACCGTGGTGTCCCTGATACTCGGCACGATCATCGGCGTGCTCGGCTGGCGCGGGTTCCGCGCGGCCCGGCGGCGGGCGGCTGACCGGGAGACCACATCGGCCCCTTGACGGGGAGTATGACGCTCGCCACACTGAGGTTCAGACCAATTGGACCAGACCATTTACGGTCGCCGTGTCGACCGCGAAGGGTGGTGTTCGGCGGTGTGGTTGCGGAGATTCTCCGGTGCCCTCGGTCTCCTGGCCTGCGTGACGGTGGTGGCGGCCCTGGGGCCGGATCCGGGTGCCTCGGCGGGGACAACGGCGGGGACAACGGCACAGCCGGGCGCGTTCGCGCTCACCCCGACCTGGTCGGACGAGTTCAACGGGCCCGCGGGCAGCGCGCCCGATGCCGGCAAATGGGGTCATGACACCGGCGGTTCCGGCTGGGGCAACAACGAACGCGAGTACTACACCTCCAGCACCGACAACGCGGCGATGGACGGCCAGGGCCACCTCGTGATCACCGCGCGCACGGACAACGCGTCGCAGTATCAGTGCTGGTACGGGACCTGCCAGTACACCTCGGCGCGACTGCTCACGGCGAACACGTTCACGCAGAAGTACGGGCACTTCGAAGCCCGCGTCAAAATGCCGCCCGGCCAGGGACTGTGGCCCGCGTTCTGGATGCAGGGCGACGGCGGGGCCCCGTGGCCCAACAACGGCGAGATCGACGTCATGGAGACCGTCGGCTCCGACATGGGCACCAACCACGGCAGCATGCACGGGCCCGGTTACTCCGGCGGCAACCCGCTCACCGGCAGCTACACGCTGCCCGGCGGGGCACAACTGTCCAGCGACTACCACACCTACGCCATCGACTGGGGACCCAACGGGGTGGTGTGGTCGTTGGACGGGATCGCGGTGGAAAACCACGTCCGCGCCGATGCCGGCGGCAATACCTGGGTGTTCGACCACCCCTTCTTCATGCTGCTCAACCTCGCGGTCGGCGGGAGCTGGCCCGGTGATCCGACCGCGGCCACGCCGTTCCCGGCGACGATGTCGATCGATTACGTCCGCGTCTATAGCGGTACGGCGGCTGAACCGGCCGGGCGACTGACCGGACTATCCGGCAAGTGCGTCGACGACGCGGGCGCGTCGACCGCCAACGCGAACCCCGTCGTCATCTACGACTGCAACGGCTCCTCCGCACAGACCTGGACGCAGGCCTCCGACGGCACCCTGCGCGTGCTCGGGAAATGTCTGGACGTGGTCGGCGGCGGCACCGGGGACGGCACGAAGGTCGACCTCTACGACTGCAACGGCACCGGCGCCCAGCAGTGGCGGGTCGACTCGGCCAACGACATCGTCAACCCGCAGGCGAACAAATGCCTCGACGTCACCGACAACAACGCGACCAACGGAAACCAACTGCAGATCTGGACGTGTACGGGCGGCGGCAACCAGAAGTGGTCGTTCACCACGCCCGGAGCGTGAGGAGCGCGGAATTCGCCAAGGGAAAGCTAAGCGTTGACCCTGGGCACTCCGCCCCTGCGGCCGAGACCGAAGGCGACCCGGTAGACGTCCGGGAGGTCCAGTTTTCCGTTGACCCGCCTCGTCATGATGCCCAGCGAAATCAGTTCGTCAACAAGCCTGGGATAGTCGTCGAGGTGCTGAGGGCCGGTGCGAACCGCCTCGTCATCGCTGGAGTTTTCCGCTTGCCGCCGTAGTAGTGAACGGAGATCTCGCTCGGTCCACCGCCGCAGAATGTCTTCCTGTGCGATCGGAACCTGAAGACCCTGTAAGGGGGCTACCGTCGACGCGACCCAGGGGAGGTCTTCTCCGATTTCCTTCACCCTGCCGGTGGATGCCTTCTGGACGCCTTGCTTGATCGCGTCCCAGTGCAGCGGCGATGAATGTTTGGCATACGTGTGGACGGTCGTGTCCACAGCTGTTCGCAGGGCGGTCAGAAAACTGCGCGGGCTGGTCTGCCTTCTACCGTCGGCGAGGTGATTGGGCAACCAGGTGTAGGTGTGTCCCCGACGGTGGTTGGGCCCCATGAACTTCCCGGCGATCCGGGTGAACTCGGCTTGCTGGGCTTCGCTGTCCCTGTTCAGGCTCGGTGGCG
>DASSAD010000064.1:0-48171 GCA_035685725.1 Amycolatopsis sp. | reverse complement strand
CACCGCGTGGGCCATCGCCACAATTCCGTTGACGATTCCGGTCGCGTCGGACGATTCCCCGAGACCGGCCACGAACGATTGGTCGATCTTCAGGATGTCCACCGGGAGCCGGAGGAGCTGGGACAGCGAGGCGTACCCGGTGCCGAAGTCGTCGATGGCGATGCGGACACCGAGGTTGCGCAACGAGTCGAGCTTCTTCGCCGCCAGCAGCGGATCGCGCATCAGCGCGCTTTCGGTGATCTCCAGGCACAACGCCGACGCGGGCAGGTTCGCGCTGTGCAGCGCGTGCTCCACCGTGTTCAGCAGATCCGGGTCGTCCAGCTGGCGCGCGGAGAGGTTGACCGCCACCTGGAGGTCCAGCCGGTGGTTGTGCCGTTGCCGGGCCATCTCACGGGTGGTGGTCCGCAGGGTCTGGACGCCGATCGCGCTGATCAGGTCGCTTTCCTCGGCGAGCGGGATGAACTCCACCGGGGAGACCACCCCGAGCTCCGGCTGGTCCCAGCGCAGCAGGGCCTCGACGCCCACCATCTCCCCGTCGGGCAGCGACACCACCGGCTGATAGGCCACCCACAGCTGGTTCAGCCGCACCGCTTCGCGCAGGTTCTGCTCCAGCCGCAGGCGGCGCTGCATGCGTTCTCGCAGGGCCACGTCGAACAGCTCGTAGCGGCCCCGGCCGGTCGTCTTGGCCTGGTACATGGCCACGTCGGCGTCCCGGATGAGGTCGTCGGCGCTGCGCGGGTCGACCGGCGTGGTCATGACGATGCCGGTGCTGGCGTCGATGTGCAGCTCTCGCCCGTCCAGGGTGATCGGCTCGATGAGCGTGGACCGCAGGTGCGTGGCCAGCGCCGCGGCCTCGCTCCCGTCGGTCATGCCCGTACTGAGGATGACGAACTCGTCCCCGCCCAGCCGCCCGACCAGATCGTCGCTGCGCACCCCGGCGCGCAGCCGCCGGCCGACGACCTGCAGCACCTGGTCGCCGACGGCGTGCCCGAGCGAGTCGTTGATGACCTTGAACTTGTCCAGGTCGATGAACAGGACCGCGATCATGTCGAGGCCTCGCGGGTCCCGCAGCGCCTCGGCCAGCCGGCTGACGACCACGCTCCGGTTGGCCAGCCCGGTCAGCGCGTCGTGGGTCGCCTCATAGCGGAGGCGTTCGGCGATGGCCCGGCGTTCGGTGTTGTCGCTGAAGGACGTGACCACCGCGTGCGGCGGCTCCCGGTCCGGGTACAGCGGCCGCGAGCTCACGGACAGCCACCCCTCGGTGCCGTCTCGCCGCCGCATCCGCAGGAGCCTGCCGAACTGCGGGGTTCCGGTCAGCCGGCCCGATGCCAGCGGGTACTCGGTGTCCGGGAGCGCCCGGCCGTCCTCGTCGAGCAGCGTGACCAACGGTGGGACCGCACCGACCACCTCGCTCTCGCGCAGGCCCAGGATGCGCAGCGCGGCCGGGTTGGCCGATTCGATGTGGCCGTCCGGCGCCATCACGAGCACGCCCTCCTCGAGCGACGCGACGACCGTGGCGAACCGCCGCTCCGCGCGGCGCTGCGGGGTCTCGTCCGCGCACACCAGGACGTAGCCCCCGTCCATCCGCGCGGCCGAGATCCGCAGGGCCAGCAGCGCGGCGTCGGAGCGCCGGTGGAACATCCGCAGCACACCCCCGCTACGCGTCACCTCCTGGATGTCCAGCGGGGCGCCGAGCAGGTCGGCCAGCGAGCGGCCCACGGCTTCGGCCGCCGACCGGCCGTAGATCGCCTCGGCGGCCGGGTTCCAGCTGGTCACCACCAGATCGCGGTCGGTGGCGATGATCGCGTCGCTGACGTGCGTGACGAGCGCGGCCTGGTAGCGCAGCGCCGCCTCGGCCTCCTTCTGGGCCGTGATGTCCCGCAGGATCACCTGGAAGGCCGGCTCGCCCTCCCATGTCGTGCGGACCGACACGGTCTCCATGATCAGCGTGGTTCCGTCGCGCCGGCGCATCACGACCTCGGTCGGTTCGGAGGTCGTGCCCGGCTCGGTCAGCGACCGGATCCGCTGCTGCATCGCGGGGATCGACTCCGGATGGACGAACTCGGTGATGGGGAGCCCGAGCACGTCGGCGCTCGATCGCGCGCGGAAAAAGCGCAGGAACGCGGCGTTGACGTAGACGACTCGGCCGTTCTGGTGTACCCCGATGCCCTCCGGGGTCAGGTCGACCAGCAGCCGGTACCGGTCCGCGATGTCGGCCAGTGCCTGCCGGGCTTCTTCCTGCTCGGTCACGTCGTGCGCGACGCCGAACAGGCCCGCCGAGGTCCCCGTGTCGTAGGTGCGCGCGCGGAACCGGATCCAGCGCTGCTGCCCGGCGGGATTCCGGCGCTGCTGTTCGAGTTCGAAGTCCTGGCCCGCGGGGGCCGCACGCGCCGCGGGCAGCATCGGGTCGACCGTGTGGCGAAGCAGGTCACCGAGCTCCCGCGCGGGCAGCCCCGGCACGCCGAGCAGATCGTCCATGCCCGGTGTCCAGAACACCGAGTCGTCGGCGAAGTCCCATCGCCAGGCGTGGCTCGCGTCGGCGGAGAGCGCGAGATCGACGATGAACGCCGGGTCGAGGGACAGGCCGCCGGTGAGCTTGCCGGTGTCCTCGATGCCCGGACTCATGGCGTCCTCCGTTCGGCGACGGCTGCCGCTTGCCGGGTCGTGGGTGGAAGGCGACGTGGCGTGCGTGTGGCATGCGTATGGCATGCGACGTGGCACTGCCTTCCACCCACGAGCCCTTACCTGCGTCGGCCAGCAGGCCCACCCACGCTGGCGCAGGTCGCGCTCGCGGTCAGCTCAGCCAACCGGACAAGCACGTCTGGGGTTTGTCCACCGAAGCCTGGATCAGGCCGGTCACGGAGGGGGTGCCGGCGACCACCGCGCACGCCACATCGTTGAGTCTGCGGCGGTTGTGCCGGGCGAAGGCGCGCATCAGCTCGAAGGCGTCGTCCAACGAGGTGCCCTGCCGCTCGGCGAGGATCCCCTTGGCCTGCTCGATGATCACGCGACTGTTGAGGGCGGTCTGCAACTGCCCCGCCAGCTTCTCGGCCTTGGTCACCGACCGCTTGAGCAGCAGGCAGGCCGCCGCGACCTCCGCGAGCGCGGTGGCCACCACGAGGTCGTCCTTGGCCAGTTCCCCCGGCCGCTCCTGGAACAGGCTCAACGCGCCGATGACCTGGCCGTTCTGCTGCAGCGGCAGCGTGTGGACCGAGCCGAACCCGGCGTCGAGCACGGCCGCGCGGAACGCGGCCCAGCGGGTGTCCGCCGCGACGTCGGCCACGCTCAGCATCCGTTGCGTGCGGAGGCTTTCCGCGGCCGGCCCGTCACCGGTCCCCAACTGCGTCACCAGGAGGAACCGCACGGCGTCCGTGGTGCCCCCGGCGGCTTCCGGACACCCGTTGTCGCCGGCCCAGAGCCACCCGGCCGCGTCGACATCGAGCAGGCTCACCGACTGCAGGGCGAGCGTGTGGCCGTAGGCATCCGCGTCGAAGTCCGGGCGGTGCACGTCCGACAGCTCGGTGAACGCGGCGGCCAGCCGCTGGTCGTGGCGCATTACGGTTCCTTCCGAAGGCATTGTGGGCCTTGGGGTCTGCATTCTTGTACTGTGCCTTTGTTTATCGCCGTTGTGCGCTCTGTCAAACAAGCCACGCGCATGTTCACCTGATTTGGGTGAGGGGCGACGTCACGCACACGGGCGGTTACCGGCGCAGTCGGGCGATCGGAATCATCAAAGTGGTAAATACCGTCGTTGTTTTTCGCTATTCGGTCACTGGATCGGTGTAATGTCCTGCTCTGTTCGGGTGGCCTGTGGCCGGTGCGCGCTCCGGTCTCTGGACGGTCGGCGCGAGCGTGTGGTGTTCTCTCGGTGTTCGCCGGGGATCCAGTGTCGCTCCCGCTTCCGGCGGTCTACCTCGCAGTTGCTCTCCGAGTTGAGTGGAAAACATCGGAAGGCGAGCTCCCATGATCGATTCGGTCCGGCAAACCCTGTGTATCACAGGAACTGATCATCTCGAAATCGGCGGTTCGTTACCGGCGATCGCGGCGCATCTCGTTCGCGAGGTGCGGGAACTCCGTGACCGCGGCGAGTTCCCCGAACGAGCTTCGGTGGAGATCGACGTTGGCCCGGAAGAGCGACTGCTCGATATTCTCATAACCGGGCTTTCGCCGGACAACGATCCCGACCGACGGGAAACGGTGTCCGCATTGTGCACGCTGTTCGAGCTCGCCAGTCACGCCAACGTCATCGACATAACCGGAGCCATCGCGCCCATGTTCACCAACCGCATCCTCGCGGTGGACGGTCAGGGCGTGCCCTTCGCCGGGCTGATCGGGGCCGGCATGGGCGATATTCACCCCGGCGAGGTCACCTGCCGGCAACTGCCCTCGGTCTGAGCCGGGTGTTCCGGCAGCCGTGCACTACCCGATCGGAACGAGTACCGGCCGAGTACCGCACGTCCGCGCCGGTCACGGCTGCGTGCCCGGCACAAACGTGGTACCAAGCAACCAAGGCCACGACTCGTGGCGAGGGATGAGTGATGGTGATTTCGGTCTTCCTGGTCGACGATCACGAGGTCGTCCGCACGGGGCTGAAGACGATGCTGTCGGCCGAAGCGGACCTGCGCGTGGTCGGCGAGGCCGCCACCGCGGCCGAGGCGCTCGCCCGGATTCCGGCGCTGCGTCCCGATGTCGCCATCCTCGACGTGCGACTGCCCGACGGTGAAGGCGTGACGGTCTGCCGGGACATCCGGTCTTCGGTCGATCGGCCGCCGGCCTGCCTGATGCTCACCTCCTACGCCGACGACGAGGCGCTGTTCGGCGCGATCATCGCGGGGGCCGCGGGTTACCTGCTGAAGCAGGTTTCGGGCACCAGTTTGGTGGAGGCGGTGCGCACGGTGGCCGCGGGAGGGTCGCTGCTGGACGACCGGCTCACTTCTTCGGTGCTGAACCGGCTGCGCGGGGAGAACGCGCGGGCCGACTCCAACTACGGCCTGCTCAGCCCGCAGGAACGCCGGGTGCTGGACCTGATCGCGGCCGGACTCACCAACCGCCAGATCGCCGCCGATCTTTCCCTGGCGGAGAAGACGGTCAAGAACTACGTTTCGTCCCTGTTGCACAAGCTCGGTTTCGAGCGCAGGACCGAAGCCGCCGTCTACGTGGCCAAGCGTGGCCGGACACCGCACAGCGAGTCGTGACCGTCGCCGGGCGAACGAGCCGGAAGCCGCGATGTCCACTTGAGACAGGCAGGCTCCGGACCCGCGTGGCGGCTCGGCCGAGGTCCCGCCGGGGACGTCGGGGCCGCATCTGTCCACATCGGACAAAGGCCGGTCGCCGAGCCGAAGTCGGCGGCCGCGCCTGGAGGCGGGACGCGACCGCCGATCCGTTTCGCGGAATTACCTGCTACTCCGCGAAAATCACGGCGGACGAGGTCACGAGGTTCGCGCTTCGTCCCTGGCCGGTGACGGCAGCTGGCCGGCGACGGAGGAATCGCCGGGGGCGCGTGTGTTCGGCACACCGGACCAGGACTTCCCGGTCTGCCTGGCCTTGGCCTCCCACTGTTCGGCCTGGTCTTCGAATGCTTCGGCCGCCGACTCCACCGCGGCCAGCGCCCACCACGGCAGCCTGCTGGTGCACGCGATGTCGCGCCAGGCCATGGCGACCGCGCGCGAGGCCGGCGCGACGTTGGCGCCCGCGGCACTGCCATACCGGCGATACGCGTCTTCCCAGGCGCGGATCAGATCCTCCGACACCATTTCCATGACTCCCTCTCCTCGGGATTCTCACCCGTTTCACCGTCCCGGAACGCCCGGAACTGCTTCGCTTCCTCGAACAGGTGCCCGTCGCGCGGCTACAGCAGGCCGCGCTCGCGGGCCGCGATCACCGCGTCCCGGCGTGACGTCACGCCGAGTTTGCGGTACACGTTGCGCAGATGGGTCTTGACCGTGTTGACCGATACGTAGAGGCTTCCGGCGATCTCCTCGATGGTGGCCAGGGACGGAAGTTCCCTGAGCAGCTGGACTTCGCGCGGTGTGAGTTCCGCGGTGACGCCGGCCGGCGCGGGTGGGATGGCTTCCAGGACCTCCTCGACGAAGGGATCCAGGCGCCCCAGTCTGCCCAGCTGAGGCACGAGCAGCTGCCGGATCTCCTGTCCGGCGTCGTAGAACGGGCGCAGGGCGCGGCGCGGCTCGGCGAGCTCGACCGCCGCCCGGATCTCCAGGTTCGCGCTCCGCCCGTCGTGCGCGCGCTCGGCCAGCATGGCGGCCAGCAGGTGCGCCTCGATGCGGGTGGCGGCGACCAGACACTGGTTGCGGCCCTTCGTGATCTTCTCCAGCAAGGCTCGCGCCGCCGTCACCCGCCCGTAGTGCGAGTGCATCCGGGCGCGCAGCAACTGTGCCTCGCCGTGGTCGCCGAGCCAGGCCGAGGCACGCCGCTCGGCCTCGGCGGCCCAGTCCGGTCTGCCGAGGCGAAGCGCCATCCGTTGCTCGATCGGCGCGAGGTGCGCGACCAGCGTCGGCTGGATCGCCTCCTGCCGGTTCGCGGTGGACCAGTGGCGGCGCATGCGCACCAGCGCCGCGTGCGGGTCCTGTCCCCACTCGAAGTCGATGGCCGCATCGAACGAGAGCGCACACAGTTCCACGGTGCGGTCGTTGCTGGAGCCGAGCACCTCGATCGACCGGCGGGCCAGCTCACGCGCCCGGTCCCGCTCCAGGAACTGGTAGGCCACCGCGGCGGCGACGGTGTAGGTGAAGGTGCAGGCCGGACTGTCGGCCAGACCACGCTTTTCGGCGAACCGCAGCGCCTCGTCGGCCATGCGGCGCATCCGCGGGTAGTCGCTGTCCACCGACGCGACACCGGCCAGGTGACTCAGGCAGTGCAGGATCGCGTAGGCGAAGTCGTGGGAGGTGGCCAGCCGAAGCGCGCGGCTGAGGTCCCGGCCCGCCGCCTGGTGCTCACCCAGCCAGAACAGCGCGGTGCCGCGGTTGATCAGCGCGAGCGCGAGCAGGTCCGGTTCGACGATCCGCTCGATCCGCTCGCCGAGTTCGTCCAGTACCGGCGCGACGCGCCCGGCGAGCCGCGCCCAGTGGGTGCGCACGATCAGGTCGAGGTCGCGCACCCGCTCGACGGAGGCGTGCCGGACGGCATCGGCCAGTCCGGACAGCCGCATCTCGGCGGCCGCGCGGTCGCCCGCGGCCAGATCGTTCAGCGTCAGGATCAGCCCGATCTCCGGATCGGTCCGCGCCCGCGCCGGCAGGGTCGCGGCCAGCCGTCTGAGCGCGGGCAGTTTCCCGGCGAGGATCAGTGCCAGGCCGTGCCGGGTGATCAGGCTCGCCGCGAGTTCGCCGTCCTGCGCCTCGGCCGCGTGCTCGACCGCGTCCACCGGGTCGCCGTGCTCGGCGAACCAGCGGGCGGCGACCTGGTGCAGGTCGGTGAGCAGGGTCGGCACGCGCCGCCGGAGGTCGGCGCGCAGGTAGGTCCGCAGGAAGGCGTGCATGCGGTACCGGTCGCCGTCGGAGCCGGTCCGCGTGATCAGTGACCGGGACCTGGCCAGCGATTCCAGCACCGCCGCGGCGTCCTCGCGCCCGGTCAGGGCCATCGCCAGCCCCGGGGTGACCTGACCGGGCGGGCTGGTGCGCAGCAGGAACTCCCGCTGGTCCTCCGGCAGCGGTGAGAGGACCTCGCCGGTGAGGTAGTCGGCTACCGCGTGGTCGGTCTCCACGAAGGTGGCCAGGGTGGCCGCCGGGTCCCGGGAGCCGCGAAGTGCCTGCGCGGCCAGCCTGATCGCCGCGGGCCAGCCTTCGGTCAGCGCCGCCATCCGGTCCAGGTCCGCCTCCGACAGGTGAATTCCGTGCAGCGCGATCGCCTCGGCCGTCTCGGTCCGGGTGAAGGCCAGATCGTCGGCGCGCAATTCGCGCAACCGGCCGGCGATGCGCAGCCGGTGCAGGCCGACCGGCGGGTCGACCCGGCCGCAGAGCACGAGGCGCAGCGTGCGGGGCATCCGCCGGAGCAGGGTGTCCACGATCTGCTCGGCGGTGCCGTCGCGCAACGCGTGGAAGTCGTCGAGCACCAGCCACACCCGGTCCTCGTGCCGCTTGACGGCTTCGGCCAGCAACGCCACGAAGTCCTGTCCGGTCCGGCGTGGCTCGGGCACCCGTCCCGCCGCGCCGGCCTGGACGCGGTTGAACGCCGCCAGTACCCCGGAGAAGAAGACAGGCGGGTCGTTGTCGGCTTCGTCGACGTTCACCCAGACCACGGCGCCGGGGCCGGCGACCCGGCGGCTGGCGTCGGCCCAGCCCGAGACGAGCGTGGTCTTGCCGAATCCCGCGGGCGCGTACACCACGGTGACGACCGGGTCGTCCTCCGTCTCCGCCACGTCGGGCAGCATCGCGCCGGGCCGCGCGCGCCGGATGAGTTCGCGGGGCGGCGGCGGCTGCGTGATCTTGGGCTCGGGCATGGGCGACTTGATTGCGTTCTCCGTTCGATCCGGACTGGCCAAGGCTATGAGAATTCGAGGGTCCGGCCAGAGCCGGGGAACGGGTCCGTCGAAAGATCTCCTGAACGAGTGAGAAAGCGTTCGCCCGTGCGAGACCAAAACGGTTGGCCGATTGTCAAGAAGGGCACCGATGACCGTCGGCGTCACCTACATGGACCAAGTTCTCCCCCCGGTTCTGTCCAGGTTCTTGCTGGTGTCTTTCACCCGGCGCGGATGACGCGACGGCGACGGATCCGGGGTGAGGATGAGTCGCGGTGGTACCGATGGGTTCGGCGCCACCGTGGTGGGAAAAGGGAGCCTTCGCGGATTCTCCCGAATTTCCGCGAAACCGACCGGCGGCCGTCCGAGCCCCCAGTTGCGGCCGCCGGTCCTTGCCGCCGTGGTCGGGCGATCATAACCCAGCCTTGGCCCGATCGGATCGCGGTACCGGCCCTGTCGCTCGGCCGGATTACTCGACCCCGCAAGGACTTGCGTGATCTTCGCGTCGCCGGTACCACGACCGAGGCGCGCGGTAACGCCCTCCCGCGCGCGGCCGATCCCTGGGCGGAGTGCCGGTATTTCCGGCAAATACCGATGATCGCCCGGTTGTTTCCGCGCGCGTCCGAAAAGGTCGGCGAGATTCTCCGGGCGGAACCGGGCGGCCGGAAAGATCAAGTTCGGCCCCACACCTTCAGGTGAAAGCAGAGATCACCAAAGTCGGAGTGTGTAAAATCAGCAGCCACCCGGCCCAGTCCCAGCCGACGGATCTGCTTGAACGAACCCTGGCCGGAGGTGTGGTGTGACCCTGCACGATTATCTGCGGGTAGCCCGTGGACGCTGGAAAATCGTGCTGTTCGGCCTGCTGACCGGCCTGCTGGGCGCGGCCGTCCTGACCTGGTCCACGCCCCGGGAGTACGCGGCCCAGGTCACGATCTACGTCTCCGCGCGCTCCGGCGCGGACGCCGCCTTCGGTGCCTACCAGGAGAACCTGCTTTCGGAGCAGAAGGTCAAGTCCTATACGGAACTGCTGACCAGCACCAGGGTCGCCCGGGACGTCGCCGGCCGGCTCCGGCTCGGGATGTCCCCCGAGGAGATCTCGCAGGAGATCAGCGCGTCGTCGCAGCCCGGCACGGTACTGCTCACCGCCACCGCCACGGACCGTTCCCCGTTGCTGGCCAAGGAGATCGCCGATGCCACCGGCGACGCCTTCACCCGGCTGGTGGCCCAGCTGGAGACGACATCGGACAGTGGTCCCGCAACGGTCACCGCCAGCGTGGTGGAGCCGGCGGCACTGCCGACGGACCCGGTGAGCCCCCGCCCGCCGGTGAACTACGGCATCGGTGTCCTGCTCGGACTGCTCGTGGGGTACGGCCTGGCGCTGCTGCGCCACGCGCTGGACACCAGCGTCAAGTCCGCGGACGAGCTCGAACTCCTTTCCTCGGCACCGAATCTCGGTGCCATCGCGCACGATCCGGACGTGCCCAAGCATCCGCTGACGGTGCAGGAACATCCCCGTTCGCCGCGTGCCGAGACCTTCCGGAAGATCCGCACGAACCTCCAGTTCATCGACGTCGACCGGTGCCGCAAGGCGATCGTGGTGACCAGCGCGGTCCCCGAGGAGGGCAAGACGACGACGTTGTGCAACCTGGCGATCGTGCTCGCCAGGGCGGGTCAGCGGGTCGTCGTAGTGGAAACGGATCTGCGGCGCCCGCGCGCGGTGGACTACCTGGGACTGGAAGGTGCGGTCGGGCTGACCAGCGTGCTGTCCGGCCGGGTCGGCCTCGACGACGCGATGCAGCCCTGGGGTGCCGCGCTGTTCGACGTACTGGCGAGCGGGCCGATTCCGCCCAACCCCAGCGAGTTGCTCTCCTCCCAGCAGATGGCGAATGTGCTCACGGAGCTCAACCAGCGCTACGACATGGTGCTACTGGACGCGCCTCCGCTGCTGCCGGTGACCGACGCCGCGATCATCGGTGCCGCCTGCGACGGCGCGCTTCTGGTGGTACGGCACGGAAAGACGACCAGGAACCAGATCAAGGCGGCGGTGTCGGCGCTGGAAGCGGTGTCGGTGCGGCTGCTCGGCACCGTGCTGTCGATGGCGCCGGGGTCCACCTCCACCCCGTACTACGAGTACTACTCCGCGCTGGAGGAGACCGAACCGGACCTGGAGGGCACCGTGCCGATCGCCAAGATCGCGACCGGTCCGCGCCGGGACCCGAAGCGCAACGGGAAACCGCGCAACACGCTGGCCGGGCGGCTGCCCGCCGAGACCGGGGCTCGCGCGGCGGGCCAACTGCGCTGAGGCAGGAGAACGACGATCGCGATGTCCGTGACCAAGCGGCCGGAACCAGCCGAAACCGGCGCCGGAGCGGGCAGGCCGCGCCGGGTGGCCGGCCGCCGGCTCGTGAAGATCGCCGTCCTGTCGATCACGGTGCTGCTCACGGCCGGCATCAGCGGGGCCTACCTGACCAGTGAACGGCTCGCCGGCCAGGTCCACAGGTACGCGGGGGCGTTCGCCGGACTCGACGAGAAGACCCGCCCGGCGGACACCCCGGCGACGACGGTGCTGCTCGTGGTCAGCGATTCGCTTTCGCCGGCCCGGCCGGCCGGCGTCGGCGACACCGGTACCGGTGACCTGCCCGCCGCGATCATGCTGATCGACATCGCCGCGGACTACACCGGCGCGACCGCGGTGTCGGTGCCGTCCGATTCCTGGGCGAGCCTGCCCGGCCAGGGTACGGACCGGATGAGCGCGAGCTATGCGGCCGGCGGGCCACCGCGGCTGGTGCGGGCCGTCGAAGCACTGACCGGGATCCGGGTGGACCACTTCGCGGTCATCGACTTCGCCGGGTTCCAGGCGCTGACCGATTCGGTCGGCGGCATCGACGTGGACATCGTGGGGCGGGCGACCGGGCAGGGTCCGGACGGGCCGGTGACGTTCCACAGTGGACTCAATCATCTCGGCGGCACACAGGTGCTGGCCTACCTGCGCGGGAACCCCGGCGGCGGGGACGGCCAGGTGAAGCGCCAGCAGAGCGCGCTGCGTGCGCTGCTGGTCAAGGCCGGCTCGGGCGACCTGCTGACCAGCCCGATCCGCGGCTTCGAGTTCCTGGACACGCTGACCCGGTGGATCGGTGTCGACGACACGGTGACCAACGGCGATCTGCGCGCCATGGTCTGGCGGCTGCGTGGGCTCGACCCACGCCGGGTCACCTTCCTGACCGCGCCGCTGCTCGCGCCCGGTGCGCAGACCGCGAAGCCGCCGATGCGCCTGGACACCGTCCGGGGCACCGAACTCTGGCAGGCGGTCGGCGACGGCGACCTCGGCCGTTATCTGCGAAAATATCCCGCCGACTCGTTAGGTGGCGTGACCCCATGACCTCGCACGTTGTCCCGCAGTCCACCTACCGGATTCTTTTCGTCTGCACCGGGGGGATTTGCCGGTCGCCGTTCGCGGAAATACTCGCGAGGCATTTGCTGCGGGAGCGCCTGGGGGTGGTGAGCGCCTCGCGATTCGTCGTGGCCAGCGCCGGCACCGAGGCGATCCCCGGTGCTTCGATGCATCCGTTCAGCCGAGCCGAGCTGGCCAGGTGGGGACTGGCGGGAATCGCCGGAGGCTTCACCGCGCGTCCGCTCGACGCGGCGACCGTGGGCGGCGCGGATCTCGTGCTGACCGCCGAGCGGCAGCACCGGAAGCTGGTCGTCGAGGTGCAGCCTTCCGCGCTGCGCACCACTTTCTGCCTTCGAGAGCTGGCCAGGCTGCTCAAAGGGGTGGGTCCGCGCACGCTTCCCGAGGATCCGGTGGAGCGCGCCAGGGCCGCGGTCGCCGCCGCCCGGCGCCTGCGCGGCACGGCGCAGTACGTTTCGCCGGAAGAGGACGCCATTCCGGACCCGATCACCTTGGGCCCCACCGCGCACCACGATGCCGCGAAGATGATCGCCGAATCGCTGCGCCGTTTTATCACGTTGCTCGGAACGGGGAATGCGCGGCGAACGTTGAGTAACCGTTTTCCGCGGCTTGACTCGATCCGGTGAACCGATTATCGGGCGAACCGGAAAAATGATACACTGATCGTCAGCAAGGTCGAACGAATCCCCGATGTCTCCCCGGACCCCGCGGCATCTTGGGGCGTTGACGGCAAGCATTGCCGGACGCATTCAAGGGAGAACAGCGATCAATGCGACCAACCTCGATCTTCTTCTCGCTGGCGTATCTGGCCGCGCCGCGCTGGCTCGGCCGGGCCGGCACCCCGCTGGTCGACGCCGGCGCGTGGCTGGTCGCGCTGACCGGGGCGGCGTGGTTGCGGTTCGAGTTCGACTTCGCACAGGTCGATGCCGTCGCGTTGGCCCGCGTCGCGTCCGTGACCGTGGCCATGGTGTGGGTCGCCGGGATCGCCACGCACATGTATCTCGGCCGGTACCCGATCGGCAGCCTTGACGAGGCGCTCAACCTGGCCAGGATCACCGGGGTCGTGGTGCTGGCGCTGTTCGGCATGAGCCTGCTGTGCGACAAGCCCGAGGTGCCGCGTTCGGTGCCGTTGATCGCCGCCTTCCTGGCACTGGGCCTTTCCGTGGCGGTACGGGTCGCCGTTCGCCTCCACCGGGCCCGCCAGGTCCGCCCGGACGGTGACTCGGCGCGCCGGGTGATCGTCTACGGCGCGGGCAGCCGAGGCCGGGAACTGGTGCGCGCGATGCTGTCCGGCGCGGCGGGGGACGCCCTTCCGGTCGCCGTGCTCGACGACGATCCGGCGTTGCGCCACAACCGGATTTCGGGTGTGCCCGTGCGCGGCTCGTGGCGCGAGCTGATCACCGTGGCCCGGCAGACCCAGGCGCAGCAGCTCATCGTGGCCTTCGTGAACCCGGCGCCCGCGAAGATCAACGCGGTCAAGTCGCTCGCCCGGCGCGCCCGCCTCGACGTGAAGACCGTGCCGTCGCTGAGCGAACAGTTGCGCCCGTGGACGCGGGTGTCCGATCCGTGCCAGCTGAACTTCGCGGACGTGGTGGGGCGCCAGCCGATCGACCTCGGGCTGCGGGAGGCGGCTTCGACCTGCCTGCGGGGAAAACGGATTCTGGTGACCGGGGCGGGCGGTTCGATCGGCGCGGCCCTGTGCCGCCGGGTCCTGCAGTTCGAGCCGGCGGAACTGCTCATGCTGGACCGGGACGAATCGGCGCTGCACGCCGTCCAACTGTCGATCCACGCCGAACCGCGACTCGACTCGCCCGGCGTGATCCTCGGTGACATCACCGACACCGACGCGATGCACGGGCTGCTGGGCGACCTCGGCCCGGATCTGGTGTTCCACGCGGCGGCGCTGAAACAGCCGGCGCTGCTGGAGCGGTTTCCCGAGCAGGCGTGGCGGACCAACGTGCTCGGCACACTGAACCTGCTGGAGGCGGCCAGGCACGCCGGGGTCCGACAGTTCGTCAACATCTCCACCGTCGAGGCCGCGAACCCGGCCGGGGTGTACGGCCGCTCGAAGCGTATCGCGGAGCGGCTGGTCGCGGACGCCGCGAAGCGGAGCGGCGCCGCTTTCCTGTCCGTGCGGTTCGCCGACGTGGTCGGCAGCCGGTCCTCCGCACTGGCCACCTTCACCGGGCAACTGACCGCGGGCCGCCCGGTCACGGTGCCCCATCCGGACATGACCCGGTTCCTGATGACCATCCCGGAGGCGGTGCAGCTGGTCATCCAGGCCACCGCCATCGGCTCGCCCGGCGAGACCCTCGTGCTCGACGTGGGCGCGCCCACCCGGATCACGGAGCTGGCCGAGCAGCTCGTCGCGATGTCGGGTTACGACTCGCCGATCGTCTACACCGGACTGGGGCGGGGAGAACCGTTGCACGACGAGCTTTTCGGCGTGGGCGAGCAGGACTGTCGCCCGGTGCACCCGTCGATCGCGCACGTCCGGGTCGCGCCGCTGGCGCCCGGTACCGCGCTGGCGCGCTGCACCCGGCTCGGCAGCGCGTCCGCGATGGCGGAACTGACCGAGTTCCCGCGGATAATCGGCCCGCGCACCGGCAGCCCGGTCGAGGTGGCCCGCGTCCGGGTCGGCGCGGCGAGCCCGGCCGGAAGGGAAGTCGAGCAGCGGTGAAGGTCGTCGTTACCGGCGGCGCCGGCTTCGTCGGCGCCAACCTGTGTCGGGAGTTCCTGCGCCGGCACGACTTCGAGGTGGTCGTGCTGGACGACCTGAGCACGGGCCGGCGGGCCAACCTCGCGACGCTCGATGTCGATCTGCGCATCGGGTCCGTGCTCGATCCCCGCGCGGTCGCCGCCGCGTGCCAGGGCGCGGACACGATCGTCCACCTCGCCTCCGCTCCCGCCGTCCCGTGGTCGGTCGAGCACCCGGACCGCCGCCACGACGCCGATGTCGTCGCCACCCGCACGGTGCTGGCCGTCGCACGGGAGACCGGGGCCCATGTGGTGATCGGGACCGGCACGCCCTGCCATGCCCCGGACCTGGACCTTTGCGTGTTTCGCCTGTTCAACGTCTTCGGGCCGCTGCAGCGGCCGGACCATCCCGGCGCGCCGGTGATCCCTTCGTTCATCGTCGACGCGCTCAACGGCCGGCCGGTCACGATCTACGGCGACGGCGAGCAGCCGCGTGACTTCACCTTCGTCAGCACCGCGGCCGAGGTGATCGCGGAAGCGGTCGGCCGCCGGGTGACCGGTCCGGCTCCGGTGGATCTGGCCTTCGGCGTGCCGACCACGATCAACGAGGTGGTGGCCGTCCTCGCGGAGCTGCTGGGCCGCCGCGTCGACGTGCGCCGCAAGCCGCCCCGCGCGGGAGCGCTCCGGCACGCACCGGTGTGGTCCGGCGGCGTGACCGCGCTGTTCCCCAGGATCCGTCCCGTCTCGCTGCCGCACGGCCTGCTCCGGACGCTGTCCTGGTTGGAAGGGCAGGTCACCACCATGACCGGCCCGTCCGGGGCGCCGGCATGAGCCCCCGGCACCCCGCCGACACCGTCATGATCACGCGCGAACTCGCGGAGGAACACCGATGACCCGCCCGTTGCCCGAGCACACCCGGTTGGTCGTCGTCGGCCAGGGTCAGGTGGGGCTGCCGGTGGCGATGCGCGCGGTCGCCGTGGGTTTCTCCGTCGTCGGGCTGGATCTGGACGCGGTCCGGATCTGGTCGCTCAAGGACGGACATTCCTATCTGGACGATGTCGGCGACGGTGAGCTGTGCCGGGCGCTGTCCACCGGACGCTACCGCCCCACCGTGTGCTACGACGACGTGGAATGTTTCGACGCCGCCATCATCACCGTGCCGGTCCCGACGACGAAGTCGGGTCCCGACCTCGGTGCCGTGGAATCGGCAGCCGAGGGCATCGCGCCCTTCCTTCGCCGCGGCGGCACGGTCGTGCTCGAATCGGCCTGTTTTCCCGGAACCACCGAAGAGATCGTCGTCCCGTTGCTGGAGAAGGGCAGCGGGCTGACCGCGGGTACGGACTTCTGGGCCGGGTACAGCCCGGAGCGGAACAAGCCCGGCGATCCCCACTGGACTCTCGCGAACACGCCGAAACTGGTGTCCGGAGTGGACGCCCGGTCGCTGGCGGCGGTCAAGGCGCTCTACGACACCCTGGTGGGCCGGACCGTGCCGGTGGGCACGACCAGGGAGGCCGAGCTGGCGAAGCTGCTGGAAGACGCGTTCGGGCAGGTCAACGCCGCGCTGGTCAACGAGATCGCGATGTTCGCGCACCAGCTCGGCGTCGATGTGTGGAAGGCCGTCGAGGCCGCCGCGACCCGGCCCTTCGGGTTCCTGCGTGTCGATCCAGGGCCCGGCGTTGGTGGGCACCGCCTGCCCACCGGTACCGGCCTGACGCCCGGATACGCACACCCGCACCACGATTTCCGGTTCGCCGCGCTGGCCAACGAAGTCAACGACCGCATGCCGGATCACCTCGTCGAGCGGCTCGTCGCGATGCTCGATCGGTGGCGGAAAAGCCTGCAGGGCAGCGTGATCGTGCTGCTCGGCCTGTCCGCCCGGGCGAACACCGGCGACCTCGTCGAGGCGCCCGGCCCGCGGGTGGTCGAACTGCTGGCCGAGCGCGGCGCGGTGATCCGGGTGGTGGACTCCCATGTGGAGCCCCAGCGCTGCCCGTCCTCGATGAAGCTGGTCGAGCTGTCCGAGTCGTGTGTGCGCCAGGCGGATGCGGTTCTGCTGCTCACCGACCACGACGACATCGACTACGCACTCGTCGAACGTGAGTCGCGTCTGGTGTTCGACACGCGACACCGCCTGCGCGGAAGCCAGGTGGAATACCTATGAGCATGACGGCCCGGTGCTTGGCCGTTCGGGCGCAGGGGGCCCGGACGGCTTTTCCTGGGGTCTCCCGCCGTCACGAGCGACCGGGTCCGGACGCGAAGTTCGCCGCTCGGTTCCGACAGGTCCCTTTGACCAACGGGAGGCGACAGTGATCGCATTAGCCATCGACGGTGGCCGGCCGGTTCGCACGGCTCCGCTGCCGACCTGGCCCATTTTCGACGGCGAAGAGGTCGCCGCGGTGCGGGAGGTGCTCAATTCCGGCCGGGTGAACTACTGGACCGGTCCGCACGGCCGGGCCTTCGAGCACGAGTTCGCCACGGCGGTCGGCACTCGCTACGCCGTCGCGATGTCGAACGAGACGGTGGCCCTGGAGCTGGCGTTGCGCGCGCTCGGGGTCGGGCCGGGAGACGAGGTCGTGGTGCCCGCGGCGACCTTCTTCGGGGTGCCCAGCGCGGTTGTCCACTGTGGAGCGAAGCCGGTGGTGGCCGATGTCGAGCTGCGCACCCAGTGCCTCACCGCGGAATCGGTGGAGGCGGTGTTGTCGGAACGCACGCGGGCCGTCATCGCGGTGCATTTCTCCGGTCATCCCGCGGAGATCGCCACGCTGCTCCAGCTCACCGAGAAGCGGGGCATTCGCGTGATCGAGGACTGTTCCCAGGCGCACGGGGCGCGGTACTTCGGCCAGCCGGTCGGCAGCTTCGGCGACGTGGCGACGTGGTCGTTCTGCGACGACAAGATCATCACCACCGCCGGTGAGGGCGGTGCCATCACCACCTCCGACCTGAAGCTGTGGCGCCGCTGCTGGGAGCTGAAGGAGCACGGCAAGAACGTCGCGGAAATGCACCGGAGCTCGCACCAGCCGCGGTCGCGCTGGTTGCACGACAGCTTCGGCACCAACGCGCGGATCACCGAGGTGCAGGCCGCCATCGGCAGGCTTCAGCTGGCGAAGTTGCCGAACTGGGTGAAGCAGCGGCAGACGAACGCGAGCCTGTTGCTCGACGTGCTGCGCGGCCAGTCGGGCATCCGGGTCGAGGACCCGCCCGCGCACATCGAGCACTCTTACCACCGGTTCTACGCCTACATCCGTGCCGAGCAGCTCGCGCACGGCTGGAACCGGGACCGGGTGGTCACCGCGATCATGGCCGAAGGGATCCCGGCCGGTTACGGCGGTTGTGCGGAGATCTACCGGGAGCGGGCGTTCGAGGGCGTCGAGGGCTCCCCGGCCAGGTTGCCGGTCGCCGCCGAGCTCGGCCAGACCGCGCTGACGCTGCCCGTCCACCCCGGTCTCAACACCAGCGACATGATGGAAGTGGTGGCGGCCGTGGTCAAAGTGCTCAAGGCGGCCACTCATGAGTAGCCCCGCCGGCGGCCGCGACCACCGAACTCGCCCGCGTCGCGGCTCGGCGATCGCGCGCGAACGCACGGAGCACGCGGTATGAGCATGGGCCTGCGGGTGGCGCTGGTCCCGGAGGCCAACCGGGGCGCGCCGGCCACACTGTCTCATGTGGACGAACTGCGGGCCAGGGGGCACGAGGTGATCGCGGTGCTCCCGGCGCGGGACGACTCGCTGCGCGCCGCGCTGGCCGAGCGCCGTGTCCTGGTCGTGGACAGCCCGTTCGACTTCCGCTTCCGTCCGGCGCGCGCGGTCCCCGGGCTGGTCCGGTTCCGCCGGCTGCTGCGGGAGCTCGCACCGGACGTGCTGCATTACCGGTTCCGGGCCGCCGCGGTCGGCACCCGGCTGGCCGGGGTCCGGCTCGGCGTGCCGTGCGTGCACCAGGTCGCGGCGCCGCCCCGGCTCGAATCGCCGCTGTTCCGGGCGGTGGAGGGCCGGCTGGCCCGGTTGGACACCGTGACGATCGCCCCGAGCGAGTTCACGGCGCGGTGCTACCGGTCCTCCGGCAGGACGGGGGCGCAGACGCCGGTGATCCCCGCGGGCGTCGACCTCGGTCATTTCCGTCCTTTGCATCCCGGTGTGCGCACGCGGGTCCGCGACTCGCTCGGGATCGGCCCCGGCGAGTTCGTCGCGATCATGGTCGCGCGCGTGCACGAGTACCAGCGGTTCGGGCATCCGGGGCACGGCATCAAGGGCCATGACGTGCTCCTCGACGCATGGCGCGGGTTCCACGCCGAATGTCCCGGCAGCCGGCTGGTCCTGCTCGGCGGCGGATGTGGTGACGGTGGGGAACGGCACCGGCGGGAGCTGATCGACCGGTTCCGCACCGAGGACCCGGGAAGCGGGGTCAGCTGGATCGACACCGTGGACGATGTCCGTCCGTACTACGCCGCGGCCGACGTCAGCGTCTTCCCGGCACGTCTGGACCACCACGGCGCGGCCCGCGAAGCCTGCGCGATGGGGGTGCCCACGATCGTCAGTGACGCGGGCGCACTGCCGAGCACCGTGGAACCGCGCTCCGGCTGGATCTTCCGCAGCGGTGACTCCGCCGCGCTCGCCTGTGCGCTGCGCGCGGCCGATGCCGAGCATCGTCGCGGCGAGCTGGCGGCACGCGGAGAACACGCCCGCCGGCTCGCCGTGCGGTGTTTCGACGAGTCCCGCACGGCGGCGGCTGTCGCGGACGTGATCGAACGCGTCGCCAAGCGGGTGCCCACCGTGCCGGACCTGGGGCCACGGGTGATCAGCATGTTCACGGAATCCCATTTCGGCCGGCGACCGGACGGCAGGTGGACCGCGCTCGACCCGACCACGTGGGGCCGGAAGTGGGACCGCTTCGCGCTGGACGGCAACCAGGTCCGTGTGATCGGCCGGGCCGACCAGCGGATGATCGCCGAGTCCGCGCCGGTTCCCGGCGGTATCACGGTCCTTCCCCTGCCCTGGTACACCGGGGCGGCCGGGCTCGTGCGCAGGTTCCCGTCACTGGTGCGGGCAGTGGCTCGGGCCGTCGTGGACGCCGACACCATCGTGCTGCGGGTGCCCGGGGTCGTCGCGTCGATCGCTGCCTACCTGTGTGTCCTGCTCCGCCGCGCCTACGCGGTGGAGGTCGTGGGTGATCCCGCCGACGTGCTGCGCGCCGGTGTCTGTGGCGCGCTGGGCCGCCGGCTCGCGCCGGTCGCGGAGGCCCAGCAGCGGTGGCTCGTCCGCCGGGCCGCCGCGTCCCTGTACGTGACCCACCAGACCTTGCAGCGCCGCTACCCGCGTAGGCCCGGGACTCCCACGGTCGGCATGTCGAACGTGTTGCTGCGGCCGGGAACGCTGGCCACGCACGGCCGGACCTGGCAGCCCGCCCCGTTCCGGATCGTAGCCATGGGCAGCCAGGAGAACCATTACAAGGGGCACGACGTCCTGTTGCGGGCCCTGCGCGAACTCGTCGACGACGGGCTCGACGCGACGGCGACGATCGTGGGTGGCGGTCGCCTGCACGGCGAGCTGATCGAGCTGGCCCATTCCCTGGGCCTGGCCGCCCGGGTGGTGTTCACCGGCGTCGTCGACGACCGCGCCTGCACCCGGGAACTGCTCGACTCCGCGTCGGTGTTCGCGCTGCCCTCGCGTGCGGAGGGCATGCCGCGTGCCCTGATCGAGGCGATGGCCCGCGCGCTGCCCGCGGTCGGCTCCCGGGTCGGCGGTGTGCCCGAGCTGTTGCCGCCGTCGTGTCTGGTGCCGGTCGACGATCAGCACGCGCTGGCCCGGGCCATCGGCGAGTTGCTGACCGACCAGCGAGCGTGGGAAGAGCAGTCCCGGGCCAACCTCAAGATCGCGCAGACCTTCGAGCAGTCCTTGCTGGAACACAGGTTCTCGGCCTGGCTCGATCAGCTTCCCCCCGCCCGGCATGGGCCGTAGCGGCCCCCGCCGGCGTCCCCGCCACCGCGGTGCCGGGGAGGACCCGCCGCGCGCGTTCGACGAGTACGACCGGGGCGGCGTGCGGATGGTGCCCGCCGCGGTGGCGCTGGCCCCGGCGATCGGTTCGCTGCTGGTGGGCGTGCCGGCGGACCCGCGGGCCGCGGCGGCGGTGTTCTTCGTGACCCTGGCGCTGTGCCTGACGCTGGTGACGGGCGGGATGACGGGGGGTTTCCACCGGCCCAGCGCGGCCTATCTGGTCCTGTTCGGCCTGTTCCACGGTGGGCTGCTGCTCGCCGTCGCGGTGCGGGGTGCCGGCGTCTTCCCCGCTCGGGAGGTGCTGTGGCTCTATGCCGGCTACACGCCCGACGCCGTCGGGCTCGCCGTGCTCGGAATGGCGATGTTCACCTTCGCCGCAGGACTCGCGCGTGCCGGTGCGCACCCGGCCGAACGGGCGCCGAGGGTGCGGCCCCGGTTCGTGGTCGTGGGCATGGTCTGCCTGCTCGCCGGTGCGGTCGCCGTCGGGGCGGCACCCGTGATCCGGTCCACCGCTGCTCCGTCCGTGCTCGGCTACGGCATGGTGCTCCTCGGCTGCGGTGCGGTTCTCGCGGTGATCGCGGGTGGCCGCGTACGCGGCGTGGCCTGGCTGGTGTTCGGGGTTTCGGCCGTGGTGGCGTTCCCCTCCGTGGCGCGCGACATCGTGCTGTTCACCGGGGTCGCGCTGCTCATGGTGGAGATCCGGCAGGGCCGGCGGATCAGGCCGTTGTGCACATTCGCGGGCGGCGGGTCGATCATTGTCCTCAGTGGACTGATCGGGCCGGTCGTGCTGCCCGGCTCGACCGAACTGGGGTATTCGCTGCGGCAGACCGTGGCGGCACTCGCCGGCGAACCCTTCGACTACCGCCTGTTCCACTTCGGCGGGTCTCCGATCGCGACGGGCTACCACGCCGGGGGCACCACGGGCGTCGTCCTGCTCATGGTGATCATCGGCTGCGTCTTCGGGCGGCTGGACAGCCTGCCGCGCACCGCGACCGGCAACGCGCTCGCCGGCATCGCCCTGCTGCCCCTGTTGGTCCAGACCGTGGGAAGCTGAAATGCCGGCCGGAGGAGCCGCGGTCGGCGGCATGCGTGTACTGGTGACGGGCGCCGCCGGGTACCTCGGTCAGGTCGTCCTCGGACAGCTCTTGCGCGGCGGGCACAAACCGATCGGGCTCGTCCACCGGGCCCGGCCCGAGATCGAGGGAGTGCTCTGGCGGCACGGCGACGTGCGGGACCCGGCGTCGCTGCGCGAGGTCACCGAGGATGTCGACGGCGTCATTCACCTGGCCGCGCGCACCGCGCCCGGCCGGCCCACGCTGGGTTACCAGACCACCGTCGGCGGTGTGCTCAATCTCCTCGAAGTGCTCTCCGAACGCCGGGGCTTCGTGCCGCGGCTGGTGTATGCCTCGACGATGAGCGTCTACGGTCCGCTGGCGCGGCAGCCGATCGGCGAGGACACCCCGCCCGATCCGCGCAACCCGTACGCCGCCGCGAAACTCGCCGCCGAACAGGCCATCGGCTGGGAGGCCGCGACCGGTGCGCTCGGCGCCGTCACGCTGCGTTTGGGCACGGTCGCGGGCGGCGTGGGACCCCACGGTGACCGCGACGACGCGCGGTTGATCGCCCGCGCCTGCGCCGTGGCCGCCGGTCGGATCCGCAAGCTCGACGTCTACGGCGACGGTGGCGCGGTTCGCGACTTCGTGCACGTCGTCGACGCGGCGGACGCGCTGGTGGCCGCCTTGGCGGCCGGTGACCCCGGCCGGCACCGGGTGTGCAACATCGGTGCCACCGTGGTCCGGATCACCGACGTCATCGCGATGGCGCGCAGTGTGACCGGCCGAGCCCTGCCGGTCGCCTTCCACCCGGCTCCTCCCGGCGAGCTTCGGGAAGTGCGCGCCGACACCGCGAAGGCCCGCGAACTGCTGTCCTGGCGGCCTCGGATGTCCAACCTCGCCCGACTGGTCGCGGACCAGTGGCGGGCGGAGTTGGCCGTGCGCCACGGAAAAACCGCAGGTCATTAGCATAAGGTCATGCCAGTCCGCGACGCCGAACCCGCCGACGCCGAAGCGATCTGCACGTTGATCGAGGAACACGCCCGGTACGAGGGCAACCACACCGTCGCCCTGGACCGGGCGGAGCTGACCAAACACCTCTTCGGTCCCGACCCCAAGGCGTGGGTGCTCATCGCCGAGCCCCCGGGAACCGCCCTGGTCGCCGGTTTCGCGTTCTGCTCGTGGAACTTCTCGACCTGGGAGGGGCGGCCAGGGATCTGGCTCGACGATCTCTTCGTCCGGGCCGAACATCGTGGGCACGGCCTGGGCCGGGAACTTCTCGACGCGCTGCGCGCCCGCACGGACGGCCGAGTGGAATGGGAGATGCGGGCCGGCAACGCGGGCGCCGAGGCGTTCTACCGCCGGCTCGGTGCCGAACCCGTTCCCGGCTGGATCCGCTACCGTTGGTCACCGAAGGTCAACCCGGAGACGTAAAGTAACTACCATGCCTGAGAGCGCCAACCGCCGGTCGTCCTCGTCGATCGAGGACTACATCCGGGTCATCTATGGCCTGGTGGAACGCGGTGAGGCGGTCACCAACACCACACTGGCCGCCCGCCTGGAGGTCAGCCCGTCCTCGGCGTCGGGCATGGTCACCAAGCTGTCCCAGCAGGGTCTGGTGGAGCACGTCCCGTATCGGGGGATCGCGCTGACCCCGGCCGGCCGGCTGCTCGCCCGCGGTGTCCTGCGTCGCCACCGGCTCATCGAGACCTACCTCGTCCAGGAACTGGGCTACACCTGGGACGAGGTGCACGCGGAGGCCGACTCGCTCGAACACGCGGTGTCCGACCGGCTGGTCGAGCGGATCTCGGCCAAGCTCGGCAACCCGGTGCGCGACCCGCACGGCGACCCGATCCCCGCCGCCGACGGCAGCGTCGAGGAACTGTCCACCCGGTTGCTCGACGAGCTGGAGCCCGGCGCGGTCGGGCAGATCGTGCGCGTCTGGGACACCGATCCGAGCCTGCTGCGGTATCTGTCCGAGCGCGCGATCGGGCTCGGGGAGCGGATCGAGGTCGTCGAGCGGCAGCCCTTCGGCGGCCCGCTCGTGGTCAAGGTCGGGTCGCCGCCGGAGGTGGCCACCCACGCGCTGGGCAAGGAAATCGCGCAGGCGCTGAGCGTCGCCGTACTCTGACGGGCGTAGTCCGGCTTGACGTAACGGGACGGATGTCCGGCGCGCCGTGCGCGGCGATGATCGGGGCATGAAACCGTTCCGTTTTGGCATAGTCGCCGGTCTGGCGTCCGACCTCGGCGCGTGGTCCGCGCTCGCGCGCCGCGCCGAGGATCTCGGGTACGAGACGCTTCTTTCGCCGGACCCGCAATACGACCTCGATCCCTTCACCACGCTGGCCGCCGCGGCCGCGGCCGCACCCACGCTGCGGGTCGGCACCTTCGTCGCCGTGGACATGTTCCGCGACCGGCGATTGCTCGACTGGCAGGCACGTTCGTTGCACACCGTCACGGGTGGCCGGTTCGAACTCGGCCTCGGCACGGGCCGGCCGGAAGCCGCCCGCACGGTCGAACGGCTGGGTGGCCGGTTCGGCACGGCGCGCGAACGCTTCGAACACCTCACCGAGACCGTCGCGTTCCTCAAGCAGCAGTCCGACCGGCCGCCCCTGCTGCTCGCCGCGGGCGGGCCGCGCATGCTTTCCTTCGCCGCGCGGGAGGCCGAAACCGTGACCCTGGCCGCCATGCCGCGGACCACCGAAGCCGAGTTGAAGTCCATTGTGGACAGTTTTTGGCCGGCCGCGGAGGGGCGAGATGTCGAGCTGGCGATGAACCTGCTCGCGGTGGGCGACGAGCCCGCGCCGTGGCTGGAACGGTTCACCGGTGTCAGCGTCGCCGAGCTCGTCGCGGGCGGCGCGGTGAGCGTGCTGCCGGGAACCGCGCGAGAGGCGGCGGACACGCTGTTGCGCCGGCGCGAGGAGTTCGGTGTTTCCTACCTCACGGTCAACAGCGGCTATTCGGCGCAGTTCGCCCCGGTCGTCGAACTTTTGCGGGGTAGCTGATCGGCCGCGGGCACGTATCGTGGGGCGGTGCGTGCCGTCGTGTTCGAGAAGTTCGGTGAGGATCCCGCCGTCCGTGTTGTCGAAGATCCCGCGCCTACACCGGATGGGGTAGTGGTCGCGGTCGAGGCGACCGGTGTCTGTCGCAGTGACTGGCACGCGTGGCGCGGGCACGATCCCGACGTGAGGTTGCCGCACGTGCCGGGGCACGAGCTGGCCGGACGCGTCGCGGCGATCGGGGAACGGGTCCGCCGCTGGCGCCCCGGAGACCGGGTCACGGTGCCCTTCGTCTGCGCTTGTGGCACCTGCCCGCAGTGCGCAGCGGGTGACCAGCAGATCTGTGACCACCAGTCCCAGCCCGGTTTCACCGGCTGGGGTTCCTTCGCCGAGCTGGTCGCACTCGACCACGCCGACGTCAACCTGGTCCGGCTGCCGGACGCGCTCGATCCGGCGACCGCGGCGGCGCTGGGCTGCCGGTTCGGCACCGCCTACCGTGCCGTCCTGCGGCAAGGCGGGCTGTCGGCGGGCCAGTGGGTCGCCGTGCACGGCTGTGGCGGAGCCGGGCTCTCCGCGGTGATCATCGCGGTCGCGGCGGGCGCCCGGGTGGTGGCGGTGGATCTCTCGCCCGAAGCACTCGCGCTCGCGAAGCAGCTCGGTGCCGAAGCGACGATCGGCGGTGGGGACACGGCGGCCGCGGTGCGTGAGGTGACCGGCGGCGGCGCGCAGCTGTCCCTCGACTGCGTCGGGCAACCTGGGACCTGCGCGGCGTCAGTGGCGAGCCTGCGTAAGAAGGGGACACATGTGCAGGTCGGGCTGATGCCGCCCGAGCAGGGCGCCCCGCCGATCCCGATGCACCGGGTGATCGCCGACGAGCTGAAAATCGTGGGCAGCCACGGGATCCAGGCCCACGAGTATCCCGGGATGCTGGATTTCGTGGCCCGGTCCGGGATGGACCTCACGCGCTTGATCGGGCGACGCATCGGTCTCGACGACGCGGCGGCGGCACTGATGGAGCTGGACGAGCCCGTCTCGGCGAGGGCCGGGGTGACGGTGGTCGACCTGCGGTGAGCGCGCCCGGCAGTTACTCCGAGCTCGCGGAGCTGCTCCGGGACCGGCTGCCCAACCTGACCGGCGGTCAGTTGCGGATCGCGCATCTGCTGCTGGCCGATCCGGCGGGCACCGCGTTCCGCGGCATCGCCCAGGCCGCCAGGTTGACCGAGGTCCACGAATCCTCGGTGGCGCGGTTCGCGAATTCCCTGGGGCTGCCGGGATATCCCGCGATCATGGAGCTGTGCCGGGCGTGGCTGGCCGAGCGGGCGCACGCCGCCCGGCGCCCGGAAGACGACCACGAGGCGCCGGGCGGCCTGCTGGCGGCCGTACTCGAACAGGAGCGGACCAACCTGTCACGCACCTTCCGCGGCCTGGCGGCGGCGTCCTGGTCGCGTGCGGTGGCGCTGCTGGCCCAAGCGCCGCGCGTCCACGTCGTCGGTCTGCGGGACTGCGCCGCGGTGGCCGATCTGCTGTGCCGGCGACTGGGCCGGGTGCGGACGGGCGTCCATCGGCTGGAGCAGCCGGTCGCGGACCAGGTGCGGCACTTCGCCGCGGGGGACGCACTGTTCGCGGTGTCCGTGCGGCACTATGCGGCGGAAACCGTGCGGACCGCGGCTTACGCCCGTGATCACGGGTTGTCCGTGATCACGCTGACCGACCATCCCGCCTCGCCGCTGGCCGCCGGGGCCGAGGCCGTTTTGTTCGCCGAGACCGGTGGCGTCGGGGCATCGCGCTCGCTCACGGCATGCCTGTCCCTGGCACAGACGCTCGCGGCCGAGGTTTCGCTGCGCTTCGGCGATCCCGGTCCGGATGATCTTCCGCCGGAATTCGGCTTCTTCCACGAAACCTGACCGGTTTTCCCGGCGGACGCCGTTCAACAGAGAAGAATTCCGAGAATGCAGGGCGGTGGCGGCGATGTGCTGCTGGACGGCGGGACGGGCGAACTCGTCGGCGGGACGGGCGCGCCGCCGTTGCCGCCGGAGGTGGGCGGTGGTGGTGGCGCCGCGCTGTCGGTCGTGCGTGGCTGCGACGGGGCCTGGGTCACGGTGATCGTGCTGGGCTTCCGATGGTGCGTCCACGGAAATCCGGTGGACCCGGTCGGCGGCGCTTCGTTGGTGACGGTGATGCGGGTGCTGGTTCCGGTGACTTCGGTCGGGTAATCGCTGGCCGGCACGCCGCCGCCGGCCAGTCCGCCGGTCGGCCCGTGTGGCAGGTTGAACACCGCGGAGTTGGGGCCGTCGGCCCGCTGTTGTTCGGATCCGATATGGACCAGTAGCGCCGCCAGCCCGCAACCGAGGACCACGGCCAGCATGACCATGACGACCCGGAAACGGGATCTTTCCGCGTACGGGGACTCCGCCCACCGCTCGCGGTCCAGCTCGGTCACCGACACCTCGTCGTTCACCGGACATACCTTTCGAACGGGGGAGGGTGCACTCGGGTGACTTTGTATCGCAGCAGAGAACGTGACGTGTGCCCGGGGTGGGAAAAATCACGGATTGTCGCGAAGAATAGCTCATAGCAATTATCGCGTCGGGGATCTCCGGGCCCGGGGCTCGTCGGCCGACTCGCCTAACCACGGAGCACGTCACGTTCTCGCAACAAATGGGCCCCGGTTTTTCGCAATCCGTTCCCCTGCCGGAATCGGTTCTCTTGACGGACGGTGCGGCTTCGGCTTCTATGCGTAATTGCCCGGTGCCACGCGGATCGCGGTCGAAGCGCGCGAGCCGGTCCCGCCGCGCGCACCACGAATCCCGGTCACCGGGAGTGCCGACTCGGGCTGGTGCGCGTTGTGACCGAATGGAGGTCGATGCGCCCTTTGGTGCGGAGCACCCGTAACGCGAACGGATGATCAAGCGAAGACCAGCGCGTGAGATCTCGTACTGGGGTTCGTCTTGTTCTTCTTGCCGTGGTGGGCGCGCTCGCCGCGTTCGTCGCGCCCGCCTACGCCGACGACACCACGTCGGCCTACAACACGCTTCGTACCGGCTGGGACGAGAACGAGTCCGAGTTGGGGCCCGCACAGGTCGGCGCGACCGACTTCGGCCAGTTGTTCTCCGCCAGTGTGGACGGACAGGTCTACGCCCAGCCGGTGGTCGCGGGCGGCGTTGTCGTGACGGCCACGGAAAACAACCAGGTCTACGGCCTGGACCCGGTGACCGGCGCCCAGAAGTGGCACGTCGACTTCGGTCCCGCCTGGCCGGTGTCCACCGTCAACTGCGGCGACCTGACCCCGACGATCGGTGTCACCTCGACGCCGGTCTACGACCCCTCGACCGGCACCGTCTACCTGACCGCGAAGGTCGACGACGGCCCGGATGCCCAGCACCCGCACTGGTATCTGCACGCGCTGGACGCGGCGACCGGCGCCGAACGGGCCGGTTTTCCCGCCACCATCAAGGGATCCCCGGCGAACAACCCCGCCGTGGCCTTCAACCCGATGACGGCGATGCAGCGACCCGGACTGCTTCTGCTCGACGGTGTGATCTACGCCGGCTTCGCCAGCCACTGTGACTACACGCCGTACGTCGGTTACGTCGTCGGCGTCAACGCGAGTACCGGGAAGCAGACCACGATGTGGTCGACGGAGGCCGGAGCCTCCGACGAAGGCGGGATCTGGCAGGCGGGCTCCGGCCTGGTCTCCGACGGGCCCGGCCGGATCATCTTCGCGACCGGCAACGGCGTCGCCCCGGCACCGGGACCGGGCGACAGCCCGCCCTCGACGCTCGGCGAATCCGTCGTCCGGCTGGCGGTCGAGGCTGACGGTTCGCTGAGCGCGCAAAGCTTCTTCAGCCCGCACGACAACACGAAGCTGAACCAGGACGACGCCGACATCGGTTCCGGCGGCCCGATGGCGCTGCCCGCTTCCTTCGGCACCGCGGCGCACCCGCGGCTGGTCGTGGAGGTGGGCAAGGACGGCCGGATCTACCTGCTCGACGCCGATCACCTTGGCGGGGCCGGCCAGGGTGCGGGTGGCGGCGACGACGTCGTCGGCATGACCGGACCGTTCCAGGGCGTCTGGGGACGGCCGGGATTCTGGGGCGGCGACGGCGGTTACGTCTACGTCGTGGGTAACAACGGTCCCCTGCGGGCGCTCAAGTACTCGTCCCAGGGGCCTTCGCTCACCTCGGTCGGCACGACCACCGACGACTTCGGTTACACCTCGGGCTCGCCCGTGGTCACCTCCTCCGGCAGCACCTCGGGTTCGGCGCTGGTCTGGGTGGTGTACTCCACCGGGCCGACCGGCGAGAACGCGCAGTTGCGCGCGTATGACCCGGTGCCGGTCAACGGAGTGCTCAAGTTGCGGTATTCGGCGCCCATCGGTACCGCGGTCAAGTTCGCCGTGCCCGCGACCGATGGCGGGCGGGTCTACGTCGGCACGCGCGACGGCAGGGTGCTCGCCTTCGGCAGGCCGACGACCGCGGTGCTGACCACGCAACCGTACGACTTCGGATCGGCCGCCGTCGGCAGCACGGCGACCGGGACGGTCACGGTCACCGCGAACCAGGACCAGACCGTGACCGGCGTGTCCGCGGCGGCGCCGTTCGGTGCGACGCTTTCCGCGCCGGTGACCATGACCAAGGGGCAGACGCTGGCGGTGCCGGTGACCTACACCCCCGAGACCTGGGGCGGTGACACCGGCACCCTCACCTTCACCACCGACGCCGGCACGGCGGCACTCGACCTGCACGGCCAGGGCACCGAGCCCGGGCTCGGTGCCACCCCGGCGGCGCTCGACTTCGGGCAGGTGCGCACGGGCGCGGCGAAGGAACTCGGCGTCGACATCGTCAACACCGGCACGACCGCCGAAACCATCACCGGCCTGACGGCGCCGACCGGGGCGTTCAGCGCGGCGAACCTGCCGTCCACGGGGACCGTGATCCAAGCGGGCGCTTCGGTGACGATTCCGGTCACCTACACGCCCGTCGACGGCTCGGACACCGGTGTGAGCCAGAGCGCACAGCTGGCCGTGACCAGTGATCAAGGTTCGGTTTCGGTGTCGTTGAGCGGAACCGCGCTCAGCGGGCAGCCCCAGTTGACGCTCGACCCGCCGGTGCTGGACTTCCACACCGTGCTGCCCGGTCAGTCGGTGACCTTGAACTTCACCGTGGCCAACACCGGAACCGTGCCGTTGACCATCACCAAGGCGAAGGCGCCGGCCGGGGTGTTCTCGACCAGCGACCCGCTCGCCGAGGGACAGGTGATCGCGCCGGGAGACTCGTTGCAGCAGCCCGTCACCTTCACTCCGGCCGACGCCTACCCGGCGACCGCGGTGTACGAGGTCACCGGCGACGACGGCAACGCGGCGCAAACCGTGACGCTGAACGGGAACACCGACCCGATCACGGACTACTACAACGAGCTCGGCGGTGCGCGCGGTTCGTACCTGAGCGATCCGGTGTCACCGGAATACCTGACCGCCGACGGCGGCAAGGCGCAGGACTTCCGCGGCGGCACGATCTACTGGTCCGCGGCGACCGGTGCGCACGCTGTCATCGGCGACATCCTCGCGCACTACAAGGCGCTCGGCGGCCCGTCGAGCGGGCTCGGTTACCCGATCACGGACGAGTTGCCGACGCCGGACGGTGTCGGCCGGTACAACCATTTCTCGCGCGCTGACGGTGCGTCGATCTACTGGTCGCCGTCCACCGGCGCGTGGGCGATCCAGGGCGCGATCCGGGACAAGTGGGCCTCGCTGGGCTGGGAGACCGGCCTCGGCTACCCGATCACCGACGAGAACACCACGCCGGACGGCGTGGGCCGGTACAACCATTTCTCGCGGGCCGACGGTGCGTCGATCTACTGGTCGCCGTCGACGGGAGTGGCGGCGATCCAGGGCGCGATCCGGGACAAGTGGGCTTCGCTGGGCTGGGAGACCGGGTTGGGATATCCGATCACGGACGAGCTGGCGACTCCCGACGGTGTGGGGCGCTACAACCACTTCAGCAACGCCGCTTCGATCTACTGGTCACCCTCGACAGGGGCGCAGGAGATCTACGGCGCGATCCGCGACCGGTGGGCCGCGCTGGGCTGGGAGCGCTCCTACCTGGGTTATCCGACTTCGGGTGAGTTCTCCTACGACGGCGGCCGTCGCAACAACTTCCAGAACGGCTACATCCAGTGGTATCCGGACGGCAGGGTCATCGACGCACACTGGTGACCCGGCGGTCTCGGCCGGTGCGCGACCAGCCCGGTTCCCCGGTTTCCCGGGGTTTCCGGGTGGCCGCGCGCCGGCGTTCGCCGTTACGTGCGGGAGCGGTCAGCGCCAGGTGTTCGCGGTGATGCGCTCGTAGACCTCGGTGTAACGGCGCCGGGTCGTTTCGACGACGTCCGCGGGCACCTCCGGGCCCGGCGGTGTCCGGTCCCAGCCGGTCCCGGTGGCCCAGTCGCGCACGAGCTGCTTGTCGAAGGCGTACTGCGGCCTGCCGGGCTCCCACTCGTCGGCGGGCCAGAACCGCGACGAGTCGGACGTGAGCACCTCGTCGCCGAGCGTGAGCACTCCCGAAGCGTCCCAACCGAACTCCAGCTTGGTGTCGGCCACGATGATTCCCCGCGTGGCGGCGTGTTCGGCGCCCTTGCGGTAGACCTCCAGGGTCAGTTCGCGCAGCCGCTCGGCGGTTTCCCGGCCTTCCTGCCGCACGACGTCGTCGAAGGTCATGAACTCGTCGTGCCCTTCGGCGGCCTTCGTGGTGGGCGTGAAGATCGGTTCCGGCAGCCTGCTGCCCTCTTCGAGGCCGGGCGGCAGCGGGACCCCGGACACCGTCCCCTGCTTGCGGTACTCCTGCAGCCCGAGGCCGGCGAGGTAACCCCGGGCGATGCACTCGACCTGCACCATCTTCAGCGGCTTGCACCGGATGGCGCGGCCCGCGAACTCGGCGGGCACCTCGGTGGCGGAGATGACGTGATTGGGCACGAGTTCGCCGAAGTGCTCGAACCACCACAGGGAAAGCCGGGTCAGCAGCGCGCCCTTGTCCGGAATCGGTGTGGGCAACACCACGTCGTAGACCGAGATGCGGTCCGAGGCCACCAGCAGGATGTCGTCGCCGTCCCGGTAGAGGTCGCGGACCTTGCCCCCGTGAATTCGTTCCATGGGGGCATCCTAGGTGCGCCGGCTGCCCCGGAGGCCGCAGCCTGCCGGGCCGGGGCCGCCGGCGGCGGTCCACAGCGGACGGCTGTTACCACCGGAAACGGCTGGGGGCGCGCGAACTTCTCACCATGCGGGCGGCTGGTGCCCGGGTCGCGAAGCCCACCGGTTCCCGGGTGGCCGGCGAAATGCGCGCGGTGTGGGTTTACTTCCCCGTTCCCCGCGGCTGAAGACGCCTTGAGCAACGCATGCGCCGAACGTGTGACATGGTGGCGCCGGGGTCCGCGCGGTTTCGACCAGGGGTGCACCGAAATTTCAGAATTGATATTTCCGGGGGTGATCCGCGGGGGTCGGCGGCGTCCGGGGCGCGTCCGTGGGGCCGGCCGGCGATATGTTCGCCGAATGCCATTCCGGGCGGCCAACGGACGGCCGGCAGCCGGCCCACCGATGGGTCGGCCGGCTCGCCCACGTCGTGATCGGCTGGGAAAAACGCGCAGTTCGGACCGGTCGGACGATGTTGCGCGGGCTTGTCCGGACGTCGGTTCGGGTGCGCTCCCAGGCCTGCCCCGGTTGGCCGAGGATGGGCCCGGGGCGGGGGTACCTGACCGTCCATAATAGATAGAATATTACCGGACTAGACCACTTGGCGGTACATTGCGGCTGGTTGGCGGCCCGGGAATCGAAACCTTTCGGGGACAATACTTTCCAGGGGTGACCAGTTTTTCGCCGAGAATCGCGAACCGATACTCTTTCGGGTGATGTCAGAGCATTTGTGGTTGTCGGGTGAACAGCTCCGCGCGTGGGCCGGTTTTCTCAATGCCCATACGCTCGTCGAACGTGCCTTGGAGCGTTACCTGCACGAGCGCGCCGGTGTGTCACACGCCGAATACGAGATCCTCGCCCGGCTCGGTGCCGCCCCCGCGCAGCGGATGCGAATGGGCGAGCTCGCGGCGAGCCTGTTCTCCCCGGGGAGCCGGCTGAACTATCGGGTCACCCGGCTCGCCGGGCTGGGCCTGGTGCGACGCGAGCAACACCCGACCGATCGCCGTGGGCTGTATGCGGTACTGACCGACGAAGGCGCCGAGTTTCTCGACCGCGTCTCGCCGGGGTACTTCACCGCGATCCGGGAGAGCGTGCTCGCCGCGCTGGACGAGCAGGAGTTCATGGAACTCGGGCGACTGGGCCGGAAAATCTTCGAACACCTAAAAGGCGCGGACCGCGGCGCGTAGGGCGGCGGGCGAAAGCCGGGAAAGCGCGAGCGCGGCTTTCGCCTCGACGGTCACCGGCACGGTCGCCGGGGCGGCCGTGCCCTCGGCCACCGTGCGCAGGATCTCCCGCGCCACGCGTTCGGGCGGGAAGCCGCGCCGGTGGTACAGCTTCGACACCCGTGCCCTGCTGGCTTCCTGTTCCGCCGCGCTGAGCCCGGAGAAGGTGGTCGTCCGGGTGATTCCGGTGTCGACGAGGCCGGGGCAGATCGTGGACACCACGACCCCGCGCGACCCGACCTCGGCCCGCAGGCAGTCCGACAGCATCAGCACGGCCGCCTTGCTGGTCGCGTAGGCGGCCAGCGACCTGGCCGGGAAGTAGGCGGCGGCGGAAGCCACATTGACGATGTGGCCGCCTTCGCCGCGCTGAGCCATCAGCGTGCCGAACAGGCGGCAGCCGTGGATCACGCCCCACAGGTTGACGTCCAGCACGCGCCGCCATTCGTCGGTCGTGGTGGCGAGGAACGAACCGGCGTGCCCGATACCCGCGTTGTTGACGAGCACGTCCGGAACCCCGTGCCTCGCCACGACTTCCGCGGCGAACTCCGCCATCGCCGCTTCGTCGGAGACGTCGACGCGGTAGGAGTTGGGGCCGGGACCGGGATCGAGATCACAGACGACCACTTCCGCGCCCGCCCGCGCATAGGCGAGCGCGGTGGCGCGGCCGATCCCGCTCGCGCCACCGGTGATCACGACGAGCGGGCCGGCCTTGCCCCGCGCGCGGGCCAGCGCCGGCGACTCGGGTTTCCCCTCGGCGAAGTCGGCCAGTTCGGTCACCATGCGCGCGACCTGAGCGCCGTCGTCCAGCAGGGCCGCCCAGTGTCCCGCGAACAGGCGGCGGTGCCACAGCCGGGGAACCCAGCGCCGCGGACCGTCGCTGGTCGCCGGTGTCACATACCGGTCGCGCATGGGGCTGATGACCTGCACCGGGATCTCGGTCCGGCGCTGCCGGGGCGCGCGCAGCCGTCGCCGGAAGTTCGCCCGGTACAAGGAAAGCCCGCGCACCGCGTCCCTGGCCACGTTCCGCGCGGGATAGCCGGTTCGCCGCACGCCCTCGACCCGGCGGAGGTAGGCGGGCCACCGCCGGGCCAGCGCCCGCCACAGCAGTTCGGGCAGCACCGGCACCTGGAACGCCAGGGTGTACCAGGAACGCAGGGCCTGCTTCAGCAGCACCGGGCGGACCCGGTTTTCCCGCGACCAGTAGGCCATATGGTCGAGGCAGGGGCCGGAGATCGACGTGAAGGAGGCGATCCGCCGCGCCGCGCCGGGCTCGGTGACCGCCTCCCAGGCCTGGATCGAACCCCAGTCGTGCCCGACGAGGTGCACCGGCTCGCCCGGACTGACCGCGTCGATCACCGCGAACAGGTCGTCCTTGAGCCGTTCCAGCCGGTAGGCGGTGGTGCCGCGCGGGGCGCTCGACGCACCGGCACCGCGCACGTCGTAGCGGACCACGCGGAACCGGGCGGCGAGGTGCGCGGCCACTTCGTCCCAGACCTCGTGAGTGTCGGGATAGCCGTGCACGAGCAGCACGGTCGGAGCCCCGGGCAGGCCCTGCTCGTACACCGCGAGGCGGACGTCCGGGGAGATCACGGTTCGCACGTCTGGCAGTCAACTGTGACCGGGGGTAACGGTCAAGCCCGGCTTCCGGGCGTGGTCTTGCGGCGGGACATGAGCGGCCGCCGACTCGGAGCAATCATCGTCGTCATCTCGGTGCGATTTCGGGGGTGCTCACCAGCCGGCGAAGCGGGCCTTCGGCGCGGGTAGACGATTTCCCTCCAATGCGCGATCCTGGTGTCATCGTTTTGATTACCTGCGTCAGCACAATGCTCTCGGAGCAATCGGAGGCACCATGGCGGATTATCGGGCCATCGCGGACAGTCTGGCGGCCGAGATCGCCGCGGGCCGGTTCCACCCCGGTGACCGCCTGGCCACGCAACGCGCCTTCGCCCGTGAACGGGGGATCGCGAACTCGACCGCCTCCCGGGTCTACCGCGAACTGATCCGCCGCGGGCTCGCCGTGGGAGAACCGGGAAGGGGCACCTTCGTGCCTTCTGCCCAGCCGGAATCCGGCCGGTCGATCGTGGACCTCGAACTCAACTTTCCGGTACTGCCGGACCAGGGCGGCCTGATGGCCCGGGAGCTGGCGGCCATGCTGCGGCCGGAGGCGCTGACCTCCTCGTTGCGGCCGATCGGCGTCGAGGGCACCGCCGCGGCGCGGGACGCCGGCGCGAAACAGCTTTCCCGTGGTGGCTGGACGCCCGACCCGGACGGTCTGCTGTTCACCGGCAGCGGACGGCAGGCGATCGCCGCCACCGTCGCGGCGCTCGTGCCCGCCGGGCACCGCCTCGGTGTGGAAGCGCTTACCTACCCCGTGGTGAAGGGAATCGCGGCCCGGCTCGGTGTCACGCTCGTCCCGATCGCGATGGACGATGACGGCATCATCCCGGCCGCGTTGTCGTCCGCACCCCGGCTACGGGCGGTCTACCTGCAGCCGACGCTGCACAACCCGCTGGGCACCACCATGCCGGACCGGAGGCGGGCGGAGATCGCGGAAGTCCTTGCGGAGCGCGAACTTCACGCGATCGACGACGGAATCAACGGTTTCCTGCGCGAGGATCTCGCGCCGCTCGATTCGTCGCGGACCGTCGTACTGGACAGCCTGTCCAAACGCCTCAGCCCCGGCCTCACGCTCGGCTTCGTCGTCGCACCGCGCGAACTGACCGAGCGGATCGCCTCGACCATCCGCTCGGGTGGCTGGGCCCCGGCGCGTTTCCCGCTCGATGCGGCCACCCGGCTGATGGCCGAGGGCACGGTCACCGCGATCGAGACGGCCAAACGGGAGGACGCCCGGGCCCGCCAGCGGCTGGTCGCCGAGCGGCTCACGGGGTTCGCCGTGCGCGCCGACCCCCGCTCCTATCACTGCTGGTGGGAGCTGCCCACGCCGTGGCGGGCGGAGACCTTCGTCGCGGCCGCCGCCCGGCGGGGGATCGCGGTGACGCCCGCCGCCTCCTTCGCGGTCGGCTCCGGTGTCGCGCCGAACGCCGTGCGCCTGGCGCTGGGGGCGCCTGAACTGCCGGTCCTCGCGCACAGCCTCGACGTGCTGGCCTCCCTCGCCCGCTCCACCCCGGAGGAAACCACCGTCGACTGACGCCGGACCCAATGGCGCACCCGATGCCGGACTCCATGCCGGACTCACCGCATTGGGCCACCTGCCCCTCCGCCGCTGCCCCGAAAAGGCGTCTCGAAAGGGTGAGAGTTCACGACGGAATGCGAAGCCCGGAAAGTCCGTTACGCTGGCCCGCATGGGAGAACTGCCTCGGGGCAGCGAGGCCGAGGCGCTGCTCGCCGAGGCCCGCAAGGCACTGTGGGTGATGGTCGGCTTTCTCGCGCTGGTCTGGCTCGTGCAGATCATCAACTGGGCCGACGGCTACCGGCTCAGCTACGACTTCGGCATCCGCGCCCGCGATCTCGCTTCGCTGCCCGAGATCTTCAGCGCGCCTTTCCTGCACTTCAGCTGGTCGCATATCGAGGGTAATTCCGGGCCCCTGTTCATTTTCGGGTTCCTCGCCGCCTATCGCGGTGTCCGCCGGTTCTTCGGGGTGACCGCCTTGGTGGTCATCGCCAGCGGGCTCGGCGCGTGGTTCACGGCGGGCGCGAACACGGTCGGGGCGGGCGCCAGCGGTGTGGTGTTCGGGTATTTCGGGTACATCCTCGTGCGCGGGTTGTTCGACCGGCGGCCGATCGACTTCGTGATCGGCCTGGTCATGGCGCTGTGTTTCGCCTACCAGTTCTCGTCGCTGATCCCGGCCGGCGAGGGGATCGGCTGGCAGGCGCACCTGTTCGGGTTCGTCGCCGGTGTGGTCGGTGGCTGGGTCTTCCGCGACCGGCGGACCAGGGCGCCCGCCCCGGAGCCCGATCGACCGACGGCGCTGCTCGACAAGCCGATCCAGAGCTGACCGGTCGCGATCGTCGAGTCGGTGGTGCGCTCAGCCCGAGTCGTCCTCGGCTTGCTCGCCTCGGGGCTCGACCGCGTGGTGGGCCGCACAGCTCGCGGCGCGACCCAGGAGCACGGCGCGTTCGCGGGCGTTCCGGGTGAGCCCGGCGGCGCGTTCGAACTCGGTCCTTGCCTCCTCGTCGCGGCCGAGGCGGGCGAGCAGGTCACCCCGCACGCTGGGCAGCAGGTGATAGTTCGCCAGCGACGGCTCGGCGGCCAGCTCGTCGACCAGGTCGAGCCCGGCGCCGGCCCCGAAGGCCATCGACAGCGCGACCGCGCGGTTCAGCTCCACGACCGGTGACGGAGTGAGCGCCGCCAGCAGCTCGTAGAGTGCGGCGATTCGTACCCAGTCCGTCTGTTCCGGCGTCACCGCGCGGGCATGGCAGGCCGCGATCGCCGCCTGCACCGTGTACGGGCCGCCCAGCCCGCCGAGCTCCTCGGCGCGGCGCAGCGCCGCGAGCCCACGCTGGATCAGCAATCGGTCCCACCGGCCGCGGTTCTGGTCCATCAACAGGATCGGTGTCCCGGACCGGTCGGTGCGTGCCCGCGCCCGGGACGCCTGGAGTTCCATGAGCGCCACCAGCCCGTGCACCTCCGGTTCCTTCGGCGCGAGCCCGCAGAGGATCCGGCCGAGCCGGAGCGCGTCCGCGCACAGCGCGGGCCGCATCCAGTCTTCGCCGGCCGTCGCCGAATACCCCTCGTTGAAGATCAGGTAGACGACTTCGAGCACTGAAGCCAGGCGCGGCGCGAGCTCGTCACCGCTGGGCACCTCGAACGGGACCTTGTCCCGGGCCAGCGTGCGCTTGGCGCGGACGATGCGCTGCGCCACGGTGGACTCCGGGACGAGGAAGGCCCGCGCGATCTCCGCGGTGGTCAGGCCGCCGAGCAGGCGGAGCGTGAGCGCGACCCTGGCCTCGGTGGACAACGCCGGGTGGCATGCCGTGAACATCAGGCGAAGCAGGTCGTCGCCCACGTCGTCCGGTTCCGGCTCCTCCCGCGGGCGCGGCGGATCGGCGCCCAGCTCCTCCTGTTTGCGTTCGAGCAGCCTGGCCCGGCGGATGACGTCGACCGCCCGCCGTTTCGCGACCGCCATCAGCCAGGCGCCGGGGTTGTCCGGCACCCCCGTGTCCGGCCACTGTTCCAGCGCCGCGACCAGGGCGTCCTGCGCGAGTTCCTCGGCCAGCCCGAGATCGCGCACGATCCGCGTGAGCGCCGCGATGATCTTCGCCGACTCGATCCGCCAGACCGCGTCGATCGCCCGGTGGGTCTCGGTGGCCGCCACAGCCACCGAGCACACCAGCTTCGGGTCGATCGGGCAAATCGCGGCTCTCGTCAGCGGTTTTCCGCCAGCCGCTGCCGCAGCCGTTCCTCCTGCTCGCGCAGCTCGGGCGTGAACTCCTCGCCGAAGTCGTCGGCCTCGGCGACCTGGCGGATCTCGATGACACCGAGGGAGCCGTCCGGGTTGGGCACCCGGCGGACCCATTCGACGGCCTCCTCCAGCGACTTCACCTCGAACACCCAGTATCCGGCGATGAGTTCCTTCGTCTCCGCGAACGGCCCGTCGACGACCGTGGTGTCCCTGCCGGAGAAGTGCACGCGGGCGCCCTTCGAGCTGGGCAGCAGTCCTTCTCCGGCGAGCATCACGCCCGCCTTGGCGAGCTCCTCGTTGTACTTGCTCATCTCGGTGAGCAGCTCCTCGCTCGGCACTACCCCGGCCTCGCTGTCGGCGGTCGCCCGAACCTGAACCAGGAATCGCATCGCAGTGCTCCTTCGCTCGTGTTGTGCCTTCACCCCCACGTCGAACGGCCGCCGCCCGGATCGACACGCGTCCCGATTTTCTTTGTGAACGTCTCCGTTCGTGGGTGCGCGGTGCGCCGGCGACTAGGGTCTTGACGTGTCCGTCCGAGAGTTGGTCGTGCTGGGGACCGGGAGCCAGGTACCTACCCGGAACCGTAACCACAACGGCTACCTACTGCGCTGGGACGACCTGGGGCTGCTGTTCGACCCGGGCGAGGGAACCCAGCGACAGCTGCAGTTCGCCGGGGTTCCCGCGAGCGCCATCAGCCGCCTGTGCCTGACACACTTCCACGGTGACCACTGCCTCGGCGTGCCGGGCATCGTGCAGCGGTTGTCCTTGGACGCTGTGACGCATCCGGTGTACGCCCACTACCCGGCGTCCGGGCGCGTGTTCTTCGAGAGGTTGCGCTACGCGAGCCTGTTCCACGAGGTCGCGAGGCTGATCGAGGAGCCGATCCAGCGCGAGGGCACGATCGCGCGCGGATCGTTCGGCGAGCTGAACGTCAAGCGCCTCGACCATCCCGTCGAGTCCTTCGGGTACCAGCTCGTCGAGCCCGCCGGGCGGCGGATGCTGCCGGAGCTGCTGGCCCGGTTCGGCATCACCGGACCCGAGATCGGCAGGCTGCAACGGGAAGGCTCGCTGCGGGTCGGCCCGCGGTCGGTCTCGGTGCGGCAGGTCAGCGTCCACCGCGACGGACAGCGGTTCGCGTTCGTCATGGACACCCGGCTCTGTGACGGCGTTTATGCGCTGGCCGAGAACGCCGATCTGCTGGTGATCGAATCGACCTTCCTGTCCACAGAGTCCGCGCTGGCCGCACGCTACGGGCATCTCACCGCGGCACAGGCCGGCCAGGTCGCGGCCGAGTCCCGGGTTCGCAAGCTGGTGCTCACGCACTTTTCCCAGCGCTACGACGATCTCGAGCGTTTCCGCGAGGAGGCGGGCGAGAAGTTCGACGGCGAGATCGTGGTCGCCGAGGACCTCGCCCGGGTTCCCGTGCCGAAACGGTGAGCCGTGGTGTCATACCACGGTGAAACCGAAGATCTGGCTGCCGCTGGTGGTCGTGCTCGTCGTCGCCGTGGTGATCGTCTGGCAGGGGGAGGTGGGGAAGGTGCCCGCCGGGTCGACGACCGGCACGGCGGACGCCGGGACCGCCCGGACCGAGCTCGATCAGCTCGTGGTCGGGGCGCGGGGCTCGATGGCCGGGTATTCGCGGGACAAGTTCCCGCACTGGGAAACGATTTCCGGTCAGTGCGACACCCGGGAGACGGTGCTGGAGCGGGATGGGCGCGACGTCCGGACCGACGCGAAGTGCAGCCCGGTCTCCGGCACCTGGCGTAGCCCCTACGACGGCGCCACCTGGACGAAACCATCCGATGTGGACATCGATCACCTGGTACCGCTCGGGCAGGCGTGGGAAAGCGGTGCCTCGACCTGGACCACCGAGCGGCGCACCGAACTGGCCAACGACCTGACCCGCCCGCAGCTGTTCGCGGTCACGGACAACGTCAACCAGGCCAAGGGTGACCGCGCCCCGGACGAGTGGCGCCTGCCGCTGCGGTCGGACTGGTGTACCTATGCGACAGACTGGATCCAGGTCAAGCGCTACTACCAGCTAACGGTCACCACGGCGGAAAAGGCCGCGCTGACCGACATGCTGGGACAGTGTTGAGCGCCTACGGGCCATCAGCACTTCCGCGGTTCGCCCCGGCACGGACCTCCGCCGCCGGTTCCGTGCCCCGATGGTGCGACCGTCGCCTGGCGGGCGCACCCGCGTCATCTGGCGCGACGTGCCGAAACCGGGAGAATCGTGCCATGGGCGTGACTCGGGACGGCGTTTCGCTGACCAATCTCGACCAGCCGTTGTTCGACGGCTCGGACTCGACCAAACGCGATCTGGTCGACTACCTCGACGCCGTGTCGGAGAAGATCGTGCCGGCACTGCGCGGCCGGCCGCTGTCGGTGATCCGGGTGCTGCGCGGCCAGAAACCGTTCATGCAGAAGAACATTCCCCGGTACGCGCCACCCTGGGTGCGCACGGTCTCGCAGTGGGCGGAGAGTTCGCGACGTCAGGTTTCCTACGCGCTGTGCGACGACCGCCGGACCCTGCTGTGGTTCGCCAACCAACGCGCGGTGGAGTACCACCCGTCGTTGGTCCGCGTCGACCCCGGACCGCACTCCGTCCATCTCGTCCTGGACCTGGATCCGCCCGAGGGCGACGTCTTCTCCGCGGCCGTCCAGGCGGCGCGGCTGGTACGTCAGGTCATGAGCGAAGCCGGGCTGCCCAGTGTCGTCAAGACCAGCGGTGCCAAGGGACTGCACGTCCTCGCCCCGGTCGCGGACGGCACCGCGGCCGCGGACCTGGCCGCGGCCACCCGCGCGATCGCCGCGCGTGCCGAGCGCCTCGACCCGGCACTCGCGACGACCGCCTTCATCCGGGAGGACCGTGGCGGCAGGGTGTTCCTCGACCCGACGCGGTCCGGCTCGGCGACCCTGATCGCGCCGTACAGTCCGCGCGTCCGCCCGGGCACGCCGGTGTCCTTCCCCGTACGGTGGGCGGAACTCGATGACATTCGCCCCGCGGACTTCACCGTCCACACCGCGCCCGGGCTGCTCGGCGGAACCGATCCGTGGGCGGCGGAAATGCCCGAGCCGCGGGAACTGAACGCGAATCTCGTCGAGGAGGGACACACCATCCCGGTGCCCCGGGTGCAGGCCATGCACGAGGGCAAACGACGCGCCCGCGCCCGCCGCGCGACCGGCGGCTGACCCGGTACTCAACCGCGGGCCCGGTCGAAACCGGTGCGGGGCATCTCACCCCAGCGCGTCGGCTCGCGGCGGAGCGCGGCCCAGAACCCGTGCAGGCGGGCCCAGGCGGTGAACTGCCGATAGCCGATGTTCTCCAGGACGGCCGCGATCACCCCCACGCCGATGTCGCGGAGCCGGTTGAAGCGGTGCAGCGCGAGTTCCTCCGCCAGGAGCGACGTGATGGTGACCAGTGTCGCGTAGACGTAGGCGAGCAGGAGGAACTGCCAGAGAAAGGTCAGGTCGACGGCACCGAAAACGATGCCGAGCGGAATCAGCACGAGACCGGCGAGCTCGACGACCGGGCCGAGTAGTTCGAACACGACGTAGAACGGCAGCGTGATCAGCCCGACCTGGCGATAGCGGGGGTTGCCGATCATCTTGCGGTGCAACACCAGCGTTTCGGCGAGCCCGCGCTGCCAGCGGCTGCGCTGCCGGCCCAGCGTCCGCAACGTTCCCGGGGCTTCGCTCCAGGCCACCGGCTCACCGAGGAAGACCACCCGGTAGCGGTCGTGTTCCTCGCGGAGCCGCCGGTGGAGCCGCACGACGAGTTCGGCGTCCTCACCGACGCAGTCGTAGGTCAACCCGCCCACCCGGATCACCATGTCGCGCCGGAACACCCCGAACGCGCCGGAGATGATGACCAGACCGCCCAGGCGGGACCAGCCGGTGCGCCCGAGCAGGAACGCGCGCAGGTATTCCACCACCTGGATCCGCGGCAGCCACCGCCCGGGCATCTGGACGTCGACCACCCGGCCGGCGAGCACGGTGCAGCCGTTCGCCACCCGGATCACGCCCCCGGTGGCCACCACCCGCAGGGGATCGTCCGCGAACGGTTTCGCCGCCCACAACAGCGCGTACGGGTCCAGGACGCAGTCCGCGTCGACCATGCACACCAGCGGATACCGCGCCAGGTTCAGCCCGACGTTGAGCGAGTCCGTCTTCCCGCCGTTTTCCTTGCGCACCACCACCAGCGGATCACGCCGCAGCCGCGGCACGTGGACCGAGCGGACCGTGCCACGGGTCGGCACCTCGTCCGGCACCACCCGGGGCACCTCGACGAGGTCGAACTCCTCGCGCAGCCGGGCGAAGGTGTCGTCGGTGGACCCGTCGTCGATCATTACGACCTCGAACTCGGGGTACCGCAGGGAAAGCATGGCCCGCACCGAATCGATGACCCCCGCGGCTTCGTTGTACGCCGGCAGCAGCACCGAGACCGGGCGAGTCAGTGGGCTGCGGTACATCTCGGTCAGCCCGGCGAAGGGGATCCGCCGGACATGGCGGGTGAGGTCGGCCGAACCCAGCAGCACCAGCCCGAGGTAACCCGTGTTGAGCAGGACGAAATAGCCGAGCACGAACATGTCCGCGCCGTGCAGCAGCGTGGTCACCAGGCGGTCCTTTCCGGCTGGGGGGCCACCCCCGATTCGGCCAGCCGTACGGCGTCCAGCTCGTCCAGCGCCAGCGCCTCCCGGGCATGACCACCCGCCGCGCCGTCGTGCTCGGCGGCCCCGCGCAGCACAGCGAGGCCGGACTCGCCCAGCCGCACCAGTGACACCGCCGCGTTGTGCGCGACCTGGTGGACCGGATCGGAGAGCAGCGCCGCCAGGTGCGCGGTCGCGGTCGGGTCGCCGAGGTCACCGAGCGCGCGGGCGGCCACGGCGCGCAGCACGGTGGGCCGGCCCGGCGCCACCATGTCCAGCACCGGCCCCAGCGCCGCCCGGCCGCCGATCCGGCCGAGCGCCCGTACCGCGCGGACCCGCACCTCCCGCTCGGGGTCGCGCCACAGCACGTCGATGATCGCCGGCAGGGCCCGCCGGGTGCGGGCCAGTCCGAGCACCTCCACCACCGTCGCCCGGCCACCGGGGCCCACCTCGGCGAGCAGGTCGAGCAGCGACCGCTCGGCGGGCGTGCCGAGGTCCAGCAACGCGTGCGCGACGACCTGATGGGGCGGCCCCATCCGAAGGTCCACGCTGCGCAGCAGGGCGGGCACCGCCGAAGGATCCCCGATTCGCCCCAGCGAGCGCGCGGCGACCACCCGCACCTCCGGGTCGAAGTCGGTGAGCAGAGTGCACAGGTCCGGTACCGCTTCGCGCCGCCGCAACGCGCCGAGCAGCGCCGCGGCGTTCGCCCGCCGCACCACCCCGTGCCGTCTCACCTGGCGCCTCGCGTCCTTCGCCACACCGCGGCGCTCGAAGACCTCGATGAGCAGGCCGCGGGCGTCCCCGCGGATCTTGGCCAGGAGCGCGACCGCGGTCGGCTCCGCGGCCCGCCAGATCCGCTCCGGCAAGGCGACAAGCCGTTCCGCCGCGTCGTCTTCGCCTGCCGCGAGTTCGAGCAGCAGGCGGCGAGCCGGCGCGCCAAGGCGGGTCCGCCGCCGGTCCCCCCACCGGCGCCGCAGCTGGGTGACGACCAGCGCCGCCACGAACAGCACCGTCACCGCGGTCATCGCCAGGGACAGCAGGAATGTCCAGTGCGTTGTCATCGTCTTCGTGTTCTGTTCAACAACGCCGAAATCCGGTGCAGCAGCTCCTGCGGGTTGAACGGCTTGATCAGGTAGTCGTCGGCGCCGGAGGCGAACCCGCTCTCGACGTCGCCGTCCTGTGCCCGCGCGGTCAGCAGGATGATCGGCAGGTTCGCCGTCTCCGGTTCCCGTCGGAGCTCCCGGCAGACGTCGATGCCGGACATGCCCGGCATCATCACGTCCGAGACCAGGACGTCCGGGTGCTCCCGGCGGGCGGCCGCGAGCCCGGCGACGCCGTCCTCGGCCGTCACCACGTCGTAGCCGGAAGCGCTGAGCTTGACCGCGACCAGATCCCGGATGTCGGCGTCGTCATCGACGATGAGAACCCTCGCCATACTCGCCTCCCCGTGCACCCGCACCGTCTCAAACCGCCGTCACCGTTCGACGGCCCGGTGCCGGTCACGGTGGCGCCCTAACGTCGGTGCCGTGTCCGGTAAGCGCGATTTCGGCCTGTGGGCTTCCGGTCCGGTCTCCGCCGCCCGGCAGGCGGCGCTGTTGTTCGCGCTGACGGGCCTGGTCACCGTTCCGGGAGCGCTGGGTTTCCCGGAGCGCGCTTTCCTCCTGCTGACCATCGGCGCCATCAATCTGGCCATCGCGGTGGTGGCCTGGTCCCTGCCCTGGCAACGCTGGGCACCGCTGTGGCCCGCGGTCCTCGCGCTGCCCGCGCTGGGCGTCCTCGCCGTCGTGACGTGGGCGATCGGTGGGTTCGCCAGCGGGACCGCGCCGTTTCTGGTGCTGGTGTTCGTGTGGTTGGGCCTCAATTTCCCACCCTGGGTGACCTGGTCGGTGGTGCCGGTGGGCACCGCCGCCTACCTCGTGCCGCTCGCGTTGGGCAACCGGCCCAACGTGGTGATCGGCAGCACCTTCGTGATGATCCCGGTCGTGGTGGGCATCGCGCTGCTCGTCGGCCGCCAGGTCACGCACCTGAACGTGGCACGGCAACAGCTGAGCCGGGAGGCGGAATGGCGCAGCGACCTCAGCGCGACGCTGGCCCATGACGTCCGGTCTCCCCTCACCGCGCTCGAACTGGCACTGGACGAGCTCGGCGGCGGTGACCTGTCCGGCGAGCAACGGCACGTGATGGCCGAAACCGCGCGGCGCCAGGCGGGCCGGATCAAACGGCTGACCACCAGCCTGCTCGATCTCAAGCGGCTGGACACCAGCGGGGCGTTGCGGCTCGACCTCCGGACCCTCCGTCTTCGCGAAGCGGTCGAGCACGCGCTGACCTATCTGCGTTCCGGCCAGGTCACCGTGGACATCGACCCGGATCTTCTCGTGGCGGCGGATCCGGACCGCTTCGAGCAGATCGTGTTCAACCTGGCCAACAACGCGCTGACCCACGCGGGACCGCCCGTGCGTGTTTCCGCCCGGCCGGCGGACGGTCAGTTGCGCATCGAGGTCCGCGACTTCGGCCGCGGCGTGCCGCCCGAGGTCGTGCCGACCCTGTTCACCCGCTTCACCAGTTCCGACCGCAGCCCGCAGTCGGTGGGGCTCGGCCTGTGGATTTCCCGGGAACTGGCCAGGGCACACGGCGGCGACGTGCACTACGAACCGGCGGATCCGGGTGCCCGCTTCGTGATCACGTTGCCGGCCGCGGCCCCCGGGCGCGACCTCCCCTGAACGTCCACAAAGGACCGAGAAAAAGGGGTCGAACGCCCCTTCCCCCGCGGCAACGGCAGAGTGACACTGGCGGTCCGGGCACAGGCGGCTGGACCATCCGGAATGGCACGTGATCGGTCGACGGAAAGGAGGGAATGCCCGGAAATGGTGGCCATGTGCCGGGACGAATGAATTGACCACCAAACACGGAGAAGATCATGCATGCGCGGATGAATATGCTGATCGGCGACCCGGCCCGGATCGACGACGTCGTTCGCTACATCGAAGGCACGATACGCCCGCATGTCGAAGCGCAACCCGGCTGCCGTGGCATGGCCGTCCTGACCGACGCGACCCTCGGCGTGACCATGGCCGCCTCGTACTGGGAAACCGCCGAAGCGATGGCCGCCAGCGAGCACGCCGTGCAGACCTCTCGCAAGGAGGCGGCCGAACTTGCCGAAGGCTCGGTGACCGTGGAGCACTACGAGGTGCCGTTCTTCCTGCGCCTGTCCCGCCCGCCGCGTGGCGCGGGCGTGCGCATCAGCACCACGGAGAGCCCTCCCGACGAGGTCGACCGGGCGATCGAGGCCTTCCGCGAGAGCGGGGCGCCCGGGCTGCGCAAGATGTCCGGCCTGTGCAGCGCCCAACTGCTGGCCGATCGCCGGACCGGACGTGCCATGGTGATCGCCGCCTACGAAACCCCCGAGGCACTGGCGGCGTCGCGCGCGAGCGTGGCGCGGCTGCGGGCCGACGTCCTCGCCAAGACGCACACCACCGTGCGGTCGGTCCAGGAGCTCACGCTGATCTCCACCACGGTGCGGGAAGGCGGCACGAACAGCCTGACCGAACGCGAAGCCGAACTGTGGAACGCACACGATCGCGAGCACTGGGTGACGCTGCTCGACCAGCAGGCGTTCGAGATGCGCGCGCCCGGCGGCATGCGCCTCGCCGGCCGGGAAGCGGTCGACACGCTGTGGAGCACCTTCCACGACGCGTTCCCGGACAACCACGTGGAGAAGGTCGGGATCTACGGCGACGAGCACGGCGGTGTCCTGGAAGGCCGGTTCGTCGGCACGCACACCGGCACACTGCGGGCGCCCGCCGGAGACATCCAGGCGACCGGGAAACCGGTCGATGTCGGGTTCTGCGAGGTACACCGCGTCCAAGAAGGAAAGATCATCGACACCCATATCTACTACGACCAGGTGGAGATGCTGACCCAGCTCGGCCAGCTGCCGGGGCCGGTCCCGGCCTGACCCACCGGAAGACCCGGTCGCGGGTGGCTCGCGCCGCTCGCGACCGGGTCCGGTCGTGGCCCGGGATTCCGCCTTGCCCGGCCCCTGTGAGCAGGGTCGCCCCTTCGACCTCGGGTGAATGCCGGTGCCGTCGGGTTTGATGAAGGGACCGGCCGAGCAAGGGAGCGCGCATGACCGGCAACGCCACGCCCGAATCCGAGCCCGTCGTCCTCGAACCCGCCGCCCTCGCCATCGCGGAGGCGACCGCCGACCCGCCCTACGCCTACGACCTCGGCCCAGTCGGCTACCGCGAGCGGATGGCCAGTATTCAGGCCGAAGACGGTGCCGCCCCCGAGGCGGACATCGAGGACATCACCATCCCGATCGGCGAACCCGCCTCCCGGCTCGCGGTGCGCATCGTGCGGCCGAAGGGCGCCAGCGGTGTCCTGCCGGTGATCCTGCATCTGCACGGCGGCGGCTGGATCTCGGGTAGCGCGCACACCCATGACCGGTTCATCCGCGAACTGGCGATCGGCGCCGACGCGGCCGTCGTGTTCCCCGAATACAGCCGTTCCCCCGAAGCGAAATACCCGACCGCACTCGAAGAGTGCTACGCGGTCGCGGAATGGGTGGTCGCACACGGCGCCCGCCATGATCTGGACTCGGACCGCGTCGCGATCAGCGGCGACAGTGCCGGCGGGAACCTCGCGGCCGCGATCACCCTGCTCGCCAAGCGCCGGGGCGGTCCCCGGTTCGTCCATCAGGTGCTGTTCTATCCGGTCCTGGACGCGAACTTCGACACCGGCTCGTACCGGTCGTTCGCCGAGGGTTACTTCCTGCGGCGCGATGTCATGCGGTGGTACTGGGATCTCTACGTCGAGCGGTTCGAGCAGCGCGCGGAAAGCACCGCCTCACCGCTGCGTGCCGCCACGCAAGAGCTGGCGGGACTGCCACCCGCGTTGATCATCACAGCTGAGGCGGACGTCCTTCGCGACGAGGGAGAGGCCTACGCGCGCAAGCTCGAGCAGGCCGGGGTGCCCGCCGTCGCGGTGCGATACCAGGGCACGATCCACGCGTTCGTGATGTTCAACAGCCTCTACACCACCCGGGCCACCCGGGCCGCCGTCACGCGGGCCACGACCGTGCTCCGCGAGGCCTTCGCCGACGCGCGCACCGACCCCCGGGATCGTTCGGGAGTCGCCTAG
>DASSAD010000063.1:0-16217 GCA_035685725.1 Amycolatopsis sp. | reverse complement strand
GCGCCCACGCCGGAGCAGATCACCGTCGCCGAAACCGATATCCGGTGCAAGGCGGAGACGAATGTGATCGGCGTGTGGTTCACCGTGGAATCCGCGTATCAGCGACGGGCGATCGACCACGATTCCGCGGCGTTCGCGACCACCCGGGCGGCGCTGGCCACGCAGCGCGACGTCGTGGCGGAAGTCGAGCGCTCGGCCCGCTGAAAGCGTCCTCGACGAAAGTCGCCCAGAAAAAACTCGACCGAAAAAATCTCCACCGAAAAAAGCTCCACCGAAAAACCGGTGTGGCACGGCTCGTGCCGCACCGGTTTTCTCATTCCAGGGTGTCCTGTTCCAGGATCACGGCCAGTCGCACCAGTTCGGCGCCGCTCGCGGCGCCGCTTTTGACCCGGACCCGCCGCAGATAGGTGTCGACCGTGCTGCACGCTATGCCCATCCGGCGGGCGATCTGCAGATACGTCAGCCCGCGACCGAAATGGCGCAGCACCTCCCGTTCTCGGGAGGACAGGTTCGGAGGTGTCGGCATGGCTGTTTCCCCTCTGCTCGCGTGCCGCACGCCGACCCGCGGGACGGGTGTCGTTCGGTGTGTTCGAGCGAGTGCCGGATCGACCGAATACCCCGCCGTGGCGGCGGGCCCCCACCTCAGGTGTCGACGTGTTTACGGTTCCCCTTTTCCGTCCTCCCATAATCGAAGAGCGCACATCGCCGGTCAATCCGCCCTTCGGGTTCCCGTGCGGTGCTGTTCGGCGTAATAATTGTGCGCCATGATATCGTGGGATCGAGTCGCACGGCGCCGGTTAATTTCACACCGGATCGATGATCGGTGACCTCGGAAAAGATATCCGCGCCGAAGTTCCCGAGCTCGGCCGGCGGGAAATTTTCACGCCGGCTGGTCGATCTCGATCCAACGACGGTCCGCGGAGGACCGGAGAAGGGGCGGATCGCCAGCACGGACCGGACCAGATGCTGCCGGTACCCCATTGCATGATTCAGGAACAAGTTTCCGGAAGCAAGTCGTGAGTTGTTCTCGCGACGCGCACTCCGCGGCCGATTTGTTTTCGGCTGCCGGTCGGGGCACCGGGTGGCACGAATGCCGTTTCCGGAGCTGCGCTAGCCTGGCCTTGACAAGAACCACGCTGCCCAGAAATATGGAGGCATCCGGTCTCGCCGTCCGCCGGAGGAGAATCCCGGAAAATTCGGATTCGATCGACGCGGAAATGGCGAAGCAGTGGTGTCTCCCGGGGGCTCGCACGAGGGGACGGCGAAAATGGCACGATTATGGCTCAGGCACGAGGCGCGGGAAACGGAGCGGCGCGCGGCGGTGACGCCGGCCGACGCCGCACGCCTGGTCGCCGCCGGGAACCAGGTCACGGTCGAACGGTCCCCGCAGCGCGTTTTCCCGATCGAGGACTACGCCGCCGCCGGCTGCGGAGTCGCGCCGGCGGGGAGCTGGATCGACGCACCCGACGACACCTGGGTGATCGGCTTGAAGGAACTGCCGGCGGAACCGGCGGCCCTGCGGCACCGGCACGTGTACTTCGGCCATGCCTACAAGGGCCAGCCGGGTGCCGCCGCGTTGCTGCACCGCTTCACCACCGGTGGTGGCCGGCTCCTGGATCTGGAATACCTGACCGACGAGCACGGCCGGCGGCTGGCCGCCTTCGGGTACTGGGCCGGGTATGTCGGTGCGGCGCTGGCCATCCTGCACCTGCGCGGCACGCTCGAAACGCCGTTGCGCCCACTGCGGCGCGCTGATCTCGACGCCGCGCTGGCCGCGCCCGGCGAGCACCCCCGGGTGCTGGTCGTGGGCGCGCTGGGCCGGGGCGGGCGGGGCGCCCGGGACGCGTGCGCCGCCGCCGGGATCCGGCCGACCGCCTGGGATCTCGCGGAGACCCGTCACCTCGACCGGTCCGCCTTGCTGGCGCACCACATCCTGGTCAACACGGTGCTCAGCAGTGGTCCGGCCACGCCCCTGCTCACCGAAGCCGATCTCGACGACCCGGCCCGGGCGCTGCGGGTGATCTCCGACGTCACCTGTGACGTGGGTTCGGCGTGCAACGTGCTGCCGGTCTACGACCGGGTCACCACCTGGGCGAAGCCGGTCCGGCCGCTGCGCGAAGGCGCGCGACCCGTGGACCTGATCGCCATCGACAACCTGCCTTCGCTGCTGCCCAGGGAATCCAGCGAATCCTTCTCGGCCGAGCTCGCCGACCACCTGCTCGACCTGACTTCCCCGCCGTGGGCACGAGCGGCCGGACAGTTCCGCGCCGCGACCGAGGAGAAAACGCATGTCTAGGGTGCACTGGGCGGGTACCGGACTGTCGACCGGGAGCGGTCTGCGGCTGCTCGCCGAGCGGGCGGACGTCACGCTTTACGGGCGGAGCAGGGAAAAAGCCGACGCCGCGGTGGGCCGGCTGGGCGTGGCGGGCCGGGTCACCACCGCGGCGCTCGACGCGCTCGCCCCGGCGCGCGGCGACGTGGTCGTGTCGATGCTGCCGGCGACCGAGCACGCCCGCTTGCTCGAGCTGAGCATCGCGGCGGGCGCCCATTTCGCGGACACCAGCTACGCCGGTCCCGAGATCAGCAAGGCGGCCACCGGCGCGGGTGTCGTCGTGCTGACCGAAGCGGGCCTCGATCCCGGTCTGGACCACCTGCTCGCGGATGATCTGGTGGCCCGCGGCGTCGCCGCGGTCGGCGGTCCGGCGCGGGCGCGGTTCACCTCCTACTGCGGCGGAATCCCCGCCGTGCCCAACGACTTTCGCTACCGGTTCAGCTGGGCGCCGCGCGGCGTGCTCACCGCGTTGCTCTCTCCGGCGCGCTATGTCGAGGGCGGCGCGGAGGTCACGGTCGAGCGGCCCTGGGAGGCCGTTCGGCCGCATCGGGTGAGCGGCGAGGAATTCGAGGTGTACCCGAACCGGGACAGCGTCGGCTTCGTCGAGCGGTACGGGTTGCCGCCGCTGTGGTCGGTGGAGACCTTCGTCCGCGGCACCCTCCGCAACGCGGGCTGGCGGCGGGCCTGGGAACCGGTGTTCGCCGAGTTGCGCACCGGCGATGACGACCGGATTTCCGCGCTGGCCGCGGAACTCGCGCGGAAGTACCCGGCCACCGCCGCCGACCGGGACCGGGTGGTGCTCGCCGTGACACTGGCCGTCGAGGGCGCCGACGGCAGCTCCTGGTCGGGGGAGTACGTGCTCGACGTGACCGGCGACGAGGCGGACACCGCGATGGCCCGGCTCGTGTCGACGCCGCTCGCCGTGGGTGTCGGCGAGATCCTCGACGGCCACCTGCCCGCCGGACTCCACCGCGGCGCCGAAGGCGTGCGGGCAGCGCGGCGCTGGCTGCACGCCCTGCGAGAGCACGGCATCACCGCGGAGTTCACGGAAATCGGTGGCCTCGGCGGCTGAAGCCGTGGCACGGTCCGGTCCCGGATTGCCGGCGACGTTTCGCGTCGCCGGCCTATCCGGTCCGTCCTGGTATGCTGGGTCGCCCAGGGGAAGTAATGGCCGAAATGTTTCCGGTCGAGGGTTGCCCGTGCGGGATACGGTGCTTTCTTTTGCGCGAATGATCCGATCCACCGATCCGACGCGGAAGGACGGAAATGCAGGTTGTCGAACGGGCCCTCGCGACCTTGCGGACGCTCGCGCCGCACACCGGGGGGCTGACCCTGGCCGAGCTGGCCACCAGGGTGGACGTGCCGCAGGGCAGTATGCACCGGCTGCTCGCCGTCCTGGAACGGGAAAGGTTCGTCACCCGTTCGCCGTCGAACCGCCGCTACTTCCTGGGCAGCGCCGCCCGGCAACTGGTCGAGGTCAACGACAGCCGCAACGCCGTCCTGGTGACTCCCCATCCGGCGCTGGCCGAAGCCGCCGAGCGCAGCGGCGAAACGGTGTTCCTGGCCGAGTTGGTCGGCGACCGGGTGGTGTGCGTGGCGATCGTGGAGTCGTCCCATCCGCTGCGCCTGTTCGTGCGGATCGGCCAGGACATGCCGTTGCACGCCTCGGCCGCCGCCCGCGTCCTGCTCGCGGACCGCGCCGCGCACGAGGCGCAGCGCCTGCTGCTGGGCGGTCAGCTGACGCCCTTCACCGGGGCGACCCCGAGCACGGTCGAGCAGGTGCTGGAACACCTCACGCTGGTACGGGCGCGCGGTTACGACGTGTGCGACGAGGAACTGGACCCCAACGTGTGGGCCGTGTCCGCGCCGGTGCACGTGTCGACGGGCCGGGTCGTGGCGTCCGTGACGCTGGCCGCGCCCGCCTACCGGGTGACCGACGCCGCGGCGCGCGAGCGCGCGCGGGAGACGATTTCGCTGGCCGCCGTGCGCATGTCGCGTGATCTCGGCTGGACGGCGGCCGACCCGGTGCCCGCCGAGACGGAACCGGTTTCCCCGCGTGGCACCGGGAAATCCGCGAAATCGGTGAAATCCGTGCCGGGCGCGCGGGCGTCATGACCGCTCCGCCGCTCGGGTCGCGCGGCGCAACGCCGTCAGCAGGACCAGACAGCACAGCGCGACCGCCCCGGTGAACCCGGTGCCCGCCGCGAACGCCGCGGCCCACCGCTGGTGATCGCCGCGGGCGGCGCCGCCCAGCACCGAGTAGAAGACCACCCCGATCAGCGCGACGCCGAGGGACATGCCGACCTGCTGGGCGGTGGACAGCAGCCCCGACGCGGTGCCGATGTGCTCGTCCGACACCGGTTCGAGCACCGCGTTGAGCAGCGGCGTCTGGAAGAAACCGTTGCCCACGGCCATGAGCACGAGCAACGGGATCAGCGCCACAGCGCGCGGATTCGCGCCGAAGCCCAGCGAGAAAGCGGTCATCAGCGCGAACGCGACCGTGCTCACCGACACCCCGAGGAACAGCCGCGCGATGCCGAGCCGGCCGGCCAGCCGGGCGGTCAGCAGCGACGAGAGGACGAAGACGACCGCGAAGGGCGCGAACACCAGGCCGGACTGCAGCGCGCCCAGGCCGTACCCGTCCTGCAGTAGCAGCGCCAGCACCAGGAAGAACGAGTTTATCGAGGTGTACCAGAGCCCGACCACGATCAGCCCCACGGTGAAGGCGGCGTTGCGGAACAGCGCGAAGTCCACCAGCGGCGACCCCGCGCGCGCCGCGACCCGGCGTTCGACCCGTGCGAAGACCGCCAGCGCCACGGCGGCTCCGGCGAAGCAGGCCCAGACCCACCACGGCCAGCCGAGCTGCCGCCCCTGGATCAGCGGCAGGACGAGCAGGAACAGTGCGACGGCGAGCACCGCGGACCCGGCGAGGTCGAGCCGTTTCGACCGGGGCGCCTTCGATTCCGGCAGCAGCCGGTACGCCGCCAGCACGGTCAGCACGCCGAGCGGGAGGTTGATCAGGAACACCGGTCGCCACGACAGCCCGCCGAGGTCGAGTTGGACCAGCAGGCCGCCGAGCAACTGGCCGACCAACGTGGACGAGCCCATCGCCACCGCGAGCGCGCCGAACGCGCGGGGCCTCGCGCGCGGCGGAACCAGCACCTGAATGGTCGAGAACGCCTGCGGGAACAGCAGGGCGGCACCCACCCCCTGCACGAGCCGGGCGATGATCAGCACGCTCTGCGTCGGCGCGAGGCCACACGCCGCCGAGGCCAGCGTGAACACCGAGACCCCGAGCACGAAGACGCGCCGCCGCCCGAGGTGATCACCCAGCCGGCCGCCGATCACCAGGGTGACCGCGTAGGTCAGGGTGTACCCGGCCAGGGTGAACTGGATCCCGGCGTCGGTCGCGTGGAGATCCCGCTGGATCGCCGGGGCCGCGACCACCACGATCGACCCGTCCATGATCGCCATGAACACGCCGACGAAGACCGCCAGCAGCGGCGGCCAGGTGATCGCCGGCGGCGCCTGGACCTCTCCGGCCGCCCGGGCGGTCACCGCCCCGCCTCGCGCACCGGCCTGCCGTCCGTGCCGTTTCTGCCGTTTCTGCCGGCCGTGCGGTCTCTGCCGTCGGTGTCATCCGTGTCGTCCGTGTCGTCCAGGAGGAACGCGGTGACGTCGGAGAACGAGCGCGCGACGGTCGCGGCACCGGCGGCGGCCAATTCGGCCGGGGTGGCGGCTCCGTAGCCGACGCCGACCGGGATCATGCCGGCCGCCACGGCCATCATCATGTCCGTCACCGCGTCGCCGACACAGGCGCATTCCGCGGCCGGGACGCCGAGCGCGTCCGCGGCGCGTTCGGCGGACTCCGGGTGCGGCTTGCCGTGCGCGACCATGTTGTCGGTCACCGTCACCGGGAAGTGGGACGCGAGCCCGGTGGCGGCCAACAGCGCACCGGCCGCCCGGCCGTGCTTGGAGGTCACCAGGGCACAGGAGATCCCGGCGCCCGCGAGCGCGGCCAGCCCCTCGGGCACCCCGGGGAAGAGCAGGTCCGGACCACGGGCGGAAACCCGTTCGCCGAAGCGTTCCCGGTAGCGCGCGACCGCCGTGGTGGTCAGCGGGTCGAGCACGTCCGTGCCCAGCAGGCCGGCCACCGAGGATTCGAGCGGTTGCCCGATCGTGCGGTCGATGTCCGCGCGCGACCGCGGCCGGCCCAGCTCGATCAGCACCCCGCTCAGCAACTCGCCGATGACCGGCGTGGTGTCGAGCAGGGTGCCGTCGAGGTCGAAGACGGCAGCGCGGATCATCTTCGTCGAGCCGGTCACGGCGCTCCGGAGGCCGACAGCCCGCCCGGTCCGGCCGACACGAGATTTTCGCTGGTGCGCCAGTCGGTTCCGGCGGGGGCGACGATCGAGGCCGACCGCACCTGGTGGTAGTCCACTCCGGGCCCGAGGCCCGGCGGCGTCTGCCCGGCCTCGTGCTGGCGGAGCGCGTCCAGCAGGAGCCGTCGCGTGCGGACGATGGCCATGTCGCTCTTTCCCGGGTTCTCGGCGGAACGGTCGACGATCGGGCCCATGCTCTCCTGAACGGCGACGTCCTGCAGGACGAGGCCCTTGATGCCGGAATAGCTCCGGCCGGCCCGCAACTGCGTGCGGTCCTGGCCCCAGCGGTTCTCCCGGGAGAATCCCTCGCGGATGTTGTCCGGGTTCAGGTTTTCCAGGTCGAGGCCGAACTGCGCGGCGAAGAAGGCCGGGTCCACCGGGCGCGATTCGTTGTACCAGAGATACCACATGATCGTGTGATGGTCGTCGATCGGCACCCACGCGTGCCACAGGCGGTCACCGGTGGGCAGTTCCGGGACGACGGTGTACCACGGCATCGCGAACGGCTTTACCCGCACGAGTTTCGAGCCGTCACCCAGGTCGCGCACGGAACCGAAGCGGAGACCGTAGGGCTGCGGGTCGATCTCGTCGCGCGGCGCCCGGTCGACGAGCAGTTCGGCCAGCGGTCCGTTGCGGGCCTCGGTCTCGTGCAGCAGCGCGACATGCGCGGAATCGACGTCGGCTTCCACGCCCTGCAGCCAGTTGCACTCGACCAGCGCCACGAGGCCGAACACCTGGTCCGCGGGCAGCCCGATGAATCCGAACTCGGGGAACGGCGGCGGTGGGCGCTCGGTGCCGCCGAGCCACACCCAGACGATGCCGCCGGCCTCGCGCACCGGATGGTGGCGCAGCTTCACTCTCCCGGCGAAGCGCCCGCCGTCCTCCGGTTCCGACGGAGTGGCCAGCACCTTTCCCGAGACGTGGAACTTCCAGCCGTGATAGACACAGCGCAGGGCGCAGTCCTCGTTGTTCGCCAGCGCGAGCGAAGCACCTCGGTGCGGGCAGGCTTCGGCGAAACAGCCCAGCGTCCCGTCGTCCGCGCGGAAGACGACGTATTTCTCGCCGAGCAATTCGACCGGGACCGGCGCGCCGCCCGGTTCGCCGACCCGCGCCGAACGCAGAACCGGAATCCAGTATTCCCGAAGCAATTGACCCATCGGCGTGCCCGGACCCACCCGGGTGAGTCTCTCGTTGATCGTCTTCGTGGTCACAGGTGGCCTCCGGGAAACGGTTTCCGTGCAAAGTCTGCGAGCGCGATCCGGGCCATGCTCGCAGGTCTGTTTGGTGCGGTCAACCGAGTGGAAGTGAGCAGGGATCCGGTTTCCGCGGCGCGGAAGTCCCGGGTCCGGTCGCTTTCACGGGACGGAACGGGAAATGTGTCCGGGACTATTTCTCCGGCCGGTGTGGAACACTGGTCCGGGAATTGCGGATCGAAAGGTGGGCGGGGTGTCGACGCTGGCCGTCATCGGAGCGGGAATCGTCCTGTCGGGGGAGCTGTCCGCGCCCGTCGTCGAGGGGGCGGACACCGTGCTGTGCGAGAACGGAGTGATTACCGCGGTCGGCCCGGCGGAATCGCTGTCGGCGGAACTGTCGGCCGCGGACCGGGTGCTCGACGCCGGGGGCACGACCGTGGCGCCCGGGTTGATCGACTCGCACGCCCACGTCGCGTTCGGCGACTACACGCCACGCCAGCAGGCGATCGGCTTCCTGGAAGGCGCCTTGCACGGCGGGGTCACCCGGGTGATCTCGGCGGGGGAGGTGCACGTGCCGGGGCGGCCGCGCGATGCCGAGGGCGTCAAGGCGCTCGCGGTGGCGGCGCGAGCCTGCTTCGACAACTTCTCCCCGGGCGGGATCCGGGTGCACGCGGGCAACGTGCTGCTGGAGCCGGTGCTGACCGAGTCGGACTTCGACGACCTCGCCCGGTGCGGAGTCCGGCTGGCGAAGTTCGGGTTCGGCGCCTACGCCGACCCGCTCGACGGAGTGGACCAGGTTCGGTGGGCCCAAGACCGTGGCCTGCTGGTGATGTGTCATGCCGGTGGGGCGAGCGCGGCGGGATCGGCGTCGCTGGGCGCCGATCAGCTGCTCGCGCTCGGCCCGGATGTCTGTGGTCACGCCAACGGCGGCCCCACCGCGCTTGCCGACGGCGACGTGGACCGGTTGCTGCACGAGAGTGACCAGGCGTTGCAGGTGGTGCAGGCGGGGAACCTCCGGGCCGCGTTGCGGATCGTGCGCGCGGCCCGCGCCACCGCGAACCTGCACCGGATCGTGGTCGGCTCGGATACCCCGTCCGGGTTCGGGGTGCTGCCCCTGGCGATCCTGAAGACGCTCGCGGATCTTTGCGCCCTCGTGCCGCTGGAACCGGCGGTGGGCTGGGCGCTGGCCACCGGCAACAACGCCACCGTGTGGGGACTCGACGCCGGCCGGCTGCGCCCGGGCGCGGCGGCCGACCTCGTCGTGCTCGACGCGCCGGTGGGGTCGGTCGCGCGCAGCGCGCTGGAGGCGTTGAGCATCGGCGACATCCCGGCCGTCGCGGCGGTGGTCACCGACGGCGCGCCGCGCCTGCTGCGGAGCCGCAACACCCCACGCCCGGCACGCCCCACCGTCCTCCGCTCCGCCGCCGCACCCCCACCCTGACTCCCGCCCCCTGCTCCCCCACCCGGAACCCGAACACCCGCCCGGGCACACCAACCGGACGGGAGAACTCACCGACCGGAACAGGGGACACGGCAACGGGAAGAGGGGACACGGCGGCCGGGGCCACGTCTGATCTCGGCGTGTCCCCCCGTCCTGTCGCTGAGTCCCCTCTTCCGGTTGCCGTGTTCTCCCGTCCGGTTGGCGTGTCCCCTCGTCCGGTTGCCGTGTTCTCCGGTCCGGGGGCCGTGTTCTCCCGTCCGGGGGCCGAGTTCTGCGGTCTGGTTGGTGTGTTCCGTGGTGCGGGCGCGGGTGGTTTTCGGGCGGTAGGGTGTTTTCGGGTTCAGCGGGTGAGAGGATTCGGGGCGAAGCGGTTCGGGCGGAAGGTGGACGCCCGGTCGTCGGGCGTGCCCAGTACTTCCCGTGCGACGATCTCGCCGAGCACCGCCGCGAGCGTGACGCCGCTGTGGGTCACCACGACGTAGAGCGACTCGGTTCCGGGCACCCAGCCGAGCACGCTCATCCCGTCGCGCGGCATCGGGCGGATGCCGACGAACGCGGACTCGACCCGCGCCCCGGCGGCGGGAAGGACCTCCGCGAGGCGGCTGAGCACCTCGGCGGCGGCTTCGTTCGTGCGCTCCGGGCGGTCGTCGCGCCGCAACGTGTGATCGATGTCGTGGCAGTGCAACAGCAGCCGTCCGCCGGAGTGCGGGCGGACGCTGATCCGCGGCGCGTGCACGACGCCCCGCACGCGTGCTCGCACCGGATTGGTGCGGACCAGTAGGCCGAGCGTGGCCCGCTCCGGGTCATCCGGTTCGGCGAGCGGGACCGCGGAGCCCACCTCGGCGACCAGGCGGGTGGTGCCCCGGCCGGCGCAGCAGACGACGGCGTCGGCGCGGTGTGCTTCGCCCGAGGCGAGCACGACTCCGCGGATTCCTGGGGGCGCACCGAGAAAGCCGGTCACCTCCGCGCCGAGGCGCACCCGGACCCCGAGCCCGCGGCAGGCGGTCAGCAGCGCGCTGATCAGCCGGCCGCCGTCGACGTGCGCGTCGGACGGGTAGTGCACGAACTCCGCCGGCATGCGCTCCGGCAGCAGCTCCGGTTCCAGGTCGCGCAACACCTGCGCCCGGGTCGGCCGCGTGACCGGGTAGCCCTTGGCGCGGTACGCCTCGGCGGTCGCCAGCAGGCGTTCACCGTCGGTGTCGGTGTCCGCCCAGTGCAGGTTGCCGTGCCGGAAGAACCACGGCTCGCCGGGGAGCTCACCGGCGAGCCGGCCGTGCGCGGTCAGGCCGGCGTGCGTCAGGTCGTAGTAGGGCGCGGAGCCGTCCACGACGGCGTTCACCCAGCCGAAACTGTGCGCGGACAGGCTTTCCGCCGGGTTCGCACCGTCCAGCAGGGTCACCTCGGCGCCTTCCCGGGCGAGCCGGTAGGCGACGCAGGCGCCGATCGCTCCCGCGCCGACAACGACAACCTTCACGGTGTTTCCTTTCCACTCGCCGTTTTCCCGCACAGGTATCCGCCGAGCAGGGCGGGCCCGAGCGTGCCGCCGGAACCCGGGTATCCCGGGCCCATCACACTCGCGGTGACATTGCCGCAGGCGAACAGGCCGGGGATGGGCTCGTCGTCGTAGCGCAGCACGCGGCCGTCGACGTCGGTGACCACGCCGCCCTTCGTGCCGAGCGTGCCGGGCCGGACTTCCACCGCGAAGTACGGCGGTTCTTCCAACGGGGCAAGGCAGGGGTTGCCGGGCCGCTCGCCGTCGCCGTAGTACCGGTCGTGTGCGCTGCCGCCGCGCCCGAACTCCGGATCCACCCCGTCGCGCGCGCCGCGGTTGAAGGTCTCGACCGTTCGCGTCAGCGCGTCCGCGTCGACGTCGATCGCCTTGGCCAGTTCGGTGAGCGAGCCGCCGGTGGCGAACCACGACGGTGGCGGCGCCGTGGGCGCCACTCCCGCGATCGGATACCGGCGGCGGAAGCCTTCGTCGAAGACCAGCCAGGCCGGATCGTTCGGGCGCCGGTGCGCACTGGGCTCGAGCACGTGCAGCGCCTTGGTGATGTCGTTGTAGTTGACCGCCTCGTTGACGAACCGGCGGCCCGCCCGGTTCACCATGATCGAACCGGGGAGGCAGCGTTCGGCGACGATGTGCCGCGCGCGGGGCTCGCCGTCGTAGCACTCCTCCGGCGCGGACACCACGGGCGCCCACCACGCCTCGCTCAGGTTGCCCAGTGCCGCACCCGCCTCCGCGGCCATCACCTGCCCGTCGCCGTGGTTGTACGGCGGGCTCACCGCCACGGTGTCCGGCTTGCCCAGGAAGGCCTGCTTCAGCCGCGCGTTCCATTCGAAGCCGCCGCTGGCCAGCACCACACCCGCGGTCGCACGGAAGGTCACCGGGCTGCCGTCGGTTTCCGCGAGCACCCCCGTGATCCGCGCGCCCTCGGTGCGCAGCCGGCGGGCCCGCGTCCCGGTGCGGAACTCGACACCCCGGTCGTCGCAGGCGGTCACGAGCGCGGCCACCAGGGCGGCGCCCACCGTGAGCATCCCGGTGGCCTCGCGGCGGGCGATCAGTGCCCGATAGGCGCCGGGATCCCAGCGGGCACGATGGAGCTCGTCGTAGGTCAGTGGCGGGAAAGCGCTTCCGGAGCGGATCCGCGCGCGCACCTCCGGCGCCGCCGGAAAGGGCGCGTTGTCCAGCGTGCGGCCGCCCTCCCGGGCTCCCGGCCAGTCCGGATGGTAGTCGGGCCGGGAGATCGGAAACAGTCCGGCCGGTGTCCGGCTCAGCAGATAGCGCACCATTTCCGGTGATTTTCCGACGAATTGTTCGAGGTGCTCGTCCGCGACGGTTCCTTCGGTGACCAGTCGGAGGTAACGCAGCGCGTCGGCGGCCGAGTCGGGAAAACCGGCCGCCGCCATGAGCGGGTTGTCCGGCACCCAGATCATTCCGCCGGAAATCGCGGTGGTACCGCCGAGAAAGGGGGTCCGTTCCAGTACCAGCACGCGGTGCCCGGCGTCGGCGGCCACACACGCGGCGAGCAGTCCGCCGCCGCCGGAGCCGATCACGACCAGATCCGCCGTGTGTGCGTCCAATGCTCACCTTCCCGGGTTCCACGGGTCGCTCAGCAGTGCTTTTCGGCTTACTTAACCGGAATCCGGGGTCATTGACAAGTCCACTGACAAGTCCACTGACAAGTCCACTGCCAAGTCCACTGCCAAGTCCACTGCCAAGCCCGCCGGCAGGCCGAATCGCCAGCTTTCCGGCGAGCCCCGGCCCCCTTTCCGTCGCATGAAAAGACCGCTCGGAATCCTTTCATCCGGCGAAACAGAGCCAATATCGGGGTAGGCCGTTAGGGGGAAATACGGCGGTTCGGAAAGATCGAGTCGGTTATGGTTCTTCCACCGTTTCCGCGGCTGTGCTTGACTCGTCCGCGTCCATCCCGGCAGGCTGCCGGGTCAACCCGAGGGGGTTTTCGTGACCGGCCGTCATGTGCTTTTCGTCAATTTGCGACGCATTCCCCGGGAGGGTCTCGAATCGCTGCTGGCGGCCCATCGGCTCGGTTACGGGATAGTGCTCATCGGTCGCTCGATCCCCGATTTCGCGCGACCCTACGTCGATGAGTTCCGCGAGGTCGACACCTACCAGGAGGACCGTTCGGTCAAACTGGCGCGGGAGGTCGCCGGGGACCACGACCTGGCCGGCGTCGCCAACTTCACCGAGATCGACGTGCAGCTGGTGTCCGCCATCGCCGCGGATCTGGGCCTGCCGGGCATGCCGCGGGAAGCGGCGCTGCGGGCTCGCAACAAGTTCCTGATGAAGGAGGCGCTGGCGCACCTCGACGTGTTGCCGCGCTACCGCCGGGTGCACTCGCTCGACGAACTGCGTGGCGCGGTGGCCGATCTCGGCTTGCCCGCCGTGGTGAAACCGACCGGGGCGTCCGGCTCGAAGGGCATCTTCGAACTGCGGGAGCCCGGTGACCTCGAACCCGCGATGCGGCGGCTGGCCGAGATCGCCCGGCCGGAGTTCGACCCGGTGTTCCGCCAGTTCGGTGCCGAGTTCATCGTCGAGGAATTCCTCGACGGCCCCGAAGTGAGCGTCGAGGGCTTCGTCGCCGGCGGCACGGTGCACATCGTCGCGATCACCGACAAGCGGACCACCGTCCCGTTCCATCTGGAGCTGGAGCACAAGGTGCCCAGCGTGCTCGGCTCCCCGGCGGAAGCCGAGATCACCGCGGCGACCCGGGACGTGGTGACCGCGCTGGGGTTCGACCACTGCGCCTTTCACCTGGAGGGCAAGCAGACGCCGCGGGGCTTCCGGTTCATCGAGATCGCCGGGCGCCCGGCCGGTGACTACATCGCTTCGCACGTGGTGCCGCTGGCCACCGGGGTCGACTTCTTCGCCAACGTCATCCGGGTCGCCACCGGTGAGCCGCTCGATCTGCGGCCGGACCGTGCCCTGCACGCCGGGGTCCGGTTCGTGCTCGCCCCGGAAGGCGGCCGCTTCGACGGCGTGGACGGTCTGCCCGGGATCTGCGCGCGGCCGGGCTACGACCACATGTTCTTCGAGCAGTCCGTGGGAAGTCGCATCGCGGTCCCGCCGGAGCACTTCGGCCTGCAACGCCTGGTCGCGGTCTGCGCCCGGCACGGCACGCGCGCCGGGCTGGACGCGCTGCTGGCCGACGTCGAGTCTTCGGTGACTCCGCGGATGACCAGGGATCCCGGAGATGGGTGACTCCCGCGCGGCGGCCAGGCTCGCCCTCCTCGGCTGCGGGCAGATGGGCCGCAGCGCCGCTTATGCGCTGGCGACCGAGCGCGACACCGCCGAGCTGACCCTGCTCGACCGGGACCGCTCGCGCGCCGAAGGCGTCGCCCGCTGGCTGGCCGGGCACGCGACCTGCCGGGTCACCGTCGCCGGCACGATCGAGGAGGCCGTGCGGCGGCGGGACGCGGTGGCGATGGCCCTGCCGTGGGCCGCGACGCGGGACTGTCTCGACGCGGCGGTGCGGGCCGGGGTACCGGTCGCGAGCGTCACCCGGCCGCCGTATGCCGAACTGGTGGAACTGGCGTCCCGGGCCGGCGCGGGGTCGAGCCCGGTGCTGCTGCCGATCGGCCTCGAACCGGGTCTCACCGAACTGCTGGCCGTGCACGCGAGCGGTCTCCTCGATCGCGTCGACACCGTCCACATCGGATGCGGCGGAATTCCGCGGCGGCCGCGGGAACCCTGGGGTTACACCGCTTTCTTCGGCGGCGAGCAGGCCGATCACCTGCCCATCGCCCAGCGGGACGCGCTGTCGGCCCGCGGCGGCCGGGTGGTCGCGGTGCCCCGGTTCTCGGGCGTGGAGACCAGGGAGATCGAGGACGTGGGCCTCCTGGAGGCCTACCACGACGGGATGGTGCCGTGGCTGCCCGAGCATCCCGCGTTCGCGAGAGCCGACTGCACGCAGAAGACGTTGCGGTGGCCCGGTTTCGCCTCCCGTGTCGGCGAGCTGGCCCGGCTGGGGCTGCTGGGGGAGCGGCCGGTGGACGTGGACGGGACTCCGGTGATCCCCCGGCGGCTGGTGGAGCGCGTGGTCGCACCCCAGGTCCGGCCCGAACCGCACGAGCGGGACCTGGTGGTCCTCGACGTGCTCGCCCACGGTGTCGCGGCAGGCCGGGCGGCGACGGTGCGCACCCGGCTGCTCGACGCGTTCGACCCGGACACCGGATTGTCCGCCATCGCGCGGACGACCGGGTTCACGCTGGCGGCCGCGACCCGGCTGCTCGCCGAAGGACGCCTGCCCGGAAAGGGCTGGCGCAAGCCGCATCTCGCGGTGACCGGACCGTTGTTCGCGGCCGTGATGAGTGCGCTGACCACCCGGGGAGTGCGGTGGAGCGCGGCTGGTCACGTCACGCCGGCCGGTCCGGCCGCGGATGCCTGCCGGGAACGGAAGGAAACATGACCACGTCAGGGGCGGTGTTCGATCTCGCCGGTGTCGGCATCGGGCCGGCCAACCTGAGCCTCGCCGCGCTGCTGGCTCCCTCGGCGGAGCTGTCCACGGTCTTCTTCGACCGGAAGAAGTCGTTCGAATGGCATCCGGGCCTGATGCTGCCGGACGCGCGGATGCAGGTGCACTTCCTCAAGGACCTGGTGACCCCGGTCGATCCGACGAACCCGTTGTCGTTTCCCGCTTTCCTGGTGGCGACCAAACGGCTCTACCGGTTGCTGGTGACCGGGCGCGACCGGATCTCCCGCCGGGAGTTCGAGCAGTACTGCCGGTGGGCGGCCGACCGCATCGAAAGTCTCCGGTTCGGAGTCGCGGTGGAGTCGCTCGAATGGGACGGCGAGACCTTCCTGCTGCGGACCGGTGACGGGGCGATCCGGGCGCGCAACGTGGTGAGCGGCACCGGGCTGGTCCCGAGGTTGCCCGACTGCGCGGCGGGCCACGACCCCGCGGTGGTGTTCCACGCCGCGCATCTGCTGGAGGTGCCGCGGAACTTCACCGGCCGGCGGGTGGCCGTCGTCGGCGGCGGGCAGAGCGGGGCCGAGGTGGTGTATCACCTGCTCACCTCGCCGGCCGGGCCACCGGAGTCGATCCTGTGGGGCACTTCGCGGTCGAACCTGTTGCCGCTGGACGACAGCCCGTTCGTCGACGAGCTGTTCCTGCCCAATTTCAGCCGCTACTTCTACGGCCTCGCCGAACCGGAACGCCGGCGGCTGATCGAGGAGCAGCGGATGGCCAGCGACGGGGTGTCGTCCGGGTTGCTGGAGACGATCTACCGGCGCCTCTACGACCTCGAACTCGTCGAGGACGGCGGGCGGCCGTGCCGGATCCTGCTCGGGCACCAGCTCACCGCGATCGACGAGGCGGCCGCCGGGGTGAGCACGACCTGGCGGGCCACCC
>DASSAD010000062.1:0-9203 GCA_035685725.1 Amycolatopsis sp. | reverse complement strand
CATCCAGGCCCTGTGGGACACGATCCTCCCCTTCGCCGGCTACGCGTTCAACAAGAGCCACGCCGCCGCCTACGGCCTGATCGCGTACTGGACCGCGTACCTGAAGGCCAACTACCGCGCCGAGTACATGGCCGCGCTGCTCACTTCGGTCGGCGACAACAAGGACAAGTCCGCGGTCTATCTCTCGGAGTGCCGCCGGCTGGGCATCAAGGTGCTGCCGCCGGACGTCAACGAATCCGGGCAGCGGTTCTCCGCCGTCGGCGACTCCATCCGCTTCGGCCTCGGCGCGGTGCGCAACGTCGGCGCCAACGTGGTCGAGTCGATCATCAAGAGCCGCAACGAGAAGGGCAAGTACTCCTCCTTCACCGAATTCCTGGACAAGTCGGAGCTGGTGGCCTGCAACAAGCGGGTGATCGAGTCGTTGATCAAGGCGGGCGGGTTCGACTCGCTCGGCAGCACCCGGCTTTCGATGGTGCAGGTGCACGAGGACGCGGTGGAGGCCGTGGTCCCGTTGAAACGCCAGGAGGCGATGGGGCAGTTCGACCTCTTCGGTTCGGGCGACGACACCGCGGACGCCGGACCTTCCTCGTCCCCGCTGGCACATCTGAAGTTCGGCGAGGAGGAGTGGCCGCGCAAGCAACTGCTCGGCTACGAGCGGGAAATGCTGGGGCTCTACGTCTCGGCTCACCCGCTGGACGGCGCCGAGCGGATCCTGCGCAAGCACGCGCCACGGCCGATCGCCGCGATCCTGGACAACCCGCCGAAGGAAGGCGAGCTGGTGGTGTCCGGGCTGATCACCTCGCTGGAGCGGCGGGTGAACAAGAAGGGCGAGCCCTGGGCGATCTGCACCGTGGAGGACATGGACGCCGCGCTGGAGGTGCTGTTCTTCCCCAAGTCCTACGCGATGTTCGCCGCTGATCTGATCGAGGACAACGCGGTCCTGGTCAAGGGCAGGGTGAACTGGCGCGAGGACAAGATGTCGGTGTTCGGTGGCGGGTTGGTACCGCTGGACCTGTCCGAGATCGGCAACGGCGACGACGAACCTCCGCTGCTGCTCAACTGCACGGCCGAGAAGCTCGACAAGAGCGTCGTCGGTGAGCTGAAGCAGACGCTGCTGGCCCACAAGGGAGACACTCCGGTGCGGCTGAAGCTGATCGGCAAGCGGCGGGAAACGGTCTTCGCGCTCTACGACTACCCGGTGAAGGTCACCTCGATGCTCATGGGCGAGCTGAAGGGCATTCCGGGGATCACGGCGGGAACCTGATCATGACGCCGGCGGAGCGGTTCGAGGATCTCGTCGACGAGATGCTGGCCTTCCCCGGCGTCACACCGCCGACCTCCGGCCGCGGGTTCGGCCGCAGTGCCCTCCGGGTCCACAACAGGATCTTCGCGATGTTCGTTCGCGGAAGCCTCGTGCTGAAGCTGCCGAAGGACCGCGTCGACGCGTTGGTGGCCGCTGGTGAAGGTATCCGGTTCGACGCGAACAAGGGCACTCCGATGAAGGAGTGGTTCGCGCTCGACCCGGACTCCCCGCTGTCCTGGTCGGAACTGGCCACCGAAGCGCGCACCTTCGTCGGCGGCTGACGGCGTCCACGCTCCCGGGAGCCGAACCGGGCGTTCACAACCGCGCGGCCCGCGACTCCAGGTAGCGCCGTTCCGGCAGGCTCGCGGTACGCCGCGCCGCTTCCCGGTAGGTGGCCCGGGCCGCGTCGAGCGAGCCGGCCATCTCCAGCAGGTGAGCGCGGACGGCCGCCAGCCGGTGGTGCCGGGCCAGGCGGGTGTCGGTCTCGAGCGAGGCCAGCAGGTCGAGCCCCGCCCGCGGGCCGTCCACCATCGCGAGCGCGACGGCGTGGTTGAGCGTCACCATCGGATTCGGCGCGAGCCGTTCGAGAATCCGGTACAGGGCCAGGATCTCCGGCCAGTCGGTATCGGCGGCGCGGGGCGCTTCGTCGTGGATCGCGGCGATCGCCGCCTGGATCTGGTACGGGCCGAGCGGCGCCCGTTCCAGGGTCCCGCTGATCAGCGCCACGCCCTCGTCGATCGACGCCCGGTCCCACCGCCCGCGGTCCTGTTCGGCGAGGGGGACGAGGCTGCCGTCCGGCCGGGTCCGGGCCGGGTGCCGGGCGTCGGTGAGCAGCATCAGCGCGAGCAGCCCGGCGACCTCGCCGTCCCCGGGCAGCATCCGGTGCACCACCCGGGTCAGCCGGATGGCTTCCGCGGTCAGCTCGCCGCTTCGCAGGTGAGGACCGGACGTGGCGGTGTAGCCCTCGTTGAAGATCAGGTACAGCACGTGCAGCACCACCCGCAGTCGTTCGGCCACCTCGTGTTCGGGCGGCATCGAGAAGGATCCGCCGGCCGCCGTGATGCGCTGCTTGGCGCGGCTGATCCGCTGGGCCATGGTGGTTTCGGGCACCAGGAAGGCGTGTGCGATCTGGGCGGTGGTCAGCCCTCCGACGGCGCGCAGCGTGAGCGCGAGTTGTGCGGTCGCGGACAGCGCGGGATGGCAGCACAGGAAAAGCAGTGTCAGCGTGTCGTCCGCGGTGGGCGGCTGCTCCTCGTCGGGCCCCGGCACCTGAGCCGGGTCCTGCGCGGTGACGGTCACCTCGCGCCTGCGACGGGCGTGTTCGCTGCGCCAGTAATCGGTCAGCCGTCGCGTCGCGACCGTGAGCAGCCATCCGCGCGGGTTCTCGGGAATGCCCTGCCGGGGCCACTGTTGGGTTGCGTCGAGTAACGCCTCCTGCACAGCGTCCTCGCACGCGTCGAACTGGCCGTAGCGCCGCACCAGGGTGCCGAGGACCCGCGGCGCCAGTTCGCGCAGCAGGTCCTCGGCCACCGCCGGCATCACATCTCCGAGCCGGAGGTGTGCAGGATCGCGCGCACTTCCATGGCGAAGTACTTCGCGTCCGGCCACCGTGCCGCGATCTCGACGGCGCGTTCCTCGGTCTCGCATTCGACGATCAGGTAACCGGCCAGCTGTTCCTTGGTCTCGGCGAATGGGCCGTCCGTGGTGAGCGGGACGCCGTCCCGGACCCGAACGGTCTTCGCGGTCGAGGAATCGGCCAGTCCTTGCCCGCCGACGAGTTCCCCGCTTTCGGCAAGCTCCTTCATGATGATGTCGACCTGGCCGAACAGTTCGGCACGCTCCGCTTCGGAGAAGGCCTCGTACGTCGCCGGGTTGTTGTAGATAGCGAGCAGGTACTTCATGGTCCGCATTCCTTCCGTGGTGACGCTTGCGGGAGTGGGTCGGAGCGGCCGGCGACTTCTCGACACGGTGAACGTACCTTTTCGATGTGACCATGGGAGAGTGACCGGCGAGCTCCCTCGACCCGATCCGCGACGCTGGAAGGCTCTCGCGGTCACCCTCGCCGCCGGGTTCATGACCATGTTGGACGTCAGCATCGTCAACGTCGCGTTGCCGTCCATCCAGCGGGGTACCGGCGCGAGCGCGGGCACCGTGCAGTGGGTCGTTTCGGGTTACGTGCTGACGTTCGGCCTGGTGCTGGTCTCCGGCGGGCGGCTGGGCGACGCGCTGGGCAGGCGCCGGATGTTCCTCGTCGCGCTCGCCGGGTTCGTGACCATGAGCGCCTTCGCCGGCGCCGCCCCGACCGCGGGGTTACTCGTGATCGCGCGGCTGTTGCAGGGTTGTGCCGCGGGCCTGCTGACACCGCAGAACACCGGACTCATCCAGGTCCTGTTCCGCGGCGCGGAGCGCGGACGCGCGTTCGGGCTGTTCGGTGCCACGGTCGGGGTCTCCACCGCGGTCGGGCCGGTGCTGGGTGGACTGATCATCGCCTTGTTCGGCCCGGAAGAAGGCTGGCGCTGGGTGTTCTACGTCAACATCCCGGTCGGTGTGCTGGCGTTCGTGCTCGCGATGCGGCTGGTGCCCGCGGCGCGGGGGCGCCGGATCCGGCTGCGCTCCGAGATCGACTTCGTCGGCATCGTGCTGCTCGGGCTCGCGGTACTCGGGTTACTGCTTCCACTGGTCGAAGCGCAGGAGGGCGGGCTTCGCCGACTGTGGTGGCTGTTCGGCGTGGCGGTGTTGTTCGGAGTCGCGTTCGTGTGGTGGGAAATGCGGGCTGTCCGCGCCGGTCGCGCGCCGCTGATGGACATCGGGCTGTTCGCCTCGACGCCCGGTTATGCGTCGGGCGCGGCGCTGGGCGCGATCTACTTCTGCGGTTTCGCCGGAATCTGGCTGGTGTTCGCGCTCTTCTTCCAGCAGGGCCTGGGGTACTCGGCGCTGGAGTCCGGGTTGTCGGTGACCCCGTTCGCGATCGGTTCGGCCGTTTCCGCGGCACTGGCCGGACGGCTCGTCACCCGGTGGGGTCGCCGGCTGACCGTGGCGGGCCTGCTCCTGGTCGTGGCCGGTTTCGCCGCGGTGGCCTTACTGGCCTGGCTGCTGCCGAGCGGCCGGATGGGGCTGCTCGCCGCATTGCCGTTGCTGGTCAGCGGGATCGGTGGGGGCATGGTGATCGCCCCGAACACCACGCTCACCCTCGACTGCGTGCCCCCCGCCGTGGCGGGTGTCGCCGGTGGCGCGCTCCAGACGGCTCAGCGGATCGGCACCGCGATCGGCACCGCCGTGCTCGCGGGGGTCTTCCGCGCGACCGTCCCGGCGACCGGCGGACGGTTTTCGCTCGCGCTGGCGATCACACTGGCCTGCGCGATCGGGTTCATCCTGGCGGCGCTGGTGCTGGCGCTCGGTGAACTACGGGCCCGGCGAACACCGCCTTCGGCCGATCAGCTACCGGCCGTCACGGCCGCTGCTCCATCTGAGTGAGAATTATTCGCATCCGGTAGCCGTAAGCGGAGCGACCGGGTACATCTGGACGAGCCTTCACCGGCGGAAGTTCGTCACCTTTGCCGACATCCGGCCCGCGCGATCCGGGGATGGGATCACGAGGCGGGTGAGCCGTGACGGTCTGGGTCATCCGGCACGATCACTTCCGGCGCAGGCCGTCGGCGTCCGCGGGGGATCGTTCGGCGGCTGCCCGAAGGCGCTGGCTCGGGCGGGCCCGGACGGAGTGGGGCCGGGTCCGCCCGAGCTCCGAGGCGTCCGAGGTGTCCTTGCCCGCGGGCGCCGTCAATCGAGCTTCTTGCGCTCCCCTTCGTCAACAGGTGATGCCACCTTGGCGGCTACTTGTGCCATGTGGCTTGAAATGGCACCACCATGGTGCCATGATGGCACCATGGATCTGACGCCCTTTGTCGACACGCTCCGCGAAGCCCTCGCGGCGACCGCCGAAACCGGCGGGGACGAGTCTCGCGCGCTGGCCGAGCGGCTCGCTCGCCCGCTGGAGTCGGCGGCGCGGCTCGCGTTGCTGGACGCCCTTTCGGTGGCGGCCGAGGAGATCACTCGTGACCTCGCGCCCGGCTCGGTGGATCTGCGCCTGCGGGGACGTGAACCCGGCTTCGTGGTGACGCCCCCGCCCGCGGAGCACATCTTCGAAGAAGCGGACGCGGCGCCGGGCAGCGTTCCGCCACCGATCCCGCCGGAAGCCGAGGAAGGCGCGATGGCGCGGATCAACCTCCGGCTCTCCGAAAGCCTCAAGAGCCGCGTCGAGGAGGCGGCGGCCCGCGCGGGACTCTCCGTGAACGCCTGGCTCGTCCGAGCGGCCTCCGCCGGACTGGCCGATGACCGCGGCGCCCGCGCAGGCGACCGGCGCTCCCCGCGGGGCGGGCAGCGCTACACCGGCTGGGTGCGCTGAGCGGCTTCCACCGCGGCACGGGATTTCCCTTTCATCGTCCCGTTTTCGGGACACGATCTGCCATCCAATGCACTCTGGAGGATCATCATGCCCATTTTCGCCACCCCGGAGCCGATTTCCGTCGACCTCGACCTGGCGATCGGTGATGTGCGAATCACCGCGAGCGAGCGCGACGACACCGTCGTGGAAGTGCGCCCAGGAGACGGGGAACACGAGCCGGACGTGCGCGCCGCGGCCCAGACCCTGGTCGAGTTCGCGGCGGGCCGGCTCGTGATCAAGGCTCCGAAGCCCCGCGCGCTCGGCCTCTTCGGCAAGCCCGGTGCGATCGACGTCACGATCGAACTGCCCGAAGGCTCGACACTGCGCAGCGCCGCGTCGATCGGGATGGTCCGCGGCGCCGGCCGCCTCGGCGAATGCCGGGTGCGCACGACCGGGGACATCGAACTCGACCGGACGGGCCCGCTCGACCTGCACGCCGGGGCCGGTGCGGTCGTCGTCGACCGGGCGGTGGGACACGTCGAGGTCAGCACCGGATCGGGCCGCGTCCGCGTGCGCGCGATCGACGGGTCGGCGGTCATCAAGAACTCCAACGGCGACAACTGGATCGGCGAGGTCACCGGCGATCTGCGGGTGACTACGGCCAACGGTGACATTTCCGTCGAGCACGCGAGCGCCGACGTCACCGCCAGTACCGCGAACGGGGACGTCCGGCTCGGCACGGTGATCCGCGGGTCGGCGTCGCTCAAGACCGCCTGCGGTGAGGTCGAGGTCGGCATTCGCGCCGGTACCGCCGCGCGCCTCGACGTGTTCACGCAGTTCGGCAAGGTGCGCAACGACCTGGACCCCATCAGCGACCCGGGTACCGACGCTGGGATCGACGCTGGGATCGACTCCGTGGACATCCCCGAGCAGCCCGGGGACACCGTCGATGTGCGCGCCCGGACCGCCTACGGCGACATCGTCGTCCGCCGCGCCTGAGCTTTCCGGAAAACGGGTCTCCACAAGGAAAGGACGCAGACGGGGATGAACAACACGGATACCGTGAATACTGGCAATACTGGCAATACTGGCAATACTGGCAATACTGGGAATGGCGGGAATGGCACTGTCCGGACCCGGTCCGCCATTTCGGCGACCGGCCTGAGAAAGTCCTACGGGGGCGAGGTCGTCCTCGACGGCATCGATCTCAGCGTCGCCGAAGGCACGGTCTTTTCCCTGCTCGGACCGAACGGTGCCGGCAAGACGACCATGGTGCGGATCCTGTCCACCCTGATCCCGGCCGATGCGGGGGTGGCGCGGGTGGCCGGGCACGACGTGGCCGCCGATCCCGACGGGGTGCGCCGCGCGATCGGCGTCACGGGCCAGTTCTCCGCGGTCGACGATCTGCTCACCGCCGAGGAGAACCTGATCCTGATGGCCGATCTGCTGCACCTGCGCCGGGCCGAGGGGCGGCGCCGTGCGGCCGGCCTGATCGACCGCTTCGCACTGGGGGAGGTGGCCCGCAAACCCGCCGCGCACTGCTCGGGCGGGATGCGGCGGCGGCTCGACCTCGCGATGACGCTGGTGGGCGAGCCTCGCGTGGTCTTCCTCGACGAGCCCACCACCGGCCTCGACCCGCGCAGCCGCCGCGCACTCTGGCAGATCATCCGTGACCTCGTCGCGGGCGGCGTCACGATCTTCCTGACCACGCAGTACCTGGAGGAGGCGGATCAGCTCGCCGACCGGATCGCCGTCCTCGACCACGGGCGATTGGTGGCCCAGGGCACCTCGAGCGAGCTGAAGCGGCGCATCCCGGGCGGCCATGTCCGGTTGCGGTTCGCGGACTTCGACGGGTTCCAGGCGGCGGCTCGGGCCTTCGGCGAGGTTTCGCGCGACGACGAGGCGCTCACGCTGCACGTGCCCAGCGACGGCGGAGTTCGGTCGCTCCGGGGCCTGCTGGACAAGCTGGACGCGCAGTCGCTCACGGTCGACGAGCTTTCGGTCCACACACCCGATCTCGATGACGTGTTCCTGGCCCTCACCGGTCAGCCCGCCCAGGAAGGAAACACCGCGCGATGACCACCCTGTCGCACGCCATGACCGATTCCGCGACGATGTTCCGGCGCAGCCTTCGCCACATCGTGCGCTACCCGTCGATGACGGCGATGCTCGTCGGAATGCCGGTCGTCTTCCTGTTGCTGTTCGTCTACGTCTTCGGTGGCACGCTCGGCGCCGGGCTCGGCGGCGCCTCGGCGGGCCGCGCCGGGTACACCGACTATGTCGTTCCGGGGATCCTGCTGATGACCGTGGCGGGCGCCGCGCAGGGCACCGCGATCGGCGTCGCCATGGACCTGACCACGGGCATCATCGCGCGGTTTCGCACCATGGCGATCTCCCGCGCTTCCGTGCTGACCGGCCATGTCCTGGGCAGCATGGTCCAGACGATGGGCGGCATCGTGGTCGTGCTGGGGGTCTCGTTCGCCGTGGGCTTCCGGCCCACCGCGGGTCCGGCCGACTGGCTCGCCGCGATCGCGGTCCTGGTGCTGTTCACGCTCGCCCTCACCTGGTTGTCGGTGGCACTCGGCCTGGTGAGCAAGAGCGTGGAGAGCGCGAGCAACCTGCCGATGTTCCTGATGCTTCTGCCGTTTCTCGGCAGCGGTTTCGTGCCGACCGCTTCGATGCCGGCCGGGTTGCGCTGGTTCGCCGAGTACCAGCCCTACACGCCGGTCATCGAAACGTTGCGCGGGTTGCTGTTCGGTGGACGGGTCGGCGCCACCGCGGTGATCGCCGTGGCCTGGTGCGCCGGCATCACGCTGGTCTCCTACGTCTGGGCGAAGAAGCGGTTCGACCGCAGGCCACTGCCCTGAAGCGGCGGAGACGAAAGCGGCCCCGCACCAACCGGTGCGGGGCCGCATAACGATCAGGCCACTGGTTCAGGCCACTTGGTTCAGCCGCGTTCAGTTCAGGGCGCTGCCCTGCTGCCACTGGGCCCAGGTCAGTTCCCAGTCGCCGTAGAGGTCGTACACCGGGAGCTGTGGCCCTCCCGAGTTGGTCACCTCGACCACGTCGCCGAGCCCGAAGGTGTTGAAGAACCAGGTCGCGTTGGCCTCGTTGAGGTTGATGCAACCGTGCGAAACATTCGAATTGCCTTGCGCGGCAACGCTGTTCGGGTTCTCGTGGACGAACTCACCGTCGTTGGAGATCCGTTCCGTCCAGTGCTCGTCGGACCGGTACCAGCCGGGCTGGCCCTGGCAGACGCCGTAGCTGCACGAGTCCATCGTGTAGTCCTGCGCCTTGAACGAGATCACGTGCGGGCCGATGTGCGTGGGGGTCGAATCCTTGCCGAGCGAGATCGGCATGGTGTTCACCAGCTGTCCATTGTGGAAGATCTGCATCTGCTCGGTGTTGCCGTCCGCCTTGGCGATCCACGAGTCGTGCACGTGGTAGGTCTCCGTGCGGTCCGCCGCGCCGTAAACCCCGTTGCCGAAATCGACGCCGTAGATCTTCGCGCTCACCGTC
>DASSAD010000061.1:0-7611 GCA_035685725.1 Amycolatopsis sp. | reverse complement strand
GTAGTAGTCGGTGCTGACTCCAGCCAGCATGGCGACTTCCTCTCGCCGCAATCCGGGCGTGCGTCGCCGCGCTGCCGTGTAGTGGTCCAGCCCCGCCTCCTTGGGGCTGATGTGGTTACGACGGGCCCGCAGGAACTCGCCAAGTAGGTTCCCTGTGTCCATTTCATAGCCTTATGTCTAATATGTCTACAAAATACACCATACACGGAGGTTCGTCGGGCGACCTTGCGATCGGCGCAGGCCCGCTGGCTGGGGGGATGTCAGACCCAGGAGACAAGGCTTGTCGCGGGATCTTTGACAGATCCGATCGGGTGAATCCGCGTGCCCCCGGGCAAGCCTCGCCGGTAGGTGTCGTTGCACGCCTTTGACCTGGCATTTCCTACCATGGGACGGGATGGATAGTTCGCTGGGAGAGTTCCTCCGTGCTCGGCGCCGGCTCGTCACCGTTGATCAGGTGGGGTTGACCCGTACGGGTGGCCATCGCCGGACTCCGGGGTTACGCCGCGAGGAGATCGCGATGCTGGCCGGTGTCAGCGTCGATTACTACACGCGGCTGGAGCAGGGGCGGGAGCGCAACCCTTCGGATCAGGTGCTCTACGCACTGGCGGGGGCCTTGTGCCTCGATGCTGCGGCCGCTGAGCACCTGTACGCGTTGGCGCGTCCGCGGATAGCCGAGAACAAGGATGCTTGCGGGGCCGATCGGGTCAGTCCACACGCGCTGCGCCTCATCGAGTACATGGAACCGATGTCGGCGTTCGTGGTGAACCGCCGGTTGGACATACTGGCCACAAACCGAGTCGCCCGCGCCATCTTCGAGGGATTCGAGTACAACACGAATCTCATCCGGCTGACTTTCCTCGACCCCGGGGCACGCGAGTTCTGGCGGAACTGGGAAGAGGAGGCCGCGGCCAATGTCGCCCACCTGCGGGCTGCGGCGGGTGCGAACCACGACGACCCGCTGCTGCGCGAGCTCATTGAGGAGCTCTCGTGGGGAAGTGACGCATTCCGCCAGCTATGGGCTCGCCACGACGTACAGGTCAGGACCTCGGGGTTCGTACGCCTGTACCGCAGTGAAGTCGGCCAGTTCGACGTGTGGCATGAGGCGTTGCGCTTCGAGAGCTTCCCTCATCTGCGGATCTTCAGCGCTGCACCCGAACCCGGCAGCCCGTCCGAGAGCGCTCTGGCCAAGCTGTGCGCAGCCAAGCAGGCCGAGGACTGAGCCGACTTCAAAGAACGAGCTCGTAATCTGATCATGGAAAACGAGCGGGACCCGAGTCATGACCCCCGCCTGCGGTCCGATCCTCCTCAGCGGTCAACCCGCGTTGGCGCGGCGGGCCGTGCTGAACCGGCGTTGGTAGGCGGTGGGGCTGATCGACAGTTTCCTGGCGAAAACCCGTCGCATGCTTTCGTAACTGGGGAACCCGGCGAGGGTCGCGGTCTGCGTCGCGGTGTGTCCTTGGTCGAGCAGTGCCCTGGCCATATCGAATCGGATGCTTTCCACGTATCGGGCCGGTGTCGTGGACAGCTCGTCCTGGAAAAGCCGGGTGAGGTGCCGGGTGCTCACGTTGAGGTGTTTCGAGAGTTCACCGAGCGAATGGTCTTCGCGGGGGTTCGCCGTCACCAAGTCGGTGATTTTGCGGAGAGCCGGCGAGCGGGGCGGCGGTCCTTGCAGCGGTGCCGAGAACTGGGACTGGCCGCCCGCACGCTGCATGTACACCACCAGGGCGCGGGCGACGTCGCGCGCCAGGTCGGGCCCGTGGTCCTCTTCGACGAGAGCGAGCGCCAGATCGATGCCGGCCGTCACCCCTGCCGACGTGTATGTGGTGCCATCGCGAACGTAGATCGCGTCGGGCTCGACGCGGCACGTCGGAAACCGGGCGGCGAGCTTGTGCGTCACCTTCCAGTGCGTGGTCGCGCGCTTGCCGTCGAGGAGGCCGGCGGCGGCGAGGATGAACGCCCCGGTGCAGATCGACGCCACCCTGCCGGCCACAGCCGCCGGTATCCGCGCGGCGTCCGCCAGGTCGCCCGGGACGCGGGCGCTCGGATAGAGGTCGGACCCGGCCACCAGTAACGTGCCGAAAGCCGGCTCCGAGGAGACGGCGCCGTCGACCGCGATCCGGACCCCGAGGTTCGACGTGACGCCCGCACCGGTCGGCGACAGCAGCACGATCCTGTAGTCGGCACCGAACCGGTTCGCCTCCTTGAACACCTCCGCTGGACCGGCGACGTCCAGCAACGTCACTCCGTCGTAGACGAGGATCCCGACGTGATGGGGGGCGGCGCTCACCACTCCGGTCTCTCCGGAGCCGGATCCGCGCGGTGATGGCCGGACCCCGGCGGCACCGACCGCCGTCGGGTCGGCGACGCAGGAGGCATGGACACCATTCATTGGTAGCACACCGTCACCGGAGATCACGGGGACCCCCGTGGGCGGGGTGCTCAACCGGCGGCGGGCGCCGAAGCCGCACTTCCGACCGCCCCTGGGTGGCTTTGCCCTGTCCGAATATGAGTGATTCCTGGCCGGACGAAGGCGGCACCGCACGCCGATCGGTGGGCAGCATTGAAGTCGGACACACGGTCCACAGCCCGACATACTTCGCGGAAAGCCAGAGGGTCATGCCAGAGGTCATCGCGGGGTTGGAGATTCCTGAGACAGCGGCGGTCGCCGAAGCGACCAGGCTCGTCCAGGTGACGACCACCCCCCTCATCTACCACCACTCCCGGCGGGTCTTCTTCTTCGGCTTGATTCACGCTCACAAGCTCGGGGTGAAACCGGACCCGGAGCTGCTCTACTTGGCGGCCATGTTCCACGACACCGGCCTCTTGACTCCCTTTTCCGACGTCGAGCAGCGCTTCGAAGTCGATGGCGCCGACCACGCGCGCAAGTTCCTCCTGGACCGGGGTTTCCCGACGGCCGCCGCCGGGACCGTCTGGACGGCGATCGCGCTGCACACCACGCCGGGCATCCCCGACCGGATGGTCCCGGAAATCGCGACCACGCAACTCGGCGTCCTGACCGACGTGCTCGGCTTCGGCCTGGACGGCCTGGAACACGATCAGCTGGACGAAATCCTCGCCGTCCACCCACGAGGGGACTTCAAGAACGAGTTTCTGCGAGCCTACGTCGACGGGCTCAAGAACCGCCCCGAGACCACGAGCGGCACCGTGAACTCCGACGTGCTCGAGCACTTCATCCCCGGCTTCCAGCGCACGACGACGGTCGAGCGCATCATCGGCTCGCCCTGGCCGAGCTGACATACCGGCGAACGATCTTGAAAGGATTCGAGCATGCGAGCGATCACCGTACGAGACCGTGACGCGGGTGTCGGCGGCCTCACCCTGACCGACATGCCTTACCCCCACGCTGCGGAAAACGACGTCATCGTGCGCGTGCACGCCGCGGGTTTCACCCCCGGAGAGCTCGACTGGCCGGGAACGTGGTCCGATCGCGCCGGCCGCGACCGGACACCCACCATCCCCGGGCACGAGCTGTCCGGAGCCGTGGTCGAGCTCGGCTACGGAACCACCGGCCTCACCGTGGGCCAGCGGGTGTTCGGACTGACCGACTGGGCCCGCAACGGATCCCTGGCCGAATACGTGGCGGTGGAGGCTCGTAACCTCGCCCCCCTCGCGGCCGACGTCGACCACACCGTGGCCGCCGCGCTGCCCATTTCCGGACTGACCGCATGGCAGGGATTGTTCGACCACGCCCACCTCACGACCGGCCAGACCGTCCTCATCCACGGCGCCGCGGGCGGCGTCGGCTCGATTGCCGTCCAACTCGCGCGAGAGGTCGGCGCCCGCGTGATCGGCACCGGCCGAGCCGACGACCGTGATGTCGCGCTCGGCCTCGGTGCGCAGACCTTCCTCGATCTGGACGCCGACGATTTGCAGCACGTCGGCGAGGTGGACGTGGTGTTCGACGTCATCGGCGGCGACATCCTCGAGCGATCGACCCAACTGGTACGCCCGGGCGGCACCCTCGTCACCATCGCCATGCCGCCTACCGTGCAACCCAAGGACGGGCGAGCCGTCTTCTTCGTCGTCGAACCCGACCGCGCGCGGCTGACCGACCTCGCCCAGCGCGTCCGGGCCGGACGGCTCAACCCCATCGTCGGCGCCGTACGACCGCTTTCCGAAACGGCCTCCGCGTTCGCCCGCCACCGCCGCACGCCCGGCAAGACGATCATTCAGGTCGCGGACGAGCAAGGGGCGCAGCTCTCGTGATCAGTGTGCGAATCGCCGGTGGCGTGCTGATCGCCGGTACGGCTGCCGCGCTCGTCGCATGCGCCGGCTGATCTGCCAGAACCTCGCCGGATTTATACATCGCGCGGTGCGCGCGAATCCCCACAACGAAGGTACGTGATCAACCTATGCCCGAGACCGTGAGCTCTTCGGTGAGCGAAACCGGCACCCCGGCCGTCGTCGGCACCCTCATGCAGATGATCAGTGGCTACTGGGTGACCCAGATCGTCCGCACGGCGGTCGATCTTTCCATACCCGATCATCTCGCCACGGAGTCACTGACCCCGGAAGAGATCGCTGAGCGCGAGTCCAGCGACCCGCGCACCACATACCGGCTCCTGCGAGCCTGTGCGTCGCTCGGCCTGGTGGCCTACGAGGGCGATCGCCGGTTCTCGGGGACGCCGATGAGCGAGCTGCTCCGGTCGGGAGTGCCGAACACACTGCGGGAACTGGCCTTGGTCTGGGCAGGCCCGTCGCACTGGCGGCCCTGGGAGCGGTTGCCTGAGGCCGTCCGCAAGGGCGGCACTCAGGCCGAGGCGGTGCTGGGCACCGATTTCTTCTCCTACCTGGCCGAACGGCCCGAGGAGGCCGCGCTGTTCTCGACCGCGCTGGCGGGCGTCACCGACCAGCTGAACCGGCTGGTGGCCGCGACGGTCGACACCACGAACGTCTCGGTCGCGGTGGATGTCGGCGGCGCTACCGGAGCACTCGTACGCGCCCTCCTGCAGAGGAACCCGGCGCTGCACGGCCTGAACCTCGACCTGCCGGTCAATGCGGCCGCGGCCCGGCAAGAGGCCGAGAAGGATGGTGTGGCTGACCGTTTCGAGGCCGTCGCAGGTGACTTCTTCCAGACCGTTCCGGCAGCCGACCTGTACCTGCTGAAGGCGGTGTTGCACGACTGGTCGGACGAGCAGTGCGTACGGATCCTCCGCAACTGCCGTGCCTCCGCCCGCCCGGGGGCCCGTGCCATGGTCGTGGAGAACGTGATCGGTGAGATCGGAGCCCCGGGTGTCGAACCGCTCGCCGACATGCACATGCTGGCCATGTCGCCGGGGCAAGAGCGTGACCTGCCCGAATTCGATGCGTTGTTCGCCGCCTCGGGATGGCGTCGAGTCTCGGTCAGCCCGACGGGTCTCAGCTTCAAGATGATCGAGCTGGAAGCGGTCTGACATGCGGCCGTGTCTCTCCGGCGGGCGCGGGTAACCGGAGTTCCGCTGCTCCTCACCGGCCGGCGCCTTCCAGGCTGATCGGCGTATTACCGCGCGAGCAGCGGGAGCGCCGGGAAGGTGTGGTCCTGCCACAGCAGCCGGGAGGCATCTTCCGGGTAGGCGGTGACCATCGACGGTGTGTCGAAGAGCTGTGCGAGGCGGTGGTCGGCGTCGTACGGAGGCCAGCCCGGGTCGCCCTGAACGGCGAACGCCGTCCACGCGCTTCGGATCCGCGCGGACAGCTCCTCCGCCACCGGGGAGGGAGGGTCGCCGATCAGCATGGCGGTCTGCCCGCTGCTCAGGTTGCCGAAGACGAGCGGCACGTCCAGGCCGTGGCAGGCGCCGAGGGCACCGTCCAATCCCGGGGCGGACCAGGTCAGTTCGTAGAGGTGGGCCTGGCCGCCGCCGGCGATCTGCGCGTCGGCGAGGTGGAGGCTCGGCATGCGGAACAACCAGTCCGCGTTGACCAGCTCGTACAGCTCCTCATCGACCGCGGCAGGGAACGCCTCCCGGTACCGGCGTGCACCGTACGGGCCGGGGGCGAGCATGTGCAGAGCGGTCTCGGTCTGTTCATGCGTGACCTGGCCGAGCACGCCGTCGATCAGGCTGAACAACCGGTGCTCGTCACGCGTGTGCCCGACGAGAAGTCCGACGTCCCGGGCGGCGCCGCCGGCCAGCGCCTGCCATGGGGTCGCCGGCAGGACGTCACCGTCGACAACCGGTGCGAACGGGATCGGCCGGTGTGTGATCCGCCCCCAGCGCTCCCGCCACTGGACCATCTTGGCGAAGACCGCGTCGCCCGCGGCGGGCAGCCGGGCCGGGTCCACCGCCGACAGACCGGACACCGTGGGCCGTACCCCCAGCTCGGCGGCACAGGCGGCGGCGACGTCGGCGGCCAGTTCGGGGGAGAAGAACGTCCCCGGCACGCTTTGCGCGACCGCCCGGCGGAAGAGCCCGGCGGCGCGCGGCATGGCGAGCAGCGCGGCGACCGATCCGCCGCCCGCCGACTGCCCGAAGACCGTGACCCGGTCCGGATCGCCGCCGAACACCCGGATGTTGTCCCGCACCCACTGCAAGGCCGCGACCTGGTCGAGCAGTCCCCGGTTGGCCGGGGCTCCGCCGATCTGCGCGAAACCCTCAATGCCGAGGCGGTAGTTGAGGGTCACGACCACGGCTCCGCCCCCGGCCAGGCGCCCGGCGTCGTATTCCGGGAGGCTGGAGTCGCCGATGGCGTAACCGCCCCCGGGGATCCACACCATCACCGGGAGCCCCGCCGCCGGATCCGGTTCCGGCGTCCAGACGTTGACCGTCAACCAGTCGTCGCCGGCGTTGTCCTGAGACACCCCGAGCACGCTGGACTGCGGCGGCGGCGGGCCGTACGCGACCGCCGGGCGCACACCGTCCCAGCTGTGGACCGGCTGCGGCGCGGCGAAACGGAGGGCGCCGACCGGCGGTTCGGCGAACGGGATGCCGCGGAAGACCGCCAGGCCCGCCTCCCGGCCGCCGCGGAGGACGCCGGCCGCCGTGCGGACCTGCGGCTCGGGCTCGGACGGCTTGCTGGATGCGGTGACGGCCACTTTGCGGTTCCTCTCCGTTCCGGCTCAGCCGAGCATCGCAATGCGAGCCATCTGCGGGCAAACCATTTAGGGGGCAGCCAACATGAGCCTGGAACCACCATTGAGTTGATCTTGAACGCCGTCGTCCTTGCCGCTGTTCTTGTCGCCGTTCTTGTCGGGGTAGGACTTGCGCAGCCCGTTCGCCGCGATGGCCAGGTTCGTCATGATGGGTGCTCCTCGGAGGCTGCTGGTTGGAGGCTGCGGATGAAGGGGTTGCGGGTCAGAGGCTGCGGGCGGTGATGTCGCCGTTGGAGGTGGTGGCGCGGATGTCGAGTCCGGTGGTGCCGTCGTTCTTGAGGGCGTTGCTGACGCGGCCGTAGGGGGTGCCGGCGTCCAGGGAGGCCGAGACGCCGGTGGCGGCGCCGATGGAGATGTCGCCGGACTGGGTGCGGAGCACGACCGTGCCGCCGGTGGCTTCGGTGATCCGGATGTCGCCTCGTGCGGTGCTGATGTCGGCGGGGCCGCCCAGCCGTCCGACTTCGACGTCGCCGTCGGCCGCGGTGAGGTGGACGCTCGCGGCTTCGTCGATCTTGATCTGGCTG
>DASSAD010000060.1:0-16551 GCA_035685725.1 Amycolatopsis sp. | reverse complement strand
GGCGCGACGGGCGGATGAGCGCGACATCGCCTACATCCTGTTCACCTCGGGATCGACCGGGGCGCCCAAAGGCGTGCGCATCGAGCACCGCAACGTCAACGCCTACCTCGAGCACGTGATCCCGCGCTACGAGGCGGGACCCGGCGCGCGGTTCTCGCAGTTCTTCGACCTGACCTTCGATCCGTCGGTCTACGACATGTTCACGGCCTGGGGTTCGGGGGCCACCCTGGTCGTGCCGACCCGGAACGACCTGCTGTCCCCGGTGCGGTTCGTCAACTCGCGGCGCGTGACACACTGGAACTCGGTGCCGTCGGTGATCTCCTTCGCGCTGCGCCTGCGCAAACTCGACCCGGCGAGCATGCCCACCCTGCGCTGGAGCCTGTTCTGCGGCGAACCCCTTACGCTGCAACAGGCCGCGGCCTGGCAGGCCGCGGCACCGGAGGCCGTGCTGGAGAACATCTACGGGCCCACCGAGATGACGGTGACCTGTGTCGAACACCGCCTGCCGCGCGAGCGGCGCGACTGGGCGCGACCGGCGAACGGCACGGTGCCGATCGGGACCGTCTACTCCGGACTGGAAGCCGTCGTGCTCGACGAGCGGGGACGGCCGGCCGCCGAAGGCGAGCTGTGCCTGCGCGGCCCGCAGCGGTTCCCCGGCTACCTCGATCCCGCCGACAACACCGGTCGGTTCGTGACCTTCGACGGCGAACTGGCGAGTGAACACGACGGCTCGGCGACGCTCACCGACGGGCACTGGTACCGCACCGGAGACCGGGTCGGTCGCCACGACGGCGCGCTCGTGCACCTCGGGCGGCTCGACCACCAGGTGAAGATCCGGGGCTACCGGGTCGAGCTCGGCGAGATCGAGGCGGTGTTGCGGGAGCAGCCGGGGGTCGCCGATGCGGTGGTGCTCACGTTCACGGGAGAGAAGGGCGAGGTGGAACTTCTCGCGGCCTACACCGGCGACCGGCAGGACGAAGACGATCTGCTGGCCGCGCTGAGCAGGGCACTGCCGGGATACATGGTGCCCCGCACACTGACGGCCTTCGAAGCGTTTCCGCTCAACCAGAACGGGAAGATCGACCGCCGGGCTCTCAGTTCGGCCCTCACCGGCGCTGCGGCACGGCGCTGAGCCGGTGGGCGCCTTGGCGACGAGGCCGCCCGGTGCCGGGCTCGCTTCTCGGCCGGTCCCCTCGTCAGCTCGTCGCGCGCTTGCGGCGGCGGTAGGCGGCGGCCTTGGCGCGGCTGCCGCACACCGCCATGCCGCACCAGCGGCGGGACCCGGCCCGGGAGCGGTCCACGAACATGCGCGTGCAGCCCGCGCCGAGGCAGCCCCGAAGGCGGGTGCGGTCCTCGCCGCCGAGCAGGTCGATCGCGGAGCGGGCGATCGTGGACAGCATGCTGTCGAGGTCTCCTTGCCGAGTCAGGCGTCCGGTGCCGAGCAAGCGCGGCCTGACCGGTGGGACCTCGGCGAGCCGGTTGAGCAGCCGCCGATCGGCTTCGGCGGGTTCGCCGCCGCGCAGGACCGCCCGCGCGGCACGGTAGATCGCTTCACGCAGCACGAGCGCGCCGTCGAAGCCGGCCCGGTCCACCGCGAACCGGGTGTCCACCAGCCCGGCCGCACGCGTCCACTCGGCGAAGTGGCCGGGCGCGGCGAGCCGTTCGTGCGGCGCGGTCTCCCGGTACATGCGGGTGCCGGCGAAGTCCAGCGCGAGATTGTCGCTGGTGAACTCGAACTCCACGTCACCAGACTAAGGAGTAACGATGGTCGCGGCAAACCCCGTGACAGCCCGGACATTCCCGGGATCCGAGCACCGCGTCACCCCCTTGACCGGTGACGCAAGGTGCTGAATGCTCGGAACCGGACGAAGACCGCCGAGTGGGAGGTTCGCGCCGATGGGCGGAGAAGTGGCGGCCATGGGAACGAGCGCGCGCCCGTGGGGATCCTGGCGCCGCCGAGCCTTCACGTTGGGCGTTCCCGCGGTTTTCGTGCTCGCGTGGAGCACGGCGTACGTGGTGGGCGACCTCGGGGTGCGGTCGACCCCGCCGTTCACCCTGACCTTCATCCGGTTCGGCCTCGCCGCCACGTGCATGCTGATCATCGCGGTCGCCACCCGCGCGCCGTGGCCGCGGACCCGGCGGGAAGCCGGGCATATCGCGATCGCCGGGACGCTGGTGCAGGGAGTGCAGTTCCTGGGGGTCTACGCGGGGTTCAAGCTCGGCGTGCCAGCGGCGATCTCGTCACTGGTGATCGGGGTCAACCCGGTGCTCACGGCGCTGCTGGCGCGGCCGGTACTCGGCGAGCGCACCACCGGCAGACAGCGCTGGGGGTTCGCACTCGGCGTGCTCGGGGTGGTGCTGGCCGTGGCGCGCGGGCTGCACCTCTCCTCGGATGCCTTCGCCGGGATCGGGCTCACCCTCCTCGGGTTACTCGCGATCAGCGGCGGCACGGTGTACCAGAAGCGGTTCTGCCCGGAGATGGACCTGCGCACCGGGCAAGCCGTCCAGCTCGTCGCGTCGACCGTGCTGGCCGGGGTGTGCGCGTTCGCGTTCGAACGGGTGCACACCGACGACTTCGCCGTGCTGGCGTTCAGCGTGGGCTGGCTCGCGCTGATCAACTCGATCGGCGCGGTGAGCCTGCTGTACGTGATGATCCGCCGTGGCGAGGCGAGCCGGGCCAGCACGATGTTCTTCCTCGTGCCGTCGGTGACGGCGGTGATCGCCACGATCGCGCTGCGCGAACCGCTGTCGGCCTACGCACTGGCCGGGTTGGTGGTAGCCGCGCTCGGCGTCCTACTCGCCACCAGCAGACGCTCGACGCGGCAGCGGGCGGGGACGGACGACGACGATGAACGCTGAGCCGGACTGGGTCGAGGCGGTCGAGGAGTTCCGTCACCGCCACGCGGTGCCCGGTGTCGCCATCGCGGTGTTCGACGCCAACCGCATCACCTACGCCGGCGGGTTCGGGACGCTGCACGCCGGTCCCGGCGCGGGGAAGGTGTCCCCGCGCAGCATGTTCCGGACGTTCTCGCTGGCCAAGTGTTTCACCGCGACCGCGGTGTGCCGGCTGGCCGACGACGGGCGGATCGACCTCGACGTCCCGTTCGACGAGTACGCGCCGGAGCTGCACGTGCGGGGCCGCCGGGACGCGGGCGGGATCACGCTGCGACACCTGCTCGGCAACAGCTCCGGCTTCGTGCCGGACACGATCAGCCACCACTGCACCGGCCGGGATCCACGGGCACTGGCCACGGAGGTGCCGGTCATGGTCGGGCGGCTGCCGCTCGTCGCCCCTCCCGGCGAGGTGTTCGCCTACAGCAACCTGAACTTCGCGCTGGCCGGCCTGCTGGTCGAGCGGGTGATGGGCGCGACATTCGCCGAGCTGGTGGCCAAGACCGTGTTCGAGCCGCTGGAGATGGCCGAGACCACGCACGACCCGGCGGTGGCCATGACCTATCCACTCATGCAGCAGCACCGGCCGGACGACGATGGAACACCCGCCGTGATCCACGAAGCCCGCGCCGGCGTGCGCCACCAACCTTCCGGCCTGTGCTACTCCACCGTCGAGGATCTGGCGCGTTACGGCGCCTTCCAGCTCCGGGTGGCCGCCGGGCGGGACGGCGGGCCGGAGCTGGCGCGGGCGCAACGCGGCCACATCGAGGTGCCCGCGGTGACGGAGCTGCACTACGGCCTCGGCCTGTTCGTCGGGCCCCGTCGCGGCGGGGCGCCCTGCCTCGGTCACGAAGGATTCTTCGACGGCAGTTGGACGAAGCTGCTGCTTTCGCCTGCACACGGCATCGGTCTGGTGTGGACGGACGGCCGAGGAGTCGAACTGCGCCCGCACCGCTACGCCGTGATCGAGCGAATCCTGGCGGCGCACGGGGTGAATGCGCCCGAAGCCCCGGAACCGCGCGAGCCGACCCCTCGCGCGCGGGTACTGGGGACCTACCGTCGCTGGGGTGCCACGCCACTGACCGTCGGGGAAGGACCGGACGACGGGCTCGTGGTGTCCGACGACGAGGTCACCGTGCTCGCGCGCCGGGCGGGTCCGCGGGTATGGGCAGCCGAGCCGCCCGCCCAGAGCCCGCCCTGGGTACCGCACGCGGACACCACGGCCACCTCGATCGGCTTCAGCCACGACCACCGGGACGGAATGGAATACCTGCACCTCAACGGGCTGCCATATCGCCGCGCGTAACCCGCGCTCGGTCGTGGTCCTACGCCGGCACGGCGCGTGGGACCGCATGCTGCCGCCCGGGGACTTCACCGCCCATCTCCCCTTCACGTGCCCTGCCGACACCTCCACGGTCTCGCGCCCTCGGCGCCCTGCCGGCTGGCGGAGCGTGCCCGGCGCTGGGCTGCCCACCACCGGCGCTCTTGCGTCCCCATTGTCGCCTCTTGTCCCATTCGGAACTGCATCTTGATGCAATGATGCTAGGATGGGTGGATGCGCACGACCATCGACATCCCCGATGACCTGCACCGTCAGGCGCTCTCGATTGCACGTGACACCTCGAGCACACTCAGCGAGATCGTGACCGAACTCATGCGCCGCGGCCTGGGCCAGGGCAAGCCGGCCCGGACATCTCGGAGCCGGCGAACGGGGCTACCCGTCGTGACCCTCGGCAAGATCATCACCACGGATGACGTCCGAGCTCTGGAAGACGACCAGTGACGACGTTGCTCGACGCGAACGTGCTCATCGCCCTCCTGGTCACCGACCACGTACACCACGACGTCGCCGAGGAATGGTTCGCCGGCTCCGAAAACAACTTCGCCACCTGCCCGGTCACCGAGGGAAGCCTCCTGCGCCTGTTGATCCGCGAAGGGCAGAGCGCTGATGATGCCCAAGCCGTGCTCGACGCGCTGAAGGACAGCGAACGCCACGAATTCTGGCCGGACTCGGTCTCCTACAGCGACGTGCCGATGAACGGCGTCCTCGGACATCGGCAGGTGACCGATTCCTATCTCGCCCAACTCACGCGGGCCAGGGGCGGTCGGCTCGTGACCTTCGACCAAGGCCTCGCCGGGCTGCACACCGATATCGCGGATCTCCTGCCCACGATTCCCGTTCAACCAGCGCGCTGAACTCTCGGTCCGCACACTGGACCGCGGTGGATCACGCCGCGCGCTCTGGGTCACGGCCACGGCTGCTTCCGGCAGCCGCCGTTGATCACCCCGCCACAACCCTCGGCCTTGCGTTGCCGCTGCCGCACCTCCCCCGCCGCGATACACCGGAGACGAGACCGTCGGCTCGTCACGACCCGGCGTCCGGACAGGCCCGGTGATAGCCTGGCCAAGTAATTGTTGAACGCTGGACTACCTCCTGCGGAGGGTCGCCATGCGATGGAAGACCAGGGCCCGTGACCTGCCCCCGCGCTTCGCGATCGGGGCGTTCATCCTCAACTCCGGGCTGAGCAAACGTGACGCAGACGCCGACGCCGCCGGCCGACTTCACGGGTTCGCCAGCAGCACCTACCCCGTCCTGGGGAAAGTCGACGCGCCCACCTTCACCCGGTGGCTGTCCACCAGCGAGATCGCGCTCGGTGCGGCCCTGCTGGCTCCCGTGGTGCCCACCGCCGTCGCGGGCGCCGGGCTGGCCGCGTTCGCCGGCGGGCTGCTCGGGCTTTACCTGCGCACACCCGGCATGCGCCGGGAAGGCAGCCTGCGCCCCACCGAGCAGGGCACCGCACTGGCCAAGGACATCTGGCTGCTGGGTGTCGGCGTCGGCTTCGTGCTCGACGCGGTCACCAGCCCCCGCGACCGCGACTGACCGGGACCGCGTAAGAGTTTCGTCGACCGGAACCGAGAACACGGCGACCGGAACAGGGAACTCGGCGACGGGAACAGGGGACACGGCGACCTCGCCGGCGGTGTTTTCACCTCCGACGTGGTGGGCACCTGGATCGACGTCAAACGCGAACACGAGCTCGACCTACGCCGCAACTCAGTTCTACCGGCACCTGCTCACCATCCCCAACTGGCAGGACGTATCGCTCAACACGCCGCGCGGACCGTCGAACCTCCGCAACACCCAAGGCCTACGGCCAACACGAACTCCCGGCCCGCATCCTCGCCGCAGCTGTAGGCGCCGCGGTTTGCTGAGCAATTCCGGAAGATCTTGAGCAATTCGTGAGCATGTGCCCGCGGATCGGAGATGCACCGTCGCATGTCGGGCAACGGCTACTGTGCGCGCCCGGTCGAGTCGGACTGCCACTTCGAGTCCATCTGCGAATCCTGCACCTTCTTCGTCACCACCATCGAATTCCGGCCCACACGGAAAGAACAACGTGACGATGCCGCCGCCAAAGGCCAGGTCGCCCGCCGTGACATCTTTGACGGGCTTATCGCCGCGACGCCGACACCGCATAGCAGTCCAACATCCCGGAGGTTCGGGTGCGGCGGCGGCAACAGCAGCCGCCGCACCCGAACCGCGTCCTTGGCGGCCACGGTCATTGGTGAGCGGTACAGACCATGCCCTGGCCCGGTAGCGGTGGATGGCGCCGGCACCGGTCGGCCTCGCTGATCCGAACGCCGTCGACGCTGGCCTCCGCTGCGCCACTCGGCAGGCGCTATCGGGTAGCCGGATCAGCAACCATCGCGCCGAACCAGTGTTGCGTTGCCACCCGGAGTCCAGCCAGTTCGGCACCGCTCGGGCGCGCCGATGCCGACGCCCAAACCACATAGCAGTCCGGGCGCAGCAACAGGGCAGTGCCCGCGGCATCGGAAGCCTGTCTTCCGGTGACGATGTCCACCCGGCCGCGCCATCCGGACAGCGCCGTGGCGGGCGATCCGTCCGGGGTCAGGTCCAGCAGCAGCGGCCGCGCGTTGCGGGTCAGCGCCGCCAGCCGGACCGTCCCGGCCTGGGTACGCAGCACCATGTCCGGCGCCCACCGGCCGACGAGCGGGTGGGTGTCGGTGCCGGGCATGGGATAGTGGACGTCGGAACCGGCCAGCAGATCGGCGATGTGCTGGACGTTGTTCCGTTCGCCGAGCAACTCGGTGAACAGCTCGCGCAGCGCCGTGACCTCACTGCCGGGCGCTATCAGCGCGGACTGCGCCTGGGTGTGCATGATCACCCGGCGGGCGACGGGCAGCCGTTCGGTCTCGTAGCTGTCCAACAGTCCCGGCGGGGCCCAGCCACGCAGCGCGGCGGCGAGCTTCCAGCCGAGGTTGACCGTGTCCTGCAGACCGAGATTCAGACCCGGCCCGCCCATCGCGGAGTGCACATGGGCGGCGTCGCCGACCAGCAGCACGCGGCGGTCGGAGAACCGTTCGGCCAGCCGGGTGTTGCCACCGGTACTCCGGCGCAGCAGATGCGGTCCGGGACCGGGCGGCGGGCCGAGTGGCACGTCGACCCCGAGCACCCGGCGGAGGCTGGCCCGCATCTCGTCGAGGGTCATCGACACCTCGTCACCGATGGCTGGCTGGTCCCGCTCCGAGGTGCTCACCAGCGGCGCCCGGCCCGGGAACGGTGCGAACACGAACAGTCCGCGTTCGTTGCGGTGATGCAGGAACGGTGGAACCGTGCCATATCCGGAAATGTTCAGTGCACCGGTGGCTGGATCGATCCATTCCGCGGGCAGGGTGGCGTTCGCGGTCCGCGAGGTCACTCGATCCGTTGTGACACCGGGAAAGTCGATACCGGACAGCTTGCGCGTCGCACTGTGCCCGCCGTCCGCGCCGACAAGATAACGGGCCTGGAGCACATAATCCCCATCCGGTCCGGCGACATCGACGCTGACCGCGTCCTCGTTCTGCGCCAGGCCGGTGAGTTCGTGTCCCCGCCGGATTTCCACCCCCAACTCCACAGCGCGTTCTTCGAGGACCTGGGTGATGCGCTGTTGCGGCGCGGCCAGCAGGTGGATCGGGTTGTCCGCCAGCATGCTCAGGTCCAGGGGCAGCGCGCCGAACATGTAGGCGAGGCTCGGCTCTGGTGGCTCCGGATCGCCGCTGAGGCGCTCGTAGAGGCCCCGGCGGTCGAGCATCCGCACCACCTGGCCGACCAGGCCGTTCGCCCTTGGCTCGGTACTGATCCCCGGCAGGCGTTCCAGCACGATCGGCCGGACCCCGGCCAGGCCCAACTCGCAGGCCAACATCAGCCCGTTCGGGCCTGCACCGGCGATAACGACATCGGCAACGACTTCTGTGGTCATCCGAAGGTCCTCCTGCACGCCCGGGAAAAGGGCACGACTGATCAGCCCGGCCATGGGCCAGGCTCGAATTCCGTGCGGCTGCTACGGTTTGCTCGGTACAGGCAGCCCCGCTGCGAGCTGCGCGAACACGTCACGCAGCAGCGTCCCCATCGGGACAGGCGGGTCCGCGCGCATCCAATGGTCCGAGGCGACGGTGATCGCTCCACCGACCGCAGCGGCGACGAGGCTCGGGTACACCTCGGTCGCAACATCGGTTCCTGTGCGTTCGGCGATCGCCGCCGTCAGTTCGGCCTGCGCCGCCATGTTGGCCTTGAGGAACTCGCCTTGCAGCGCCGGTTCGGCGAGCATCAGCCGGACCCCGTCGACCCACCGCCGGTCGGGCGACTGATCGCCGTTGTCCTCCTGCCCCAGCGCGAACTGGGCCAGCACCGCGTTGGCGACGGCCTCCCACAACGACTCGCCTGCCGGCCGCGCGCGCAGTTCGTCGGCGATCCGCAACGCGCGGTCGAGATGCCTGGCGGCGATCGCCTCGGCTTTGTTGGAGAAATAGTTGCGAAAGGTGCGTACCGACACGTTCGCCTCGGCGGCGATGTCCTCGACACGGACGTTGTCCACACCGCGCTCCACGCACAGGCGGATGGCGGCCCAGCTCAGCGCGATACGGGTCTCCTGCTTCTTGCGTTCTCGCAATCCGACGCGGACCTCATCCCCGGTACCCATGCCGACGAAGGTACGCAGAACTTGCCGAATAGGCAAGTATGCACTTCGGGCAACATTTGCGGTTGCAGGCCGCCGGTGATGGCGTCGGGACCTACCAGGCGCACTGTCCCGGCGCCATGACTGGTCACGGTGACACGGCCAACCCGGGTGCGACCCCGGCCGCCAGCCGCCGCACCGCCTGTTCCACCGTGCCGGCCATGTGTACCTACAGGCAGGTGACGAGGTCGTAGCGGCCCGGAAGGCGGGGTCCAGGTCGCGAGGTCGCCCGGAACCCAGTCGACGCGCTCGGCGACGTCTGTCCCGATGGCCTCGGCACTCGATCGGGCGTGGTCCAGCGCGATCGCCCATGACCCGCCGGCACGGCTCGGCCTCGCGCTCGTGAGCGAACGGTCCGAGGTCGGCCGCTCGGTTCGGATGCCATTCCGATCACCGCCGACCACAACGTTGATTCCGCAGTTCCAGCGAACTTCGGTGCTGAAACGGCGCAAACTCCGCAGGACAAAGCCGGACCCCGACGCGCGACTCGCGACATGGGCGGATGGCGGGTTGGGCTTGCGGGCTGTACGCGGGAGGATCGGGCGGTGCACGGGAACGAGGAGACGCGCCTGCGGGTGACGCTGCTCGGCACCCTCGAGGTGTGCCGCGGCGACGCCGTGGTGGCCGTTCCCGGCGCCCGGCTCCGCGGCCTGATCGCGCGGCTGGCACTGGCCGGCGGCCGGCCGGTCGAACCGGGCGTCCTGGTCGATGCGCTCTGGCCGCGGGAGCTCCCCACCGACCCAGCGAATGCGCTGCAGTCGCTGGTCTCCCGGCTGCGCCGGGTGCTCGGCGAGGCCGGCGCGGTCACTCAGTCCGCGGGCGGCTACCGCCTCGGCGTCACGGAGGACGACGTTGACGCGCTGCGGTTCGAGCGGCTGGCCGCGCTCGGCCGTGACCGGCTCCGGGCCGGCGATCCCCGGGCGGCGGCCGAGCTGCTGGGTGCGGCGGTGGCGCTGTGCGGCGAACCGTCGGCGATCGCCGCGGTCGCCCCGGCGGTCGCGACGAGGCTGGCCCGCATCGCCGTCGAGGCTTGCGCGGACCTGGCCGAAGCCGAGCTGGCTCTGGGCCGCGCCGACGCCGCCACCACCCGGCTGAGCACCCTGCTCGCCGACCATCCGGCGGACGAGCGGGTGGCCGCGCTGCAGATGGACGCACTCGCCGCCCAGGGCCGCCAGGCCGACGCCCTCGACTTGTACGAGCGGGTGCGCGAGACCCTCGCCGACCGGCTCGGCGCCGACCCCGGCGCTGCCCTGCGCGAGCGCCACCTGCGCCTGCTGCAGTCGCCGGCTCCCGCTCCCGAGGCGCAACGCGCGGCGCCCGCGAGCAATCTGCCCGCCGCCCTGACCAGCTTCATCGGGCGCGACGACGACCTCGCCCGGATCGACACGCTGCTCGCCCGCGGGCGCCTCGTCACGGTGGCCGGGCCGGGCGGGGCCGGCAAGACCCGGCTCGCGGTCGAGGCGGGCCGCCGCCACCGCCACGACTACCGCGACGGCACCTGGCTGGTCGACCTGGCCGCGGTCACCGAGCCTGCCAAGGCAGGCGCGGCGGTGCTGGCCGCGATCGGGCTGCGTGGCACCGCGCTCTTCGAGGCATCCGGACGGATGCGAGCCGAGGGCAGCGAGCTGGACGTGCTCGCCGACCAGCTCAAGGGCCGGGAGAGCCTGCTCCTGGTGGACAACTGCGAGCACCTGATCGACGCCGTCGCGCACCTGATCGCGGCGCTGCTGCCGCGCTGCGCCGGGCTGCGGGTGCTGGCGACCAGCCGCGAGCCGCTCGCGATCGACGGTGAGGCGCTGGTCCCGCTCGGCCCGCTGCCGCTGCCGGGCCTCGGTGAGGGCCTTGAGATCGTCCGCCGGAGCGCGTCGGTGCGCCTGTTCACCGAACGGGCCGCGGCGGTGCGCCCCGGTTTCGACGTCGACGAGCGGACGCGCGCGGACGTGGTCCGGCTGGTGCGCGGTCTGGACGGCCTGCCGCTGGAGCTGGCCGGGGCGCGGCTGCGGACCCTGTCGCTGGCCGAGCTCGCCGCCGGGCTGTCCGACCGGTTCCGGCTGCTCACCACGGGCAGCCGGGCCGCGTCGCCGCGGCACCGTACGCTGCGCGCCGTCATCGCCTGGAGCTGGGATCTGCTCAGCGACAACGAGCGCACGGTGGCCGAGTGCGTCTCGGTCCTGCCCGGTGGCGTCACACCGGAGTCGGCCGCCTCGGTCTGCGCGGGCACCGCGGTGCTCCCCGGTGAGGTCCCCGAGTTGCTCGCCGCCCTGATCGACAAGTCGTTGCTGCAACTGGCGCCCGACGCGGGCCGCTACCGGATGCTCGAGACCCTGCGCGAGTACGGGATCGAGCGGCTCGCCGACCGGGGCACGCTCGACGCCGTCCGGGATCTCTCCGCCCGCTACCTGGCCGACCTGGTCGCCCGCGAGGAACCGCTGCTGCGTGGCCCTGGTCAGCTCGCCGCGCTGCGCGTGATCCGCACCGAATACGACAACGTGCTCGCCGCCCTGCGCCACCTGTGCGACACCGGCGACGCCACCGCGGCCGTCGCGCTCGCCGGCGACCTCTCCTGGTACTGGCAGATGCTCGGCAGGCATGCCGACGCGGCGTACTGGCAGGGGGAGGCGCTGGCGCTACCTGCCGCGGGGCAGACGCTGGACCGCGATTCCGCCGAGGCGATGCTCCTGTTCAACCGCATCAACGCACGCTCACCGCTGACCATCGAGGGCCTGGACGAGAACGAATCCGCGCTGCGGGCGCTGGCCGATCGCCTGCTCGCCCACCCGTCGCTGCCCGGAGTCACCGGCGTCCTGGCCGCGATCACACTCCACTTCCTGCGGGAGCACGAGGCATCGCTCGCCTTGGTCGGCCGTATCGTCGACGGCCCCGACGTCTGGCTGTCCGGGCTGGCCCACCTGTTCCGGGCCTCGTTCGCCGAGAACGAGGGCGACCTTGACCAGGTGCGCGTCGACGTGGCCGCCGCGCTCGACGCCTTCGGCCGGACCGGCGATCGCTGGGGTGTGGCCTCCGCGCTGCCGACGCGCGCGATGCTGCGGCAGTACGACGGGGACCTCGACGGGGCGTTGGCGGACCTGCGCGAGGCCAGGGCGCAGGCGCGGGAATTCGGCTCGCTGAGTCCGGCCGACGAGACCTTCCTTGACGTGCGCTGGATCGAACTCCACCTGCGCCGCGGCGAGGACACCCTGGTGAGGGCAAAGCTCGACGCGGTCCGTGAGCGGGCAGAACGATCGGCGTCGCCGGAGCTGGTCGTCATCGTTGCCGCTCTCGAGGCCGGCACGTGGCTGCGGCTCGGCGATCTGGACCGCGCGCGGGCCCGTATCGAGGTGGCCGAGGCGCAGCTGGCAGGTGAGTCCTCGATCCGCGGTGACCATGGCCGGGCGATCGTCGGTTCGGTGCGGGCCTCGCTGTGCGTGCGGCGGGGCGACGCCGAGGGCGCTGAGGTGGCGCTGGCCCGCGCGTACGGGGCGGCGTTGGAGAGTCGTGACTTGCCGCTCATGGCGCTGGTCGCGGTGAGCAAGGCCGAGCTGGCCGGGCTGCGGCGGCAGCACCGGGACGTGGCCCTGTTGCTCGGCGCGGCTGCCCGGCTGCGCGGCGCCCACGACCTCAGCGACCCACGGATCCAGGAGATGGTCGCCCACGGCCGCACGGTGCTGGGCGAGGACGTCTTCGCCGCGGCGTACCAGGATGGCTGGCGGCTGGACGGGAAGACGGCCTCGCTCCAGGTCGATCCGGCACGCCCACGCCGGGAGCTGGACGGCCCGGTTCGTTCGTGAGTCCTATTCCCGGAACAGTTCCAGGTCGAACGCCTCGGCCATCGCCTGCTGGCCCGCGTCGTTCGGATGGATGCCGTCATCGGAAAAGAACTCGGTGCGCACCTTCACCGGTTCGGCCGAGTCCGGGTCACGGGTGGCCGCCTCCAGATCGACCACCGCGTCGAACTCGCCGCTGCCGCGGATCCAGCAATTCACGTCCTGGCGCACGCGCTCGAGTTCCGCTGTGAAGATGAACGTGCCGCCGATGGGGAGCAGCGTGCAGCCGATGACCCGCAGGCCGTGCAGGTGCGCACGGGCGATCAGCATGCGGTAGCCGACGATGATGTCCTCCGCCGTCGCCCGCTCGCTCTCCGGCAGGCCCGGCATGAAGCCGAAGAACATGTCGTTGAGCCCCTCGGACAACACCACCCAGCGCACGCCGGGCCGGGCCAGCACATCGCGGTCGAAGCGCGCCAGCGCACTGGCGCCCATGCCGTCGGTCTCGCGCAGGACGCGGTTGCCCGCGATACCCATGTTGATCACCGCGCGCGGCGGCATGCCTTCTCGCGCGGCCAGTCTGCGCGCCAGCGACGACGGCCACGGCGCGTCCGCGTCGGGCGTGGTTTCCATTCCGTCGACGACGGAATCGCCGATGGCGACGATGGTGGCCGCCGAAGGCTGTGCCAGCACGTCGATACCGGCGAGCCACAGGTACGACTGGAACGCGGTGGCGTCGCGCAGGTTCCGCGTGGCGGTCTGGTTGCCGGGTGCGAGCCACGCCGTGCGCAGTCCGACCTCGTGCGTCGTGGGAATGACGTCCTCGTCGGAGACGTGCAGCGAGACGACCAGATCGGTCTGGACGGGCACGTCGTATTCGACGGGATCGCTGGAGATGTGCGCGCCCGTCGGCAACAGCACCGCAGCGCGCCCGCCGAAGGTCAGTGCGCGCGCGCTGCCAGCGTGGATCGCCGCGCCGCGCTCGTGCCGCGCGATCCACGCGGCATCGATGCGTACCGGCGCGTGACCGAAGGAGTTCGACAGCGCGACGCGTACGGCCGTGCCGCCCGCGGTGGCACGCGCCACCATGCGCACGGTCTGCGCGCCGACCTTCGTCGGCGCGCCAGGCGGTTCGTCCGTCTGGGGCGCGGAATCCGGTGCCGACGCGTCGTCATCCGGCAGACCTGGCATCTGCGGCCCTCCACCGGATTCGACAGGTCGTGCCAACTGCTGCGCCGTGCCCCAGGTGGCGATCCAGGTCCCCCGACTCGCAGGGTTTGTCGTCGTGCTGTCGGTGAGCTCGTTCATGGATCCCGACTCCCAAGGTGGAATGAATCTCGTGGTCAGGTCGCGGGTCGGAGTTCCCGTTCAGAACCAGCGCGTGAGCGCCTCGTCGAGCGAATTGGACGACGCTTCTGTCCACGCGACGCAGCCGTCGGGACGGACGAGCATCGACGGGCCCTCCTTGGTGTGCGCGTGGTGCACGTTCCGGGGGAGCGACCGTTCCGAAGGCGAGACGAACAGGCCACCGCCCTTCTCCGCCAGTGCGTAGAGCCGCGCTTCGCCGCCGTCGGCGAGCGTGAGGAGCTGGTCCTTCACGAGAGTGCCGACGAGCGGGTCGTCGTCGCCGAGGTCGTGGCGAATGCCGACACCCGAGAGCATCTCGCCGATGTGGCGATTGCCTTCGGGCAGCGTGATCAGGTCGCTCACGATGGTGCGCAGCGCGCTCGTGAGCGGGTCAGGACGCACCAGCGCGACCTGCGCGCGGGTGTTCTCCAGGACGCGCGCACCGACGGGATGACGCTCGGCGGTGTAGGAGTCGAGGAGGTGATCGCGCCCCCGCACCGCCACGGCGAGCTTCCAACCGAGGTTTGCGGCATCGACGAGTCCGAGGTTCAAGCCTTGGCCGCCGAAGGGCGAGTGGACGTGCGCGGCGTCGCCCGCGAGCAGGACGCGGCCCTTGCGGTAGGTCGTCGCCTGCCGCGCGTTATCGGACCAGCGCGTCGCCTTCGACATCGACAGGATCCTGACGTCGGTGCCGCTCACGCGCTGGATCGACGCTTCGACCTCGGCCCGCGTGATCGGCGCATCCCGATCCGGCGGCGGGCCGTCGAACTCCGCGGTGAAGACGCGTCCCGGGATCGACGTGATGAGGCCGCGCGGCGTTCGCTGCCACCCTTTCGCGAGCTTGTCGGGCACATCGAACTCGATGAGAGCCTGATAGCCGGTGATGGTCGGATCCGTCCCGGGGAACTCGAAGCCGGCGAGCTTGCGGACGCGGCTCCGGCCACCATCGCAGCCGACCAGGTACCTCGCGCTCAACGGACCCGTGCTCGTCTGCACGGTCACGCCGTCGTCGTCCTGCTCCAATCCTTCCACCGAGACGCCACGACGGATCTCGATCCCGAGCTCGCCCGCCCGCGCGGTCAGGATCCTCTCGAGCGCGTCCTGCGGCACCATGCGGCTGCGGCGCTCCGGGTCGCGCTGGAGATCCTGCTCAATCACGAACAACGCGGAGAAATGGCCTCCCGGCTTCCTCACCGGCCCGGATCCGGCACGTGCCGCCTTCGCCATCGGCATCGTCACCTGTTCCTCGTCGAGCGCACTCGCGAACCCGCGTCGCGCCAGCGCCTCGACCCCCACCGCGCCGATCGCGGCGGCCTTGATCCCCCGGTCAGGCTGCACGAGCCGTTCCAGCACAAGCGGCTTCACCCCCGCGGTCTCGAGCTCGATCGCGAGGAATAGCCCGACCGGGCCAGCTCCGGCGATGACGACGTCGTGCACCACAAGATCGCTCATGCGCTTCGTCCTTCCGTCTCGGACCGGGGCCGTGTCGGCTCCGCCCTCGACAGGCAGACTGCCGCGGCATTCTGGCATCGCCCGCACATGCCGCTGGCACGCCCCTGGCGGCCCGCTGTCAACGGCGGTTGCCACCCTCGTCGGCGTGGACGAGTGTGGCGACCGCGACTGACCGGGACCGCGTAGGAGTTTCGTCCACCGGAAAAGAGAACTCGTCCACCGGAAAAGAGAACTCGGCGACCGGACCAGGGAACTCGGCGACCGGAACAGGGGACACGACGACCGGAACAGGGGACACGCGCGGGTAGCGGGCAGCGAGCAAAGGGCGGGGCGGTCGGCGTTGTCGGCGATCGTGGTGACGAGCTGGCATCATCGCAACCGTCATGACAGATATCGCCGTGCTGCGCCGGATGACCGCCCGCGACCCCAGCGAACCGCACCGCGCGTCCACCCCGCTGGAGCTGCTGTTCGACCTGTGTTTCGTGGTCGCGGTCGCGCAGGCCGCCGCGCAACTGCACCACAGCATCACCGAAGGGCGGCTCGGCCCGGGCCTGCTCGGCTACGCCCTGGTCTTCTTCGCGATCTGGTGGGCCTGGGTCAACTTCACCTGGTTCGCCTCGGCGTACGACACCGACGACGTGCCCTACCGGCTGCTCACCCTGGTGCAGATCGCCGGGGTGCTGGTGCTCGCCGCCGGGGTGCCCGCCGCGTTCGAGCGCCTCGACTTCCGCACTATCGTCGCCGGGTACGTGTTGATGCGGCTGGCGATGATCGCCCAGTGGCTGCGGGCGGCGCGCGCGCATCCGGCGGGCCGACCGGCGGCGATCCGGTACGCCATCGGCATCGGGGTGATCCAGGTGTGCTGGATCCTCCGGCTGCTGCTGCCCGCGCCGTGGAGTGGAATCACCTTCGCGGTGCTGATCCTCGGCGAGCTCTCGGTGCCGGCGTGGGCGGAGTTCCGCGGCAGCGCGACCTCCTGGCATCCCGGGCACATCAACGAGCGGTACGGGCTTTTCACGCTGATCGTGCTCGGCGAGGCCGTCGCCGCGGCGACCACGGCGGTGCAGTCGGCGATC
>DASSAD010000059.1:0-39970 GCA_035685725.1 Amycolatopsis sp. | reverse complement strand
GGCTCAGCCGCTCGGCGCGCGGCGCGCGGTCACGAAGCGCGGACGGCCGGCGAGGTCGGTGTGGTCGGCGACGTCGTCGAGCACCTTGCGCGCCGCGACCAGAGCCGGCGCCGCCGAACCGTGCGTGTCGTCGTGCTCGATCGCCATCCCGCCCCCCGGCTTGAGCAGGCGGGCGGCGGTGCCGATCGCCTGGCGGATCACCGCGAGGCCGCCGTCGGCGGCGAACACGGCCTGCGGCGGGTCGTGGTCGAGCACCTCGGGCGGCAGGTCACCGCCGGGCGGCACGTACGGCGGATTGCACAGCACCAGATCGACCAGGCCGTCCAGCTCGACGAAGATCGTGTCGTCGCCGACGTCCCCGGAGTACAGCCGGATCGGCGTGTCCCCGTCGGACGCGCGGGCATCCGCGTTGTGCCGGGCCCAAGCCAGCGCGTTCGGATCGAGGTCCACCGCGTAGACGACCGCGTCGGGCCGGGCATGCGCGACCGCGAGCGCCAGCGCGCCCGATCCGGTGCACAGGTCCACCACGACCGGGTACTCGCGGTCGCGCAGCAGGTTCAGACCCCATTCCAGCAGCAACTCGGTCTCCGGGCGGGGAATGAACACCCCGGGGCCGACATCGACCGTGATCCCGCCGAGCGCGGCCCAGCCGGTCAGGTACTGCAGCGGCACCCGCTTGGCGCGCTGCGCGACCAGCTGGCCGATCGCGTCGACCACCGGCGGGTCCACCAGCGGGACCAGCGGCAGCCGGCCGCGCTCGACGCCCAGCACGTGGGCGGCGAGCAGCTCGGCGTCGGTCCGGGGGGAGGCCACGCCGGCGTCCTCGAGGATCCTGATCGCTTCGAGGATCGCGAGTCTGAGGGGCTGCCGCTTCACGCCTTTACTTTCCCACAACACCGTTTGCCTACCGGGCACATAGGCCGCATTTCCTCGGCGCGTGACCGGATTGCGTAACTCGGCTGTCCCCCCTTCAGGACACACCGGAACGATCCGCCACCGCTGCCCGCACCTGCCGCCGGCCGGGACGGCGCGACCGTCCCGCCGCTCACGCGCCCGCCGCCGCCAGGCGCTCCTCACGGTCGGCGTTGACCAACGCGTCGAGCACGGCGTCCAGCTCGCCGTCGAGCACCTGGTCGAGGTTGTAGGCCTTGAAGTTCACGCGGTGATCGGAGATCCGGTTCTCCGGGAAGTTGTAGGTCCGCACCCGCTCCGAACGGTCGACCGTGCGCACCTGCGAGCGCCGCGCGTCGGCCGCCTTGCTGGCCGCCTCCTCTTCGGCGAGCGCCTGCAGCCGGGCCTGCAGGACCTGGATCGCCCGCGCCCGGTTCTGGATCTGCGACTTCTCGTTCTGGCAGGACACCACGATCCCGGTCGGCAGGTGCGTCACCCGCACCGCCGAGTCGGTGGTGTTCACGCTCTGCCCGCCCGGGCCCGACGACCGGAACACGTCGATGCGCAGGTCGTTCGGGTCGACCTCGACCTCGACCTCCTCCGGCTCGGGATAGAGCAGCACCCCGGCGGCCGAGGTGTGGATGCGGCCCTGCGACTCGGTCGCCGGCACCCGCTGCACGCGGTGCACACCGCCCTCGAACTTCAACCGTGCCCACACGCCGTCCGCGTCGGTACCCTTGCTCTTGATCGACAGCGTGACGTCCTTGTAGCCGCCGAGATCGGAATCCACCGCGTCGAGCACTTCGGCCTTCCAGCCGTGCCGCTCCGCGTACCGCAGGTACATCCGCAAGAGGTCGCCCGCGAACAGCGCCGACTCCTCGCCGCCCTCACCCGACTTGATCTCCATCACGACATCGGAGCCGTCATAGGGGTCACGCGGCAGCAGCAACTCGGTCAGCCGTGCCTCCAGCAGGGGAATGCGGGCCGCGAGCTCCTGGGCTTCGGCCGCGAACGCGGCGTCCTCGGCGGCGAGCTCCTTCGCCGTCACGAGATCCTCGCCGGCGCGGTCCAGCTCGCCGACGACCTTGACCACCGGGGTCAGCTCGGCGTAGCGGCGGCCCAGCTTGCGCGCGCGCCCCTGGTCGGCGTGCACAGCCGGATCCGCAAGCTGCTTCTCCAGCTCGGCGTACTCGTCGAGCAACCCACGCAGCGAGGACGAATCCACGGCCGCACCTTCTCTCCTCGACTCCCCGGGCGACATGTCCGGGCGAACACGAAAGACGGCGCCCGTCTCCCGGCCGGGAAACAGGCGCCGTCGGTGAAGCTACTTGTCGGTCTTCTTCTGCCGCTTGCCGTAGCGCGCCTCGAACCGCGCGACGCGGCCACCGGTGTCCAGGATCTTCTGCTTACCGGTGTAGAACGGGTGGCAGTTGGCGCAGATTTCGACGTGAATATCGCCGGAAGTCTTCGTGCTCCGCGTCTGGAACGTGTTGCCGCAGCCACACGTCACCGTGGTCGTCACGTACTCCGGATGAATACCGCTTTTCATGGGGTCCTCTCTTGATGGCCGCCGGGTCCTTCGCGGAAGGTGAACCGGAGCCGGACGTTCAGCGGATCGATTCTGTCAGACCGCACAACGTGCCGCGACCTCGGGGTATTCCGCCGAGCACGGCCCCGCACGGGCCCTGGGAAAGCGAGGAAGGGGTGTTTCCTACGGATGTTCGGCAGCAAACACCCCTTCCGCCACCCATGATCAGTCGTCGTCGCTGCCGAGCGCGGTCTTGGAGACCTGCATCAGGAATTCGATGTTGGTCTTCGTCTTGCGCAGGCGGGACAGCAGCAGATCGATGGCCTGCTGGGAATCCAGGGCGTTGAGCACCCGGATCAGCTTGTGGTGCACGGCCAGCTCGTCCGGCGAGAGCAGCAGCTCCTCCTTGCGGGTGCCGGACGGGTTGACGTCCACGGCCGGGAACACGCGGCGCTCGGCGATCTTGCGGTCCAGCTTCAGCTCCGCGTTGCCGGTGCCCTTGAACTCCTCGAAGATCACCGTGTCACCGGTGGACCCGGTCTCCACCATCGCCGTGGCGAAGATGGTCAGCGACCCGCCGTTTTCGATGTTGCGCGCCGCGCCGAGGAACCGCTTCGGCGGGAACAGCGCCGTCGAGTCGACACCACCGGAAAGGATCCGGCCGGACGCCGGGGCCGCCAGGTTGTAGGCGCGGCCGAGACGGGTGATCGAGTCGAGCAGGACCACCACGTCCATGCCCATCTCCACCAGGCGCTTGGCCCGCTCGATGGACAGCTCGGCGACCGAGGTGTGGTCTGACGGCGGACGGTCGAAGGTGGAGGCGATGACCTCGCCCTTCACCGACCGCTGCATGTCGGTGACCTCTTCCGGCCGCTCGTCCACCAGCACGACCATCAGGTGACACTCGGGGTTGTTCGTGGTGATCGCGTTCGCGATGTCCTGCATGATCGTGGTCTTGCCGGCCTTGGGCGGCGACACGATCAGCGCGCGCTGCCCCTTGCCGACCGGCATCACCAGGTCGATCACCCGGGTGGTCAGCTTGTGCGACTCGGTCTCCAGCCGCAGCCGCTCGTTGGGGTAGAGCGGAGTCAGCTTGGTGAACTCGGGACGCCGCTTGGCCTGGTCCGGCTCGAGGCCGTTGATGGTGTCCACGCGGACCAGCGGGTTGAACTTCTGCCGCTGCTGCTCGCCCTCGCGCGGCTGCTTGACCACGCCGGTGATGGCGTCACCACGGCGCAAGCCGTACTTGCGCACCAGCGACAACGACACGTACACGTCGTTCGGCCCCGGCAGGTAGCCCGAGGTCCGCACGAACGCGTAGTTGTCCAGCACGTCGAGGATGCCGGCGACGGGGAGCAGAACGTCGTCCTCGCGGATCTCGGTCTCCTGCCCGCCCTCGCTGCGGCCACCACGGCCCCGGCGACGGTCGCGGAACCGGCGGCCACGGCGGCCGCCCTCGTCGTCGTCCGCACCGCCCGGGGCCGACGCGGAACCGCCCTGCTGGGCGCGCCCGGACGCCTGACCACCGTTTTGCTGGCGGTCGTTCTGCTGCTGGCGGTCGCTCTGCTGACGCTCGTTCTGGCGACGGTCCTGGCCGCCGCCCTGCTGCTCGCCGCCACCCTGGCGCTCGCCACGCGGCTGCTGCTCGCGCTGGCCGCCGGCTTCCGGGCTGCCCTGGGCACGGCTGGCGCCGCGACGGCGACGACCGCCACCGTCACGCCGGCCGCCCTCCTCACCCTGGGAGGTGTCCTCGCCGGACTGCGACGCGCCGGCGGCGTGCCCCTCGGCACCCTGCGGGGCCTGCTCGGCAGGCTTGTCCGCGGCGGGCTGCTGGGCGGGCTTGTCGGACGCCGGCTTCTCGGCGGGCTTGCCGGCCGGCGCCGCGGTCAGGCCCTCCAGCGGCAGCGTGTTGTCGGTGCGCACGCCGGGACGACGGGGCGACTTGCCCTGCCGTTCCCGGATGGCCGCGATGAGGTCACCCTTGCGCATCCCCTTGGTGTCGCCGACCCCCAATTCGTTGGCGAGTTCGCGCAGGTCGGCGATGACCATGCCGGAGAGGCCGCCGGTGCGCCGCTTGGGCGTGGCCGCACCGTTCGCCTGACTGCCGGGCTCCGTAGCGGGAGCGTCCTGGGTATCCAGGTCGCCGCTCAAAAGATCGGTGTTGCTCACACATGTCCTTCCTGACCGATCCACGCCTCCAGGCGGATCAGCGGACGACCGCTCGCGCTTGATCGCGAAGCGGCTTTGTCTGTACCCGGTGCGGCTTCTCCAGCCGAGACCGCAAGTCACAGCGGCGAAGCCGCCACACGGGAGGGTTGCCGTCACCGTATCGGCTCAACGAAAGATGCGATCCGAGGAAGGACCCCCGGGAGTCACACCGGGTGCGGACTGCGCACGGTGATCGAACGCCCCCGAGAGTAGACCGCCCGGCGAACCGGTGCAACAACCACCCCTGGTGTGGCGCGAATCCGCCGCATGCACGCTACCGGCCCGTTACCTGCACCCCGGCCGCATCCACCGGCAATTCGGTGACTTCAAAACCCGTAACGTCCACCGATGCCGGAATTATTCCGTTCGTGGTCAGCGCCAGCACCGTGGGCCCGGCCCCGGACACGGTCGCCGCCACCCCCGATTTTCGCAGGTCGTGGACGAGGCGCGCGCTCGCGGGATAGGCCGGTGCGCGATAGTCCTGGTGCAACCGGTCCGCGGTGGCCGGCAGCAGCAGCGCGGGGTCCCGGGTCAGCGCGTGTACGGCCAGCGCGGCGCGCCCGGCACTGAACGCGGCGTCGGCGTGCGGCACCTGGGCGGGCAGCAGCCCTCTCGTCTCCGCGGTAGCCGATCTCACAGCCGGCACGGCCAGCACCGGCCGCACGCCGGGATGCGGGTCGAGCCGCTCGGCGTGAAACCGGCCACTCTCGCACCAGGCGATCACCAGTCCGCCGAACATGCTGGCGGCGGCGTTGTCGGCGTGTCCCTCGAACTCGGCCGCGAGCTGCAGCGCGTCCGCGTCCAGCGCGCGGCCGGCCAGCGCGTATCCCGCGGCGATGCCGGACACCACGGCGGCCGCCGAAGAACCCAGGCCACGGGCGTGCGGAATGGCGTTCGAACAGCGCAGCCGCAGGCCGGGCAGCGAAACACCGAGATGCGCGCAGGCACGCCGCAGCGCGCGCACGACCAGGTGGGTCTCGTCGGTCGGCACGTCGGCCACGCCGCCCGCACCCGCGTCCACCACCTCGATCTTCAGCCCGGAGCCGGTGACCCACAGCTCGACCACGTCATACCGGCCGAGCGCCAGGCCGAGCGCGTCGAAACCGGGACCGAGATTCGCGGTGGATGCCGGCACGGTGACCTTCAGCGCGACCCCGGGCGCGGCCCGGTTCACCGCGGATCCGCTCGTTCCGCCGGCACGCCGGATGGCGCACGCCTCACGACAGCTCCAGCGCGGCGGCCACCGCCCGGGGATCGACGGCGAGCGGTTCCACCTCGACATTGCCTTCCAGCGCCGTCGCGGGGTCCTTGAGACCGTGCCCGGTCACCGTGCAGACGACGGTGGAGCCCTTCGGGAGCCGGCCGTCGGCGGCGGTGAGCAGCAGGCCGGCGATGCTGGTCGCGGAGGCCGGCTCGACGAACACACCCTCGCGCCGGGCCAGCAGCCGGTAGGCGGCGAGAATCCGCTCGTCGGTGACGGCCTCGAACAGGCCACCGGAAAGATCACGCGCCTTGACCGCGCCGTCCCACGAGGCCGGGCTGCCGATCCGGATCGCCGTGGCGATCGTCTCGGGTTCGGCGACCGGTTCCCCGCGCACCAGCGGCGCGGCTCCGGCGGCCTGGAAACCGAACATGCGCGGCGTGCGTTCCACCACACCGTCGGCGGCGTACTCCGAATACCCCGCCCAGTAGGCGGTGATGTTCCCGGCGTTGCCGACGGGCAGGCAGTGCACGTCGGGCGCGCGCCCCAGCACATCGCAGACTTCCAGCGCGGCGGTCTTCTGCCCGGCGATGCGGACCGGGTTGACCGAGTTGACCAGCGTCACCGGGTAGTCGATGGCGGTCTTGCGGGCGAGTTCGAGGCAGTCGTCGAAGTTGCCGTCGATCTGCAGGATCCGGGCGCCGTGCAGGATCGCCTGCGCCAGCTTGCCCATCGCGATCTTGCCCTGCGGGATGAGCACCGCGCAGGTCAGCCCGGCGCGCGCGGCGTAGGCCGCGGCCGAGGCGGAGGTGTTGCCGGTGGACGCGCAGATCACCGCGCGCAGGCCGCTGGCCAGGGCGTGCGTGATCGCCACCGTCATCCCGCGGTCCTTGAACGAACCGGTCGGGTTGGCGCCCTCGACCTTGAGGTAGACCGTGCAGCCGGTCAGCTCCGACAGGTGCGGGGCGGGCATCAGCGGCGTGTTGCCCTCGCCGAGGGTGACGACCCTGGCGCCGGGCGGGATGGGCACCCGGTCGGCATAGGCCTCGATGATCCCCGGCCAGCCGGGCGTAGGTGTCATTGATCTTCGCCTTCCACGCGCATCACGCTGACGACTTCGTGCACTACGTCCATTTTGCCGATCTCTTCGACGGTCGCCTCCAGTGCCGCGTCCGGAGCGAGATGCGTCACTATGACCAGGCTCGCCGTCGGCGTGCGGTCGCGCTGCCGCACCGCCGCGATGCTCACTCCGTGCGCCGCGAACACGTGCGCGACCTGGGCCAGCACGCCCGGCCGGTCGGCCACGTCGAGGCTGATGTGGTAGCGCGTCGGCGTCTGCCCCATCGGCCGCACCGGCAGCGCCGCGTGCGCCGACTCTCGCGGGCCCCGCCCGCCGAGTACCCGGTTGCGCGCCACCGCGACGAGATCGCCGAGCACCGCGCTGGCGGTCGGCGCGCCGCCGGCGCCCTGCCCGTAGAACATCAGCTCACCCGCCGCGTCGGCTTCGACGAACACCGCGTTGAACGCGCCGTTGACGCCGGCGATCGGGTGCGCACGGGGGATCATCACCGGGTGCACGCGCGCCGACACCGATTCGGTGCCGTCGTCGGAGGTCACCCGCTCACAGATCGCGAGGAGCTTCACCGTGCGGTTGAGCATCTTCGCGGCGGCGATGTCGAAGGAGGTCACCCCGGCGATGCCCTCGCGGTGCACCTCCGCGGCGGTGACCCGGCTGTGGAAGGCCAGCGACGCGAGGATCGCGGCCTTGGACGCGGCGTCGTAACCGTCCACATCGGCCGTCGGGTCCGCTTCGGCGTACCCGAGCCGGCTGGCCTCCTCCAGGGTTTCCGCGTAGCCGGCCCCGGTGGAGTCCATCGCGGACAGGATGAAGTTGGTGGTGCCGTTGACGATCCCCATCACCTTGGTGATCCGGTCACCGGCCAGCGACTCGCGCAGCGGGCGCAGCAACGGGATGGCACCGGCCACCGCGGCCTCGAAGTAGAGGTCCGCCCCGGCCGCGTCGGCCGCCTCGGACAGCTCCGCCGAGCACTCGGCGAGCAGCGCCTTGTTCGCCGTCACCACCGATTTTCCCTTGCGCAGCGCGGTAAGCAACCAGCCGCGCACCGGCTCGATGCCGCCGATCAGCTCGACCACGACGTCCACATCGGACTCGACGAGCGCTGCCGCGTCCGCGGTGAGCAGGTGGTCGGGCAGCTCGGGGTGCTTGTCCGGGCGGCGCACCGCGATCCCGGCCAGCTCCACCGGCGCGCCGGCGCGGGCAGCCAGTTCGTCGGCCTGCTCGGTGAGCAGCCGCGCCACTTCGCTGCCGACCGTTCCGCAGCCGAGCAGCGCCACCCGCACCGTCTTACCGTCCACCGTGGACACAGCGGTCATGAGGCCTCCAGGTGCAGCATGTCGTCGACGGTCTCCCGCCGCAGCAACAGCCTCGCCTCGCCGTCGCGGACCGCGACGACCGCCGGGCGGGGCTGGCGGTTGTAGTTGCTCGCCATCGAGTAGCAGTACGCCCCGGTGGCCGCCACGGCGAGCAGGTCACCCGGGGCGATCGTGTCCGGCAGCCAGCAGTCGCGGACCACGATGTCGCCGGATTCGCAGTGCTTGCCCACCACCCGCGAAAGCAGGGCGTCCACGTCGTTCGCGCCGCCGTCACGGCTGGCCCGGGACACCAGACGGCAGTCGTAAACCGCGTTGTAGAGCGCGGTGCGGATGTTGTCGCTCATCCCGCCGTCGACGCTCACGTACCGGCGCGCGTGGTCCTGGCCGAGTTCGACGTCCTTGATGGTGCCGACCTCGTACAGGGTGACCGTGCCGGGGCCGACGATGGCGCGGCCGGGCTCGACCGCGATCCGCGGCATCGCCAGGCCTTCGTGCTCGCACTCCTTGGACACCATGGTGCGGAGTTGCTCGGCCAGGAAGCCGGGCGGCGGCGGATCGTCGTCGGCGGTGTAGGCGATGCCGAGCCCACCGCCGAGGTCCACGGTGGACAGTGACTTGAGCGCATCGTCGCCGTGTTCCTTGTGCAGCTCGGCGAGCAGCCCGATCACCCGGCGGGCGGCGACCTCGAAGCCGTCGGCGTCGAAGATCTGCGAGCCGATGTGGCTGTGCAGTCCGGTCAGTTCGAGCGACGCGGCGTTGAGCACCCGCCGCACCGCCTCGGCGGCCGTGCCGGAAGCCAGTGAGAAACCGAACTTCTGGTCCTCGTGCGCCGTCGCGATGAACTCGTGTGTGTGCGCCTCCACGCCGACCGTGACCCGCACCAGCACCTGCTGCACGACCCCGCGCCGGGCGGCGACGTCGGCCAGCCGGGCGATCTCGTAGAACGAGTCGAGCACGACGGTGCCCACCCCGGCGTCGACCGCGGCCTCCAGTTCGGCGATCGACTTGTTGTTTCCGTGGAAGGTGATCCGGGCCGGCGGGAAGCCCGCCCGCAGCGCCACCGCGAGTTCACCGCCGCTGCAGACGTCCAGGCTCAGGCCCTGCTCGGCCACCCACCGGGCGACCTCGGTGCACAGGAACGCCTTGGCGGCGTAGTGCACCAGCGCCGGATCACCGAAGGCGCGGGCATGTTCGGCGCAGCGGGACTTGAAGTCCGCCTCGTCGATCACGAACAGCGGAGTGCCGTAGGTCTCGGCGAGTTCGCGCACGTCGACCCCGGCCAGGCGGACGATCCCGTCGTCACCGCGGGTGGTGTTGCGGGGCCAGACGGCGGAGTGCAGCCGGTCGAGTTCGTCCGCTGTGGACGGTTGACGGCCGGAGGTGTCGGCGTGCGGGTGAACTTCCGCGTGCAGCGGTCCTGCGGGGTGAACCATGACCTCACATCCGTTCCGGGGCGGACACACCGAGCAGGCCGAGTCCGTTGGCCAGGACCTGCCGCGCCGCCTCGCACAGCGCCAGGCGGGCGAAGGTCAGCGGCGAGGCTTCCTCGTCGCCCTGCGGCAGCACGCGCGCGACGTCGTAGAACTTGTGGTAGGCGCTGGCCAGGCTCTCCAGGTAGCGGGCCAGCCGGTGCGGCTCACGCAGCTCGGCCGCCTTGCTCAGCACCTTCGGGTACTCGCCGATGGTGCGGATCAGGTCTCCTTCGCGCGGGAGCGTCAGCAGGCCGAGATCGGCGTCCGGGTCCGGTTCCAGCCCCAGATCCGCGGCGTTGCGTTGCAGCGAAGCGAGCCTGGCGTGCGCGTACTGCACGTAGTAGACGGGATTTTCGTTGCTGTTCTTGCGGAGCAGGTCCAGGTCGATGTCCAGGCCGGAGTCCACCGAGTAACGGGACAGCTCGTAGCGGGCAGCGTCCACACCGACCGCTTCGACCAGGTCCTCCATCGTGATGACGGTGCCCGACCGCTTGCTCATCCGCACCGGTTTGCCGTCGCTGACCAGATTGACCAGCTGCCCGATGAGCACCTCGACGACGGCCGGGTCGTGCCCCATCGCCGCGGCGGCCGCCTTGAGCCGGGCGATGTAGCCGTGGTGGTCGGCGCCGAGCATGAAGATGCAGAGCCCGAAACCGCGCTCGATCTTGTTCTGCAGATAGGCGATGTCACCGGCGATGTAGGCGGGCGCGCCGTCGCTCTTGATGACCACCCGGTCCTTGTCGTCACCGAACTCGCTGGAGCGCAGCCACCACGCGCCGTCGGCGGCATAGAGGTTGCCGGACTCCTTGAGCGATTCCACCGCGCGTTCCACCGCGCCGCTTTCGTGCAGCGAGCCCTCGTGGAAATACACGTCGAAGTCGGTGCCGAACTCGTGCAGGCTCTTCTTGATCTCATCGAACATCAGCTCGATACCGATCCGGCGGAAGGTCTCGTGCCGCTGGTCCTCGGGCAGCGAAAGCGCGCTCGGCTCCTGGCGGAGCACCTCGGCGGCGATGTCGCCGAGGTAGGCGCCCGCGTAGCCGTCCTCGGGCACGGGTTCGCCCTTGGCCGCGGCGATCAGCGAACGCACGAAGCGGTCGATCTGAGCGCCCGCGTCGTTGAAGTAGTACTCGCGGGTCACGTCGGCGCCCTGCGCGGCCAGGATCCGGCCCAGCGCGTCGCCGACCGCGGCCCAGCGGGTGCCGCCGAGGTGGATCGGGCCGGTCGGGTTCGCCGAAACGAACTCGAGGTTGATCTTGCGCCCGGTCAGCGTGTCGCCGCGGCCGTAGCGCTCCCCGGCGGCGAGCACCTCGCGGATCTGCTCGCCCTGCGCGTCCGCGGCGAGGCGGAGGTTCAGGAACCCGGGACCGGCGACCTCGGCGCTGGCCACGCCACCGTCCTTGGCGACCTGGTCGGCCAGCGCCTGCGCGAACTCGCGCGGCGCCAGACCGACCCGCTTGGCCACCTGGAGCGCGAGATTGGTCGCGTAGTCACCGTGCTCGGGGTTGCGGGGTCGCTCGATCGTCACGCGGTCGGGCAGGACGGCATGGTCGAGGCCACGCGCGGAAAGTACCTGCAGTGCGGAGGAACGAACGAGGTCAGCGAGCACGGCGGGAGTCACGAGGCGAGTGTACGGCCGGGGGCGGCGGCGCCCGGGAACCGCCCACGGATGCCGTCGGTGAAACGCCGGTGCCACCCGGGAAAACGATTCGCGAGACCGGTCCACCCGGCGGCACACGGGGCCGACAACACTTCAGCCGACAACCATATCAAGCCCACCCGCCCGGTCCGGCGAGCCGCCGACGACGACGGGGAGCATTGTCCTTAGACTTTGTGGCATGGCCAGCGGCACCAAGAAAAAGGGCACCCCGAAGAAGGTCGCCAGAGCCACCCGCAATGCGGTGGTGAGCAAACGCGGCGTGCCCTGGGGCACGATCATTTCGGTGGTCGCGGTCGTCGCGCTGGCGGCGGTCGTCGTCACCTATTACCTGGTGCAGTCGGCGCCCAAGCGGGCGCTGGCCGACTGGGCGCCCTCCGCCGGCAACCCGGACCCGTCCACGAAGCTGACCGGGATCGTGATCAAGCAGTACACCGGCAGCGTGCACGTGCTGCCCACCGAACGGGTCGCCTACGACCAGTCGCCGCCCTTCGGCGGTCCGCACGACGGCTACTGGGCCGCGTGCAACGGCATCGTCTACCCGAAAGCGGTCCGCACCGAGAACATGGTGCACTCGCTGGAGCACGGCGCGGTGTGGATCGCCTACAACCCGACCCAGGTCACCGGCGACGCGCTGACCACCCTGACGACGAAGGTCCAGGGCAAGCCGTACACGATGATGTCGCCGTACCCCGGCCTCGATCATGCGATCTCGCTGCAGTCGTGGGGACACCAGCTCAAGGTGGACAGCGCGACCGACCCGCGGATCGACCAGTTCATCACCGCGCTGCGGCAGAACTCGAACACCTACCCCGAAGTCGGCGCCTCCTGCGACGCGCTCGGGCCGGGCATGTTCGACCCGAGCAACCCGCCGCCCTTCGACCCGGCTCCGCCCGGACCCGACGCGAAGCCGATGAACTACCAGGGCTCGAACGGTGCCCAGGGTGACACCAGCGGCGGCATGCCCGCGCCGACGTCATGACCGAGGACCGGTCCCCGGAAACGCGGGACGGGAACTTCGACGGAGCGTTCGACGAGGAGACCGCGGAGGAGACCGCCGGGCACCCGGCGTGGGCGCGGCCGGTCGTCATCGGCGCCACCGTGATCGTGGTGCTGCTGCTCGGCGCGGCACTGGGCATGTTCCTCACGCAGCGCGCGATGAGCGGCACCGAGCAGGCCACCCCGGCGGCCGGCTCGGTCGACGTCGGCTTCGCGCAGGACATGTCGACGCATCACCTGCAGGCCGTGACCATGGCCAGCTGGGAACGCGACCACACCACGGACCCCGAACTGAAGCAGCTGGCCTTCGACATCGAGACCTCGCAACTGGAACAGGTCGGCCGGATGAAGGGCTGGCTCATGCTGTGGAGCCAGCCCGAGCAGGCCACCGGCGCGTACATGACGTGGATGACTCAGCCTTCCGGGCACGACGGCATGACCATGGGCGCGTCCCCGTCGGCCGCCGCGCCCGCGGCCGACGGCCTGATGCCCGGCATGGCCACCGACACGGAGCTGGCGAAGCTACGGTCGTTGTCCGGCAAGGATCTGGACGTCTACTTTCTGCAGCTCATGCTGCGTCATCACCAGGGTGGCACCGCGATGGCGCAATACGCCTACGACCACGCGTCGGTGCCGGCGGTGCGCACGCTCGCGCAGAGCATCCTGGTCTCGCAGGGCGCCGAGATGGTGCAGATCAAGCAGATGCTCGCGGCGCGGGGCGCCCAGCCGCTTTCGTGACCACGCGGCTCACCAGGACAGCTCGTCACACCGTTTCGCGGACTCGCGCGGCTCGACCTGAATGGTCGCGTGCCTGATCGAATATCCCTCGGCCAGCAGCGTCTGCGCGGCGGCCAGTACCTTGGCAGGCTCGGCGGCCGGGGTGACGGCGAGGTGGGCCGAGGCGACCTCCATCCCGGACGTGAGCGTCCAGACGTGCAGGTCGTGCACGTCGGCCACGCCCGTCAGACCGGCCAGCTCCGCACCGATCCGCTCGACGTCGACCTCGGCCGGCGCGTGCTGGAAGAGGATCCGGAGCGCGCGGCGGGCCAGCGTGTACGTCCGGGGCAGCACGAACAGGCCGATCGCGACACCGATGATCGGGTCCGCGTAGCGCCACCCGGTCAGCAGCGTGATCGCACCGCTGATCAGCACGCCGAACGACCCGATGAGGTCGGCGAGGACCTCCAGGTAGGCACCCCGGACGTTGAGGCTCTCCTGAGCGCCCGAGCGGAGCAGGCCGAAGGAGACGACACCCGCGACCAGACCGGCGGCCGCGGTCACCAGCACCGGAAGCCCCGGGACAGCGGGCGGGTCGACGATCCGCCCGATCGCCTCGAAGAGCACGTACGCCGCGACGCCGAACAACAACACCGCGTTGCCGAGCGCGGCCAGCACCTCGGCCCGGTAAAGCCCGAAGGTCCGCCGATAGGTCGGGCCGCTGCCGCGCGCGAGCAGGATCGCCACGAGCGCCATGGACAGCCCGAAAACGTCGGTGAACACGTGTGCCGCGTCGGAAATCAGGGCCAGCGAACCGGTGACGGCACCGACGGCGATCTCCAGCATGAGGAAGACGACACCGATCCCCAGCGCCATGCCCAGCCGCGGCAGGTAGCGGCCCGAGGCACTGGCGTTCACCCCGTGCCCATGACCCGTGCCGTGGTCATGCCCCACTGTCCGCCTCCTCGTTCACCAATACATAGTGACATGCGCATGTATGCAAGACAAGTTAGCCTTGCCTGCTTGATCAGGCGCCACGAGATCCAGGAAAGGGCGACCACCCGCGCGCGAGGAAAACACGATGCGCTAGGCTTTCTCCATCGCACAGCGATGAAGCCCTCGTAGCTCAGGGGATAGAGCACTGCCCTCCGGAGGCAGGTGTCGCAGGTTCGAATCCTGCCGAGGGCACACAGGTTTGTCTTGAAGCAAGAACGGGCCCCGACCAGCGGAAACGCCAGTCGGGGCCCGTTCTTTCCATCCGGCCCGGCCTCGACCGACCACGGTTCAACCCGGCGACCCCTGGGCAATGCGGGGACACACGCTCAGGACTGGTGGACCAAGCGCGACTTGCGCACGCCCACGCGCCATGACGTCCCGTTCACGCAGGCACGCCGCACCTGCCTCCATCGGCGTAATCAGCGAATTCCCCCCATCCGTACTCGAACTTGTCCTTGACCTCATCCCGCTCGAGTGCACCGAACACGCAGATTTCGCTGGTCGATCGCCGGTTTCTCCCGGACCGAGTCCGGGAGAACGCACCGCATCGAAAAACGACGATCCGGGGCAGCCGCGCTTATCCCGGACAACGGACGACAGCACCATTCGACCCGAATCCGGTTCGGCAATGCACCGGCGCAGCCGCATTTCGGCACGTGCAATTTGGTCCGGGCCGGCCGCCGCCATTCAGTCACAACGTCACGAGTGTCCGGACAGGAAGAAGTATCGAGGAAACGTCGTACAATGCCAACAAGTTTCCGGAGGCTCGGTCACTGATGCGGCCCTTCAGCGGGACTGTCCACAGCGCATCCCTTCGCGGCCGTTTGTCTGATTCGCGAATTCCGGCGAAAACCCCGGATACCGCGATGGCCGACAGGCTGACACCAATTCACGACGTTCCGTGAATGGCACGTAAACTTGGTCGCGACTTAACCTTGCCGTCACTGGCCGTCCGGAGGACGGACAAAGTCCGCCCGTAATTAAACTCAGCGTGCATGAAAATGACGCCCAACAAAATTTCGAAGGCTCGCCCACGGGCGACGAAGGTGTATCGCGAAGGGGTTTTTTCGGCAGAACTCTTGCCGCCGGCGTAACGCTCGGCGCGGCCGGCCTGGTCGAGAGTGAGGTCGTCGACACCCCGGCCGCGGCCGCGGACGTGGCCGAGCCGACCTCGCTTCCGACCACCACCGAACCCGAGCAGCTGCACCTGACGTGGGGCTCGGACCCCGCCGGGGAGGTGACGGTGTCATGGGCGTCGCCGGGAACGGTGGCGCAACCGGCTCCGAGGCTGGCGTACTCGAAGCGGCCGATCACGACGGAAAACCCGGGCAAGGTCGTCGCGCTGCCGGCACCGAAGCCGCTCGACCAGAGGCAGCTGCGGACCGGGCCTGAGGCCATCAGCTTCACCGACGGCGTCTCCGGCCAGACCACCTACCACTATCACGTCCCACTCCGGAATCTCGAGCCGGACACGACCTACTACTACCAGGTCAGCGACGGAGCCGCGACGTCCACGACCGCGGGCGCTTCCTTCACGACAGCGCCGCGAGGACGGTTCAAGTTCCGGTTCTCGAGCTTCGGCGACGTAGCGGAGCCCTCCGCTTTCCGCAGTGCCTCCGGCGAATCGCTGGGCCCTTACCTCCAGGACACCTCCTACTTCACGGTCGGCGCGATCGAAAATCCCGGCGACGGCGGCGGCGCACCCCTGTTCCACCTGGTCAACGGCGACCTCTCCTACGCGAACGACATCCCGCACAACCACGCCGCGATCTGGCGGGACTACAGCGCCAACGTGTCCCGCTCGGCCAAGAACCGGCCCTGGCTGCCGACGCTGGGCAACCACGAGGTGGAAGGCGGGAACACCGACCTCACCGGGCGCGGCGCCGGCGGCCTCAACGGGCCGTACGGCCACGGCTCCTACCTCGCCCGCTTCCTGCTGCCCCCCAACGGCGTGACCAACTACGACGGGAACCAGCTGCAAGGCCACTTCTACAGTTTCCAGGTCGGGACGGTCTGCTTCATCGCGGCCGACGCCGACGATGTCGTCTTCCAGCCCACCGGAATCAACGGGTACACCGGCGACCTGGTCCCCCAAGCCGGCGACTACTCCCTGGTGGCCGGCGGCAGCCGGCCCAATCTGCAGACCCAGTGGCTCGAGCGGACGCTGCGCGCGGCCCGCAACGACCCCACGGTGGACATGATCGTCATGCACATCCACCAGTGCCCGCTCTCATCCGACCAGGGCAACGGCACCGACCTCGGCCTCCGCCAGGCCTGGCTGCCGCTGTTCGACAAGTACGAGGTCGACCTGGTCCTGTCCGGGCACGAGCACGTCTTCGAGCGCTCCTACCCGGTCCGGGGTTACGACAACGGCGACTACGGCACGGTCATGAAGGCGTTCACCACCGCCGAGGGTGTCAGCTACCCCGTCGGGTCGACGTTCAACACCCGCCGCCCCACCGTCGTCAGCACCGGCCCGACCGCCACGGTCAACGGCGAGGAGGTGTTCGACACCAGCAAGGGCACGGTGTACTACATCCTGGGTGGCGGTGGCGCGAGCAGCACCTACGGCTACAGCTACGACCCCGGTGACGGGCTTCGCAAGGCGCGTGTCTGGACCGCGCTGGACCCCGAAGGACCGGAGTACGGCGGGAATCAGGCGTGGGAGGACGCGCCCTGGTCGGCCCAGGTGGACAGCGGCGACGCCCACGGGTACGCCATCTTCGACGTCGATCCGGGGCGCAGGCCCGGCGAGACGACCATCACCGTCCAGTGGTTCCAGCTGCCGACCGTGGCACCGGGCGCGACTCCGGTCATGCCCACCACGCCGTATTCCAAGGTCACCTACGGGCGCAGCGCCCGGTGGGTGCCCGGCCACCACTAGGGGAAGCGGCTCCCCTCAGGGCCGGCTGCCGACCTGACCGGGAAACCCGGCGGGGAAGCCGCCGCACCATCCGGCGGCTTCCCCGTCCGGCCGGCCAAGGCCGTCGCCCTGGCTCGGCTTCCTGGCTCGGCTTCCCGGCGAATTCGGGATTGTCGCGAACCTCCGGCGCCGGGCCGGCCGTCGGAGTCCGATATCATCGGGCGGAAAGGACGGGCCACGAGAGGGACGATGGTGGGCGAATTTAGCGGTTCCGGCGAATCGACCCGGCGTACCGCCCCGGACTTCGGGCGGAGTGCGCTGATCACGATCGATGTCCAGACCGACACGCTCGACGGCGGCCCGCTGGAGATCCCCGGCACCTCGGCGGCGCTGCCCGCCATGAGCCGGTTGTGCCGTGGCTTTCGCGCCGCCGGCCGGCCCATGGTCCACATCGTGCGCCTCTACCTTGCGGACGGCAGCAACGCCGAGCCGTCCCGCCGCGAACTGGTCAGCGGGAACGTGCCGCTGTTGCGGCCCGGCACCCCGGGCCGGCTGCTCGCCCCGGGACTCCTCGAGGCCGGTGCACCGGACCTCGACGACGAGGTCCTGCTCGCCGGCGGCGTCCAGGATCTCGGCGAGAACGAGGTCGCCATCTACAAACCGCGATGGGGCGCGTTCTATCGGACTCCCCTGCAGGATCATCTCGCCGCACTGAACGTCGACACACTTGTCTTCGCCGGCTGCAACTTCCCGAACTGCCCGCGCACCTCCCTTTACGAAGCCAGCGAACGCGACTACCGCATCGCGTTGGTGGAGGACGCGATTTCCGGGCTGTACGACCGCGGCCGGGACGAAATGCGCGGAATCGGCGTGGACCTCGTCAGCACCGAGCACGCCCTCGACGCACTGGCGGCGGTGTCCGTCGCCAGCTGACCGGGACTCCGGGAACAGCATTCCCACTGTCCTACCAGGACGCTGAGCTAGCACACCGAGCTAGGACACGAACGGACTTCGCGCATCGACGTCAGCGTTTGCGGTAATCATTCGCGGATGCCGTGATCTGCCGCACAAAAACCGTTCCGCCCCGCACCCCCCGGTCCGCAAGGAATTCACCTACCGCGCGATTTCCCCGCATTTTGTTCGCGCTACGTACCGTGCGGTAGCGAACACCATCGAACAATGTGACCGGAGCCATCACCCGGATGCGCATTATTAACCCATCCTTCGCTCAATGTCGCGTTTCGACCTTGGTATCCGTTCACAGGAGGAAAGCACGATCCAGCTTCTGCAGGCCTGGACAGCCAGGCCCGGTGCGATTCTCACCATGGAGGATGACAGCTTGCGGAGCATCATCAAGAAACGCCACGTCGCGGTGCTGCTGGGCGCCGCGGCGGCGGTGACGCTCGGCGTGGCACAAGGCTTCGCCGCCCCGGCACCGGGCGCGGTGAACGCGGCCCCCGCCGACGGCCCGGACACCGCCACCCCGATCAAGCACCTGGTCGTGATCTTCCCGGAGAACATCTCCTTCGATCACTACTTCGGCACCTATCCCAACGCCGCCAACCCGCCCGGCGAGCCCGCGTTCCACGCGAAGCCGGGAACCCCCAGCGTCAACGGGCTCACCCCGGAACTGCTGACCAACAACCCCAACTCGCACAACCCGCAGCGGCTCGACCGCAGCGAACCGCTGGTCTGCGACCAGGACCATGACTACAAGGCCGAACAGACCGCGTTCGACCACGGCCTGATGGACAAGTTCGTGGAAAGCACGGACAACGAGAAATGTGCCGCGCCGCACATTTCCAAGCCGGGCCTCGTGATGGACTACTACGACGGCAACACGGTCACCGGTCTGTGGAACTACGCGCAGCGCTTCTCGATGAGCGACAATTCCTACTCCACTGTTTTCGGGCCGACCGTTCCCGGCCACCTCAACCTGATCTCCGGCCAGACCCACGGCGCCGTCCCGTCGACGCCCACGCCCGCGGTGGTCAACGGCACCGTGATCTCGACCAGCGTGTCCGCCGGGTTCGAGGACTGCCCGAAGTCGCCGACGGCCGCCAAGGTCGAGATGACCGGCCGCAACGTGGGTGACATGCTCAACGCCAAGGGCATCAGCTGGGGCTACTTCGCCGGTGGCTTCCGCGCCACCTCCTACCGCCCCGACGGCACCGCCGTCTGCGACTCGCACCACATCAACATCGGTGGCGAAAACGTCGAGGACTACCACGACACCCTCGAACCGTTCCAGTACTACCGGTCCACCTCGAACCCGCATCACCTGCCGCCCGCCTCGGTCGGCGAGATCGGGCACAACGGGCAGGCGAACCACCAGTACGACACCGCGGACTTCTGGAGCTCGGTGGACGCGGGCAGCATGCCGTCGGTCAGCTTCCTCAAGCCGCCCGTCTACCAGGACGCGCACCCCGCTCAGTCCGATCCCCTGGACGAGCAGCACTTCATCGTGGACACCATGAACCGGCTCCAGAAGAGCCCGGACTGGAAGAGCACCGCGGTCGTCATCGCCTACGACGACAGTGACGGCTGGTACGACCACCAGATGAGCCCCGTCATCAACAGCAGCCAGAGCTCGCAGGACGCGCTGACCGGCACCGGACTGTGCGGTGCGCGCACCCCGATCGCCGGCTACCAGAACCGCTGCGGCTACGGCCCGCGCCAGCCGCTGCTCGTGCTCAGCCCGTACAGCAAGGTCAACTCGGTCGACCACTCCATCACCGACCAGACCTCGATCCTGCGCTTCGTCGAGGACAACTGGCTCGGCGGTCAGCGGATCGGCGACGGTTCCTTCGACGAAATCGCGGGAACCCTGAACAACATGTTCGATTTCGCCCACCCCGACCCGAAGCCGTTGCTGCTCGACCCGATCACGGGTCTGCCGCGCGGCTGAGTTTCCCAACTAGTGGGCGGCCCCGCAGCGCGCGGGGCCGCCCCTCGCGGCGCTTCCCTTCGGTGGCAGGCGGGCCCGTCAGCGTTCGGCGGTGACGAAACCGCCGACGTCCACCCCTTCGCCCGGACGACCGTATTCCTCGGCGAGCGCGGAGCTGAGCGAGGTCCGCGGCCGCCAGCCGTGTTCGGTCAGCCAGTCCAGCGCGCGCTCGCCGAGCCCGCCTTTCCACAGTGCCGTCACTTCCCGCATGCCCGGTGTCTCGCGGGCACGCGAAATGAAACCGTCTCCGGCCCTGGGGTGGTACTCGAACGACACGCGGCTGCAGGGCGCGGAAAGTTCACCGACCGCCGTGAGCATCCGGGCGGCTTCGTCGTAGGACAGGTAGATCAGCAACCCTTCGATCAGCCACGCGGTCGCCGCGCCGGGCCGGAACCCCGCGGCGAGCAGCTTGTCCGGCCAGTCCGCGCGCAGATCCGCGGGAACGACGGTGCGCGCGCAGCGCGGGGTCACGCGTCCGGCGAGCACGGATTCCTTGAACTCCAGCACTCCGGGAAGATCCAGTTCGAACAGGCGCACCCCCTCCGGCCATGCCAGCCGGAAGGCCCGGGTGTCCAGGCCCGCGGCCGGTAACACCACCTGGCGGCACCCCGCGGCCGTCGCACCGAGCAGGTAATCGTCGTAGAACCGGGTGCGGACCGGTACCTGCGCATACCGCACCAGACTGCCGGCACCCGCCCGCGCGGCGGCATCGGGAACGGGAACCACCGCCCCTCCGGCGTCGACGAAAAGCTGCGCGTACGGATCGTCGAACAGCCGATCGGGCCGCCGGCTCTCCCGCGCGCGCAGCATCGCCACGCCCAGCGCGGTCTTGCTGACCGGTGGCAACGAATCCGGCGACGGCATGCTTACCTCCGGCCGCAACGATACCGACGCTGCTGGTGCGTCGGTGTTCTCGCGGCCGCTACTCCGGCCGCGGTTTGCGGGCCATCAGGTAGGCCTGCGGGGTCTTCTCCCAGCGTTCGGGCTCACGTACCAGCCGCGCGTGCTCGACAAAACCGAACCGCGCGAAAAGATCGGCAATGCGGTCGGGCGCCAGACGATAGGCGTCGAGGGAGATTTCGTGGCCATAGCCCTGCCGCAGGTGTACGCGCTCATCCCCGACCTGAAAGGCGAGCAGGAGGTATCCGCCCGGCGTCAGCACCCGGCCGAACTCGGCGAAGATCGTCGGCAGCGACTCGGGTGGGGTGTGGATGATCGAGTACCAGGCGACGATCCCGGTGAGGGCATGGTCCGCGAGATCGAGAGCGGTCATGGAGCCTTCGTCGAACCGGAGGCCGGGATACCGCCCGCGGGCCACCTCTATCATCGCGGGCGACAGGTCGATGCCGAACGCGTCCACCCCCAACGAGCGCAGGTGCGCGGTCACCCTGCCGGGGCCGCACCCCAGATCGGCGACCGGACCACCACCGGCGCCCCGCACCAGTTCGGCGAACGACCCGAGCATCGCCCGGTCCAGCGGCTTTTCGTCGAGTTCGGTCCGCAGGATCTCGGCGTAGTCGGTGGCCACGGTGTCATAGGCCGTCCGCGTCGTCCGGAGGTCAGCGGCTTCCGTCATGGGCGTGGACACTAACCGCCGCGGCGCCCCGACCCATACGGCACCGCCCGCCCCACAAACCCGCCGCCCCGCGCGTGTCCCCCCGTCCGGTCGCCGAGTCCCCTCGTCCGGTCGCCGAGTCCTCCCGTGAGTCGCCGAGTTGTTCGGTCCGGTCCGCAAGTCCTGCCGTCCGGCCGCCTCGTCGCCTTCGGTCGGGTGAGGTCAGTCGGCTCGGAGGAGGGTGTGGATCAGGGTGTCCAGGTAGTGCCTGCGGTCTTGCCTGGTCCGGGGCAACGCGTCCGGGTCGGCGTGCAGCAGGGAGATCTGTCCGGTGTGGAAGGTGTAGCTCAGCAAACCGCGCCGCTGCGCTTCGGCGTGGGAGAAGCCGAGGTCGACGAAGACCTGTGTCACGTAGGAGATCCGGCGCTCGGCGACCCGGCGCAGCGCCGCCGAGACCTGGGGGTGCCGGGCCTCGGCGAGCAACGCCACCTCGACGTCGTCCCCGCCTCCCGCGGCCGGCACCTCCTTGAACAGGCGCCGGAGCCGGTTTTCGGCGACCGGTTCGGAACTCGAAGCCTCGACCGCGACGATGACCCGCTCGGTGTTGAGCCGCTCCCAGCGGGCAAGTGCCGCATCGATCAGCGCTTCACGATTTGCGAAGTGCCAGTAAAAACTCCCCTTCGTGGCGCCGAGCCGTTTCGCCAGAGGTTCGATCGCAACCGCGGCCAATCCTCCCTCTCCCAAGGCGACGAGTGCGATGTCGACCCAATCGCCGGCGCTCAGCGACTGGCGTCCAGAGCTCGACCGAGCTCGTTTCTCCTGCTCCCCTGCCACGTCCACACGGTACCCCATACCGTGCGGCAACCGGCTCAGCGAGCACCGGCCGGAAAGGAAAAGCGGGCCGTGGGACTCGGGAAAAATCGCGCCGGGATTTTCTTCAAGATCGCGGGGATGCCGCGCGAGAAATCTGTTTTCGGGTCCACGCCAAGGTTTCCCAGCCGTTTTTCTGCCATGACCGCGTGGGAAATCCCGCGAAACCGGCTACTACCGAACCGCGGACTCGCGGCCATGAGCAGGCCACTCGGCGGCACCACCCGAGGACTCGCGTGTCCGGCGGGAGAACTCGGCGACCGGAAGCGGGGACACGCGGACCGCACGGGAGGACACGACAACCGGAACCGGGGACACGGCAACCGGACGGGAGAACTCGGCAACCGGACGGGAGGACACGGCGAACGGAAGGGAGGACACGGCGACCGGAAGGGAGGACACGGCGACCGGAAGGGAGGACACGGCAACCGGACGGGAGGACACGGCGAACGGAAGGGGGACACGGTGGGGGTGTTAGGTGAGGCCGAGGGCGGGGATGAGGGCGCGGGCGGCTTCGCCGCCGTCTTCGATGGCCAGGTCGAGCGCGGCGGGCACGTTCAGCTCGTCGCTGAGGAGCCTGCCCAGCTCGCCGAGGCTCGGCGAGTTCGGGCGCCCGGCGCGGCCGGCGGCGCGGTGCAGGCGCTCCAGCCGGGCGGCCGCGCCCGCCAGCAGGCCGGGGTCGTAGTCCCAGGTCCGTGCCCATGGACGGTCGAGGATCAGCATGCGCACCACGGCGGGGGGCCAGTCGGCGAGCAGATCGGACAGCAGCACGAGGTTGCCGGCGGACTTGGCCATCTTGGCACCGGACACGGTGACCGTCCCGGCGTGGAACCAGGCTCGCGCGTACGGGGCGACGCCGCTGAACCGCTCGGCCATGGCGGCGTGGTAGGTGTGGTGTGGAAAGCGCAGGTCCGCGCCGCCGGCGTGCACGTCCACGGCGGGGCCGAAGACCGACAGTGCCATCGCGACGCATTCGGCGTGCCACCCGGGCCTGCCGTCTCCCCACGGCGAAGGCCACACCGGATAGCCGGGCTCCGCGGCCTGCCACACCGCGACGTCGAACGGGTCGTCCTTCGCGGGATCGTCGGGGCGTCCGCCGAATTCCCCGGACAGCCTGAGCGCTTCGGCCTCGTCAAGGCCCGAACGGTCCAGTGACCCACGCCCGCGAAAGTAGACGCTGCCCTCGCGGACGTACGCGGCTCCGGCGTCGACCAGCGCCGCCGCGAGGCGGATCACGGACCCGATGTACCGGTGCACCCACGGCTCGTATTCGGGAGCACGCACGTTGAGCGCCGCCATGTCGCCCTCGAACACGAACTGCTGGAAGGCGGCGAAATCGTCGTATCGGGTACCGGCGCGCAGGGCCGCGGCGCTGAGCACGTCGTCGACGTCGGTGACATTGCGGCAGACGATCGGTTCCACGCCCAGGAACCGGCGGAGCACACGGGCGAACGTGTCGACCCACACGAACGTCGAGGCGTGGCCGAGATGAGTGACGTCGTAGGGCGTGATGCCGCAGGTGTAGACGCGCGCCCGGTCGAGCAGCGCCACCCGGCGGCCGGCCAGTTTCATCGTGGTCCTGGGCCCCATCAGGGTCTCCGCGCGGTCCGGGCCGGGAAGCGCTTACCGGTTCGGGGCATCGGGCTCGCCACGCCGGGAAGGTCCCGCCCGGGCACCAGGATGTGCCAGTAGCACCACGCCGACATCCGCTTGCCGAGATGGGCGAGCCGGGACTCCTTGAGCAGCGGCAGTCCCAGTGCCGACGGGTAGTGTCCCGGCAGGGGTTCGGTGTCGTAGTTGAAGTCGGCGAGCAACGCCTTGCCGGAACCGCATTCGACGAGGCAACAGCCGTGACCGTCGAAGCGATCGTCCACCCGCCGCCCGGCGAGGAACCGGTTGATGTTGCGGGCCAGCACCTCGCCCTGGAAGTGGGCGACCGACGCCACCTTCACCGCGGGGAGCGCGGCGGCGTCACCGATCACGAAGATGTTCGGCCGCGCCGCGGACTGGAGGGTGTGCGGGTCGGCCGGTACGAAACCGGCGTCGTCGCCGAGACCGGGCGAGCGGTCCAGGTAGGCGGCGCCGCGGTGCCGGGGCACCACCACGGCGAGGTCGAAGCCGGCCTGCCGGCCATCGGCGGCGGCCAGCCGTCCTTCGTCACCGTCGACGGCTTCGGTGGCGAACCCGGTCACCACGTCGATGCCCTTCTTCTCCAGGAGCGCGGCGAGCGCGCCGGCGGCGGCGGGCGGGGACACCACGGCGTCGCCGGGGGTGAGGTAACTCAGCCGGACCTCGCCGCGCACGCCTCGAACGCGGAAATACTCCTCGGCCAGGAAACAGAACTCCAGTGGCGTGAAGGGACTTTTGACCGGCGCGCCCAGCACGGCGACCGCGAGGTGCCCGCCCTCGAACTCCGCCAACGCCTTTTCCAGCGCCGCGGCGCCCATCGGGTCGTAAAAGGTGAACACGTTCCGCAGCCACCCGGGACCGGTCATGCCCGCGGTCCGTTCGGGGACCGGTCGCGCTCCGGTGGCCACCACCAGCACGTCATAGCCCAGCTCGGTGCCGTCGGCCAGGTGAACCCGATCCTGTTCGACGGCAACGGACTCGACGGCGCTGTTGTGGTAGGCGATGCCGGAGCGCAGACGGCCCGGGCGGGACCGGACGAGATCTTCGACCCGGCGCGCGCCGAACGGCACGAACACCAGCCCCGGTTGGTAGACGTGACCGGGGTCGCGGTCGACGACGGTGATCCCGGCCTCGCGGCCGAGGAGGGACCCCAGCCGGTTGGCCACGAGCGTGCCGCCGGTGCCGCCACCGAGCACGACGATCCTCCGGGTCACGCTGGTCAGTGTCGGGCGCCCCGGCGCCGGTCCGTAGGGGCGTTGGTCCCGGTGCGCCAGGACCAGAGTCCCTCGCCGGTCACCCGTTGCCGTGGCGGCGTTCGAAGTCCAGGAGGTGCCGCTTGCGGGCCAGGCCGCCGCCGTAGCCGGTGAGCTCACCATGGGCACCGATGACCCGGTGACACGGCACGATGACGCTGATCGGGTTCTTCCCGTTGGCCAGGCCGACGGCCCGGGCCGCGGCCGGGCGGCCGATGCGTTCGGCCAACTCGCCGTAGGTGATCGTTTCCCCGTACGGGATTTCGCGCAGGGCGTCCCACACGGTGCGCTGGAACGGCGTGCCGGTCAGCGCCAGTTCCAGGTCGAAATCCGTTCGCTGGCCGGCGAAGTACTCGCGCAGCTGGCCGATCGCCGCGGCGAAGGGCGCGTCGTCCCGCTCGCCGAAGCGCGCACCGCCCGGGCGGTGCCGCTGCCCGTCCAGATAAAGGCCGTCGAGGATGCCGTCCTGGCCCACCAGCGTGAGCGGACCGATCGGACTGTCCACAATGGCGTGCCGCACGGCCGTCCCGCCGTTTCGTGCCACCCGCATGCTCCCCAGCATGGGCGCCGCCGGGCCCGCGCGCCGGCGGGAATCCGACCTGACCGTGCCAGCCCACCCGTCGGTCAGGACGACCCCGCACGGTAGGGCTGTCCGGGTGCCAGTGCCGGCGACTGGGCCGGGAGCTGCACCCGCACGCAGCATCCGCGCGCGTCCGGCGGATCGACGATCGCGACCGTGCCGCCGTGTGCGGCGATCGTGCTCGCGACGATCGCCAGGCCGAGCCCGGAGCCGGGCATGCCGCGCGCTTCCGGGGAGCGCCAGAACCGGTCGAAGACGTGCGCGCGGTTCTCGGTGGGGACGCCGGGTCCCTGATCGTGGACGGTGAGCCAGCCCGGCTCGCTGTGCACCCGGATCGTCGAGCCGGGCGGGGAGAACTTGACCGCGTTGTCGAGCAGGTTGAGCACCACGCGTTCCAGTGCCGTCGGGTCGCCGGTGACCTGCCACGGGGTCACGGCGACCTCGAAGGCGCGGTCGCCGGCGCGGCTGCGCGCGCGCCGGATCGCCCGGGCGAGCACGTCGTCGATGTCGACCTCGACCTGGCAGAGCTCGCGCTCGTCCCGGGCCAGCAGGACCAGTTCCTGCACCAGATCGCTGAATTCCGCGGTCTGGACCTGCAGGCTCGACATGATCTTGGCGCGGTGCTCGGGCGGCAGCGGGCGGCCGCGCTGCTCGCTGCGCATCAGCAGTTCCACATTGGTGCGCAGACTGGTCAGCGGGGTACGCAGCTCGTGCGCGGCGTCGGCGACCAGGTCGCGCTGGCGTCGGCGGGAATCGGACAGTGCCGCGGTCATCGCGGTGAACGCCCGGCCGAGCCGGCCTGCCTCGTCGCGGCCGGTCACGTCCACCGCGGTCTCCAGGTTCTCGGTGCGCGTGATGTGTTCGACGGTTTCGGTCAGCCGCTCCACCGGAACCAGCGCGGCGCGGGTCAACAGCAGCGCGGCCGTGCCGGCCAGCACCACACTGAGCAGCGCGGTCACGATCAGCGCGTCCCGCAGGTCGCTCAACGCGTTGTCGATGTCGTCGACCGAACGGCTGAGGACCACGACCTCACCGTTGTCGAGCGGATACCGCAGCACGCGCACCGGGACACCCGACTGGGTCACACCGTTGCGCAGCTCCGGCCGGGTCACGGTGTGGTCGCTCGGAATGAGCACCACCCTGTCCATTGAGGTCGGCGCGCAGATGACGCCGTCCGGCTTGAGCAGTTCCAGGCCTTCGAGGAACCGTTGCAGCGGCTGGGCGTTCGGGTTCGAGCACAGCACCTCGAACCGGGGCTGCGGGATCGGTGCCCCGGTGCCCGGCACGGTCTGTTCCTGTGGCACCCGCGACAGCAGCGACTGGTCCAGCTCGCTGTTGAGCGTCTGACCGGTGACCACCCAGGAAATCGCGCTCACCGCCAGGATCGTGGTGGCCACGATCAGCCCGGTGGTCAGCGCGACCCGGCTGCGCAGCAGCAGCGTGCGTTCCTTTTTCACCATGCCTTCACCGGAGATTTCAGCCGGGATTTCACCGGGTCTTCAACACGTATCCGACGCCGCGCACAGTGTGCACCAGGCGCGGCTCACCGCCGGCTTCGGTCTTGCGACGCAGATAGCCGACGTAAACGTCCAGATTGTTCGTGTTCGGCTCGTGACCCCAGATCTCGCGTTGCAGGTGGGCCCGGGTGAGCACCTGGCGCGGGGCCGACATGAGCAGCGCGAGCAGGTCGAATTCGGTGCGGGTCAACGAGATCGAGCGCCCGGCGCGGAACACCTCGCGGGTGGCGGGGTCGAGCTCGAGGTCCTCGAACCGCAGCACCCCGGTGCTCGGCTGCGACCGCTCCAGCCGCCTGGCCGGGCGAAGCAGCGCCCGCACCCTGGCCAGCAGTTCCTCCAGGGCGAAGGGCTTGACCAGGTAGTCGTCCGCGCCCGCGTCCAGGCCGGTGACCCGGTCGCCGAGCCCGTCGCGCGCGGTGAGCATCAGGATGGGGACGCGGTTGCCGTCGGCCCGCAGCCGTCGGCAGGCCTCGAGCCCGTCCACCCCGGGCATCATCACATCCATGATCATCAGATCGGGTTTCTCCGCCTCGGCGGCGCGCAGGGCCGCGATGCCGTCTCCAGCGGTGACCACCGCATAGCCTTCGAACTCGAGGCTGAGCGCCAGGCTGTCCCGGACGTGTGAATCGTCGTCAACCACCAGTACGCGCATGGCTCCCATTGTGACTCTCACGATTTTCTGAGCCTCTGCCGAGGCTGCTCTTATTCTGTGACGGGATAACTACCGTGTGATGATGCCACGAGACGCAGTGGACATCGTGATCCCGGTATTCAACGAGGAGCGGGCACTCGAAGGCTGCGTAAAGACACTGGTGAACTATCTGCACGAGATGTTCCCTTTCGACTGGACGATCACGGTGGTCGACAACGCGAGCACGGATGACACCCTCCGGGTGGCCACCGCGCTGCTCGCGGAACACGAAGGCCTCCGGGTGATCCATCTGGACCGGAAGGGACGAGGGCTCGCACTCAAGGAAGCGTGGAGCCGCAGCGAAGCCGACGTGGTCGTCTACATGGACGTCGACCTGTCGACGGGCCTCGACGGCTTGCTGCCACTGGTCGCGCCCCTGGTGAACGGGCACTCCGACGTCGCGATCGGGTCGCGACTCGCGCCCGGTGCACGCACCATTCGCGGCCCCAAACGTGAATTCATTTCACGTACCTACAACGGACTTATCCGGCTGACACACGGCGCCCACTTCTCCGACGCGCAGTGCGGCTTCAAGGCGGCTCGCACCGAAGTGATCCGTCCGCTGCTCCCGCACATCGCCGACGACGCCTGGTTCTTCGACACCGAGCTGTTGTTGCTGGCGGAGTACAACGGCCTGCGCATCCACGAGGTTCCGGTCGACTGGGTCGAAGACGTGGACAGCCGGGTGAAGGTGGCCAGCACCGCGATGGACGACCTGAAGGGTCTCCTCCGGGTGGCGCGGGCCAAGTCGTCGGGCGCCGCGCGGGTGCCGGGTCTCCCGCAGCGTCCCGAACCCCGCGCCGCGCACCCCGACGCGGTGCTCGGTCGCAGACAGGGCGGGCTGTCCTGGCAGGTGCTCTCGTTCGCGGTGATCGGCGTGATCTCCACCATGGCGAACCTGCTCCTCTACGCGCTGTTCCGCGACTGGTGGCCGGTGCTGACCGCCAACCTGGCGGCGCTGGTCATCACGACGTTGTTCAACACCGAGGCCAACCGCAGGTTCACCTTTCTCGCCCGCCGCGAGTCGACCGGCCGGGTGCACGCCCAGGGCCTGATCGTCTTTGTGTTGTACTACGCCTTTACGTCAGGCGCGTTATTGCTGCTTGACAACGTTGTACCGAACCCATCCCGAACGCTCGAACTGAGTGTGCTGCTGGCGTCCTCTCTCGTCGGCACGGCGGGCCGGTTCTTCCTCTTGCGCAGCTGGGTTTTCAATCGGAAGGAGACCGCGTGACGGCGGTGATGGAACAGGCGCCGGCAAGACGGGCGCCGACCCGGCCGCGTTGGCAGCCTTGGGGTTTGGCCGCGATCTGCGTGCTGGCCGGGGCGCTTTATCTGGCCCGCATCGGTTCCGGTGGGTGGGGCAACAGCTTCTACACCGCTGCCGTGAAATCCATGTCGGAGAACTTCACCAACTTCCTGTTCGGCTCGTATGACCCGTACGGCGTAGTCACGGTCGACAAGCCGCCGATGGGTCTGTGGCCCCAGGTGGTTTCGGTGTGGATCTTCGGCTATCACGGGTGGTCGGTGCTGTTGCCCCAGGCGCTGGAGGGCGTCGCCGGGGTGTTCGTGCTGCACCGCACGGTCCGTCTGTGGACTCGCAGTGAAAACACCGCGCTGCTCGCGGCGTTGTTGTTCGCCTTCACGCCGATCACGGTGGCGATCGACCGGGACAACAACCCCGACTCGCTGATGGTGCTGCTGCTCCTGCTCAGCGCCTACGCCTTCACGCGCTCGATCAAGGCGGCGCTTCCGCGCAAGCGGACGTCCTGGTTGCTGTGGTGCGCGTTCTTCATCGGCTGCGGGTTCGTCACCAAGATGCTCGAGGCGTGGATCATCGTGCCGGGCGTCGCGCTCGCCTACCTGGTGAGCAGCCCGGGCCCGGTGAAGCGGCGGATCTTCGACGTGCTCGGCGCGGGCGGGATCCTCCTCGTGTCCTCGTTCTGGTGGAGCACGCTGCACGACCTGTGGCCGGGCAAGAAGCCCTACATCGGCGGCAGCACCGACGGCACCGCGTTGAACCTGATCTTCGGCTACAACGGCTTCGGCCGGATCTTCGGCGAGAGCATGGGCGCCGGCGGTGCCGGTGGCGCGGGCGGTTTCGGCGGCGGTGGCGGGGCCGGGCGCGGCGGCGGGGCAGGCGGCGGTTTCAGCATGATGTTCGGCGGCAGCACCGGTATCACCCGGATGTTCGGCGCGCAGGTCGGCGGCCAGATCTCCTGGCTGCTGCCGGTGGCGCTGCTCGTGCTGGTGGTCGTCGCGGTCACCGGGGTGCTGCGGATGCGGTCCCGGCTGCCCGGGAACCCGATGGAGCGGGCCGGCTGGTTCCTCTGGGGAAGCTGGCTGCTGGTCACCATGCTGGTGTTCAGTTTCGCCCAGGGCATCTGGCACCCGTACTACACGACGTTGCTCGCGCCGGCGGTCGCCGCGGTCACCGCGGCCGGTGTCACCCTGATGTGGCGGCGCTACCGCGACGACGAAGGCGTCTCCTGGCTGCTGTTGCCGGTGTCGGTGGCGATCACCGCCGCGTGGGCGTTCGCGCTGATCTCCCGCGACCCGTCCTGGCAGGGCTGGACGCGGTGGGCGGTGCTGGTGGCGGCGGTGCTGGCGATCGGCGGGCTCGTCCTGGGCCGGCTGACACCGCGGCAGCGGCGGGTGTTCGGGCGGCCCGCGATCGTGCTCGGGCTCGTCGCGATGCTGCTCACCCCGGCGGTGTGGTCGGTGGCCACGGCGGCCGAACCCAGCGTCAACGGGACGATGCCGGCCGCCGGTCCCAACGGCGGCTTCGGCGGCGGCATGGGCGGCGGATTCGCCAACCGGACCCGCACCCTGCCGGCGGGGCTGGCGGAGGAGTTCGACCAGATGATCAACCGGGGTGGTGGCGGCGCCTTCGGCGGAAGCGTCGCGCTCACCGCCGACGAACAGAAGATCCTGGACTACGTCAAGCAGCACGACGGCGGCGCGGCGATCACGCTCGCCGTCGAGGGCGGCTCGCACGCGGCCGACCCGTTCATCATCACCACCGACGACACGGTCATCGGGATGGGCGGGTTCTCCGGTTCCGACAACGCTCCTTCGGTGTCCCAGCTGCAACAGTGGGTCAGCGCGGGCACGGTGAAGTTCGTCCTGCTCAACGCCGGCGGCTTCGGTGGCGGTGGCATGAACCGCGGCGGGGCAGGCGGCGGTTTCGGCGGCGGCATGGGTGGTGGCATGGGTGCCGGCGGCCGTGGCGGCTTCGGCGGTCCCGGCGGCGGCTTCGGTGGCGGCCGGGATGCCGGTGGTGACGCCGCCGGTGGCTTCGGTGGTGGCTTTGGTGGTGGCGCCGGGGGTGGCTTCGGTGGCGGCGCCCGCGAGGGCGCTGCTGGTTCCGGTGCCGGTGCCCGGACCATGGCCGCGTCGCCCGAACAGCAGCGCGACACCTGGATCGAGCAGCACTGCCAGGTCGTGAGCCCCAGCACCTACGGCGGATCGTCCACTACGTCCTCCACCACGGGGACCGGTGGCCGGGGCGCCAGCAATCCGACGCTGTACAGCTGCTCGGGCTGACTCCGTCGAACGAGGGTGGGAAATGCCGCGAGGACGGCGTTTCCCACCCTTTTCGCCGTTCCAGGCGCAATCGGGTCAGTCCCGCTGGATGCGGAAGGTGAAGTCGAGCAGCCGCCATTCGCCTTCGATGACACGGCCGTCGGGTGTGGCTCCCTGCCGGGGCACGAAGTCGACGATGAGCTCGTCCTTCACCCCGAACACCGTGTCGCCGAGGCCCGCGGAGGAGTCCAGGTACGGACCGCCCCGCACGAACAGCTGAGTGATCAGCCGGTGGTAGCCGGGCCGGGCGATCAGGAAGTGCAGGTGCGGGGCGCGCATCTGGTGCCGTCCGGCCGCGGCGAGCAGCCGTCCCACCGGGCCGTCGTCGGGGATCGGGTACTCGCTGGGCAGGATCGTCCAGAACCGCAGCCGCCCGTCGGCGTCGGTGTGGAACCTGGCCCGCAGCACGGGTCCGTCCAGATCGGGCAGCTGCACGTCGTAGTAACCGTCCTCATTGGACTGCCACACGTCGACGACCGCGCCGGGGACCGGGACGTCCTCGGTGTCGGTGATCCGCACGTCGACCCACAGCGGCGTGCCGGGCAGTCCCTTCGCGATGTCGCCGCCGTGCTCGGCGGCGGGCGGTCCCTCCACATAGAACGGTCCGAGCACGGCGGAGGGCGTGGTGCCCGGCGTGCGCGAGTTGGTCAGCACGTCGACCGCGCTGGACACGCCGAGCACATCCGACAGCAGCACGAATTCCTGCCGGGTGTCGGTGGTGATGTGCCCGGCGCGGGCGAGGAAGTCGATGGCCCGCTGCCACTCGGCCTGGGTCAGGTCGTTGGCGGTGACGTAGTGGTGCAGCCGCCGGACCAGATCGGTGAGCAACTCCTTCAGGCGCGGGTCCGGGGTGTTCTCGAAGCTGGCCACGACCTGACCGGTGAGCCAGCTCAGGTCGGGGACGGCACGCCCCCCGCCCGGCCGCCGGCCGTGCCAGGCGTCGCGCAGCAGCGCCTCGATGCCGGGGCCGGTCAGTTCGCGCGGGTTCGGGTAAGGCCGGGCGGTGGCCAGTCCGGCGGCGCCGGGCAGGTCGGCCTCGGCCAGCCCCAGCTCGCGCAGTGACGTCGGGCCGCCCGCGCGCTCGATCAGGTCGTACACGCCGGAGGGGGCGTCGCTCGCGCCGAGGGCGGCGGCGATCCTGGCCATCACCGCTCCGACCGCGGGCGCGTTGTAGGCCATCGCGTGCGGCAGGACCACGGTGTGCGTTTCGGCGTGCGGCAAACCGAACGAGCCGCCGAGGGTGTGACAGAGCTTGTGGTGCAGGCCCATCCCCACCCCCGCCAGGCAGTTCCCGGCGAGCCACGCGGCCTGCAGCAGATCGGCGCGAGCGTCCACATCGGACGGTTCGACGACGACGGCGGGCAGGCTGCGCGCGATCCGCGTGATGGCGTCCAGCGCCATTCCGTCGACGACCGGGTTGGCCTGCGGCGAATACAGTGCCTCGACCGCATGGGCAAGCGCGTTGATCGCGCTGGCGACCGAGATCGGCACCGGGAGGCCGAGCGTCAGTGCCACGTCGTAGATCACGGTCTCGGGCTGGATCGCGGGCGACGAGCGGGTGGTCTTGCGCCCGTGCTCGGTCTCGCCGAGGACCGGGGTGACCTCGGAACCGGAATAGGTGGTGGGCACCACGACCTGAGGCAGGTCGGTGCGCACCGCCAGCGCCTTGGCCAGGCCGGTCGTCGACCCGCCGCCGATCGCGACCAGACAATCGGCGCCGTGTTCGCGCAGCACCCGCAACGCCCGCTCGGTGACCTCGACGGGGGTATGCGTCGCGGCGCCGTCGAATTCGGCGGCCAGTAGCGGGCCGAGTGCCTCCCGCACCGGGTGGGCGGCCGCGCCCCGCGAAGGACCGGACAACAGCAGCACCCTGGCGCCGCCGAGGCGCTCCACCTCCTCGCGCACCTTCGCCACGGTGCCCGCCCCGAACAGGACGCGCGCCGGATTGGCCGAGTAGACGAAGCTCCGCGGGCCCACCGGGATCCGGCGCGGGACGTCGTTCGTGCCGGCGAGTCCGAAATCAGCCATGGGCCGTCTCCTCCGCTCCGAGGTGCGCACCAAGTCTAGTGCGCGGTGCGGAAATCCGGGCCCCCGAACGATCTTTGCCGCTGGCAGCGATGCCGGGTTCGATAAAATACCGCCATGCTGAAGACGGTGGCCGTGGTGCTCGTCGACGGGCTCGCCCCCTTCGAATTCGGCGTGGTGTGCGAGGTTTTCGGCATCGACCGCACCGACGACGGGGTACCGCCGTTCGAGTTCCGCGTCTGCGGGCCACGGGCGGGCAAGCCGTTGCGGTCCAGCGTCGGGGTGCTGATCACGCCCTCCCACGGGCTCGACGGCCTCGACGGCGCCGACCTGGTCGCGCTGCCCGCCGCGGCCATCCGCGAGGACTACCCGCCGGCGGTGCTGGACGCGATCCGGCGCGCCTGGACGCGGGGTGCGACGGTGCTTTCCGTGTGCAGCGGGGCCTTCCTGCTCGGAGCGGCCGGCCTGCTGGACGGGCGCCCGTGCACCACGCACTGGCAGCACATCGCGGAATTCCGCCGGCGCTTCCCCGCGGCACTGGTCGATCCCGACGTGCTGTTCGTCGACGACGGCGACCTGATCACCAGCGCCGGCACGGCCGCCGGGATCGACGCCTGCCTGCACCTCGTGCGCCGCGAACTCGGTTCCGCGGTGGCCAACGTGATCGCCCGGCGGATGGTCGTGCCGCCGCAGCGCGAAGGCGGGCAACAGCAGTTCATCGAACTGCCGGTGCCCGAGCGCACCGCGGACAGCCTCCAGCCGGTGCTCACCTGGCTGCTCGACCACCTCGCCGACGAGCACCGCGTCGCCGCGCTGGCCCGCCGGGCCGCGATGTCCGAGCGGACCTTCTCCCGGCGGTTCGTGGCGGAGACCGGCACCACACCGAACCGCTGGCTGTCCACCCAGCGTGTGCTGCACGCGCGAACGCTGCTGGAAAACACCCGCCTCGGCGTCGAAGAGATCGCGCGCCGCTGCGGCTTCGGCACGGCCGCGCTGCTGCGCCATCACTTCCACAAGATCGTGGGAGTCTCCCCCGCCGGCTATCGCAAGACCTTTTCCCCGGCCGATCACCGCGTAAGTTGAGCAACGTGGCTTATGACGTGAACGGGGTACGCAAGCAGTTTCCGGCCTTGGACGAAGGGGCCGCGCATTTCGACGGGCCCGGCGGCTCCCAGGTGCCCACCGTGGTCGGCGAGGCGGTCGCGGCCGCGCTGACCGCCGCGATCGCGAACCGGGGCAGCGTGACCGCGGCCGAACGCCGGGCCGACGGGATCGTCGCCGCGGCGCGCGCCGCGGCGGCCGATCTGCTGGGCGCCGAGCCCGGCGGCGTCGTCTTCGGGCGCAGTATGACTCAACTCACGTACGACTTTTCGCGGGCGCTGGCCAAGCAGTGGGCACCGGGCGACGAGATCGTGGTCACCCGGCTCGACCACGACGCGAACATCCGGCCCTGGGTGCAGGCGGCGCGGGCGCGGGAGGTCACCGTGCGCTGGGCGGACTTCGACCCGGTCAGCGGTGAACTGCCCGTCGAGGCCGTCACCGGTCTGCTGTCCGAGCGGACCCGGCTGGTCGCGGTGACCGCGGCCTCCAACCTGCTCGGCACGCGGCCGGCCATCCCCGCCATCACCGCGCGGGCCCGTGCGGCCGGCGCGCTGTCCTATGTGGACGGTGTGCATCTGGCCGCGCACGGTCCGGTCGACATGGTGGCGCTGGGCGCGGACTTCTTCGCCTGCTCGCCGTACAAGTTCCTGGGCCCGCACCTCGGGCTCGTCGCGGCGCCCCCTGCGGTGCTGGAAACCCTGCGGCCGGACAAACTGCTGCCCTCCACCGACGCCGTGCCCGAGCGGTTCGAACTGGGGACCCTGCCCTACGAACTGCTCGCCGGGACGACCGCGGCGATCGACTTCCTCGCGAACCTCGTTCCCGGCGACGGTCCGCGCCGCGACCGCCTGCTCACCTCGATGCGCGCGCTCGAGGCGCACGAGGACGCGCTGCTGAAGCAGCTCGACGCGGGACTGGCGGAGATCCCGGCCGTCACCCGCTATGGCTCGCCCACCCGGCACCGGACGCCGACGGTGTTGTTCTCGATCAACGGAATGCCTTCGGCCGCCGTGTACGAACAGTTGGGGCAGCGCGGCGTGAACGCTCCCGCGGGGAGCTTCTACGCGATCGAATGCTCGCGGCACCTCGGCCTCGGGGACACCGGCGCCGTCCGCGCCGGGATCGCGCCGTACACCAACGCCGCCGACGTCGACCGGTTGGTGACCGCGGTCCGGGAGCTCGCGGCCGGACGGTGAACGGCGATCATGAACGGCGACGATGACCGCTCAGGCTGAGGCGAGCCCGGCCAGGATCGCATCCAGCGCGGCGAGCTCGGACTCGGGCAGGCCGAGCAGTTCGGGCGGGGGTTCCTGCAGGATGCGGGTCGCGACCGCGGCGGCCGCCTGGCCCGTCTCGGTGACCTTGACGAGCTTGCACCGGCGGTCGTCCGGATGCGGGGTGCGCTCGACGAGTTCGCGCCGTTCGAGGTCGTCGACGAGCAGCGTCGCATAGGGCCGGTCGGTGACCAGCCGCTGGGCCAGCTCCCGCATGGTCAGCGGTCCGGCCGCGATGTGCCGCAGCGCCTTGGCCTTGGCGTAGCTCATGCCGAGGGTGTCCGAGACCTCCTTGCGCCGGTCGTAGGTCTCGGTGACCAGCTCGCGCATCCGGACCCAGGCCCGCTCCGCGGTCCGCCGCGCCCGCGGCTGGGTCACCGGGGTCACCGGGGTCGCCGTGCCCGCCGAGGTCTGTGTCGTCGTCATCCCACCGGCACCTTCGCGCTTTCTTCGAACCGGGTCCGCCTCGCCCATTGCGTCGTGGTGGCGAAGCCGAGCGTGAGCACTATCACGCCACATCCGACCATAATCCACCACGCCGCGTGACTGGCCGGGGTGAACCCCGAAACCAAGGGCCCGTGGATGTGCGTGGTGGTGACCGTGCCCAGCACCGCGACGCCCAGCGACGCCCCGACCTGCCGGCTGGTCGAGGCGACCGCCGCGGCGACACCGGCCTGGTGACGGGGCATGCCGGACACCGCCGAGTTCGTGATCGGCGGGTTGACCATGCCGAACCCGCAGCCGAACACCAGGTAGGCCAGCACCAGGAAGTAGCCGGAGGAATCCGCGGTGAGGCGGGTGAGCAGCAGCCCGGCCAGCACGATCGCGATGCCCGCGAACACCAGGGGCACCCGCGCGCCGCGCGTGGCGAGAAGCCGCCCCGACACCAGGGAGCAGGTGAACGTGCCGACCGCGGTGGGGAGCGTGAACAGCCCGGCGTGCAGGGACGAGAGGCCCCGGACGTCCTGCAGGTAGATCGAGTTCAGGAAGAGGAACCCGGCGAGCGCGGCGAACCCGCAGATCGCGGTCAGCGTGGCGCCGGAAAACGGAACGCTGCGGAAGAAGCGCGGGTCGATGAGCGGTTCCTCACGCCGCCGCTCGTAGGTCACCAGACCGACCGCGGCGAGGACGGCGAGGGCGAAACAGCCCGCGGTCACCGCGCGCGGGGCGTGCGGCGCCTCGATGATCCCGTAGGTCAGGCCGCCCAGCAGCGCGATCATCAGCAGCTGGCCGACCGGGTCGATCCGGCGCGGCTTCGGCGCCTTCGACTCCGGCACGAACAACGCGGCCAGCACCACGGCCACGACACCGATCGGCACGTTGATCCAGAAGATCGACCGCCAGCCGATCGAGTCCACCAGCGCGCCCCCGACGACCGGGCCGAGCGCCATGCTCACGCCGAACACGCCGGCCCAGACACCGATGGCCCGGGCACGCTCGCGCGGATCGACGAAGGTATTGGTGACGATCGACATCGCGACCGGGTTGAGCATCGAGCCGCCGATCGCCTGCACCATCCGGAACACCACGAGCAGCCCGACGCTCGGCGCGAGGCTGCACAGCAGCGAACCCAGCGTGAACAGCACCAGACCGGTCTGGAACACCCGCCGTCGCCCGATCCGGTCGGCGGTCGAGCCCGCGAGCATCAGCAGGCTGGCGAGCACCACCGCGTAGGCGTCGATCGTCCACTGCAGACTGGAGGTGGCGGCGGCGAACTCGCCCTGGATAGCGGGAAGGGCCAGGTTGACGATGGTGGTGTCCATCGAGACCACGAGCACGCTTGTACAACAGATTCCCAGCACGAGCAGCCTGCGCCGGTAGCCAAGCTCAGGCAACCGCACCTCATTCGTTGTAGGTCTATAACAGTTATGAGTCTACAATGAGATCTGAGCGGCCTTCTCCCGGAGAGCGCTCTTCTTGGCCTTGTTCCCGCACACGTTCATCGAGCACCACCGGCGCCTGCCGGGACGAGAGGAGTCGAAGAACAGTGCCCCGCAGCCGGGGTCGGCACATTCCCGGACCCGCGCCACGTCACCGGAAACCACCAGGTCCAGCGCATCGCGGGCCAGCAGCGCGAAGGTGGCGGCCACCGGGTCCTCCGCGACCCAGCGCACGCGTCCCCTCGCGTCGATCCGCGGCACTGATACGGGATGCGCGGCCGCCCGGTTGATCGTTTCCCGGGCGGCGCGGCCACAGCCGCGCGCACCGTCGACGAGCAACCGGTGGATCGCCTCGCGGAGTTCGCGCGCCTGAACGGCCTGACCGGCCCGGGCTCCGGCGGCGCGGCCCGGCATCTCGACCGGACCGCACTGGCGGAGCCACGCCGTCAACGCCGCGGCGTCGGGGAGCTCCTCGGTCATCGAGGAGGTGCCACGACCTCGCAGCGTACGGACGAAATCCAGGCACAACCGGCCCGCTCCCGCGCGGAACATGAGCGGCATCATACCTGCGACAACCGCGTTTACTGGTACTTTTCGAACCGGTAAAACTGGTTCGCCGGGCGGTGCCCGGACGGGCCGGTGTCTTCGCCAGTGCCGCCGCAGCCGCCACCACATCAAGTCGTCAGCGATCCCCAGAGAGGGTTTTCCTTGTCTTCGCAGACTGATTCGCAGGCCCGGCACGACACGCAGACGACGCCACCGGGTTGGCTCGTGCTGCTGCTCGCGGTGGCCTGCGGCGCCACCGTCGCGAACCTCTACTACGCCCAACCGCTTCTGCCCGCGTTCCAGACCGCGTTCGGCGTCGACGCGGTCACCGCCGGCGCGCTGATCACCGTGACCCAGCTCAGCTACGCCGCGAGCCTGGTGCTCGTGGTGCCGCTCGGCGACCGGGCCGAGAAGCGGCGGCTGACCTCGTGGCTGCTGGTCGTGACCACCGTCGCGCTCGTCGGTGCCGGGCTGGCCCCGAACTTCCCCGTCCTGCTGATCGCTTCGCTGGTCAGCGCGGCGACCTCGGTCGTCGTGCAGATCCTGCTGCCCTTCGCCGCCGACATCGCACCGGCGCCGGCCCGCGGCCGCATCGTCGGCCGGGTGATGAGCGGGCTGCTCACCGGAGTCCTGCTCTCCCGCACCATCGGCGGTTTCCTGGCCGAGGCGGCGGGCTGGCGGGCGGTCTACCTCATTTCCGCCGCGCTGATGGCGATCCTGGCGGTGGCGCTGCGCCTGGCGCTGCCGCGGCACGCGCCGCGCACGACCATTTCCTACGGCCAGTTGCTGCGCTCCACCGTCCGGCTGGCGCGCGTGCACGCTCCGCTGCGGCGGCGGGCGCTCTACCAGTCCGCCCTGTTCGGCGCGTTCAGCGCCTTCTGGACCACGATCTCGTTCGTGCTCAGCGGCCCCGGCTTCGACTACTCGGAGCTGGAAATCGGCGTGTTCGCACTGGTCGGCGTCGGCGGCGCGCTCATCGCGCCGCTGGCGGGCCGCTGGGCCGACCACGGCCGGTCACGTCCGATGACGGCGGTCGCGTTCATCGCCGCGGCGCTCGCCTTCGGCATCGCCGGGTTCGGCGCGCACAGCGTGATCGCCCTGGGCGCGGCCGCGGTGCTGCTCGACATGGCCGTGCAGACCTCGATGGTGCTCGGGCAGCACACCATCTACCAGCTCGACGAGACCGCGCGCGCCCGGCTCAACAGCTCCTACATGGCGACCTTCTTCGTCGGCGGGGCGATCGGGTCGTTCCTCGGCTCCTTCGCCTTCCACCTGGGCGGCTGGTCCGCGGTGAGCATCCTGGGCGCCGCGTGCGCGGTGCTCGCCCTGCTGTACTGGTGCACCGAGCGGGAGCACGCCACGGCCGCCTGAGCGCCGGACCTGGACATCAATCATCCAATGATTTAACTTATGGACCGGCCACCGTATCCCTCGACGGAGAGGATCACTCGTGACGGGCGAACTGCGGAGCAGGGCATGGTTCGGGGAGACCGGCCGTGCCGGCATGATCTACCGGTCCTGGATGCGGAACCAGGGCTTCGGCGCGGAGGTCTTCGACGGGCGCCCGGTGATCGGCATCGCGACCAGCGCG
>DASSAD010000058.1:0-15476 GCA_035685725.1 Amycolatopsis sp. | reverse complement strand
TCATGATTCTCGGCATCCTGCAGATGCTCGTCGCGGTGGCGATTCTGCTGATCGAGTACGGCCTGCTCAAGCTGCCCACGCAGCAGCCGCCCGCCTACGGCCAGCAGCCCTACGGCCAGTTCCGGCAGCCCGCGCAGGGGCTGGCCGAGCAGAAGGCGGGCCCGTCCGGCACGCAGTTCGGTCCGCCGGTCACCCCGCCGGGCCAGCAGACTCCGCAGTCGACGGTGTACGCGCCGCAGCAGGGCCAGTTCTTCCAGCCGCCGCAGCCGCCGCAGCCGCCGCAGCCGTCGGAGTCCGGTCAGCAACAGCCGCAGCAGAACCCGGGCAACGAAGGCCAGCAGAGCTGACCAGCGGTAGGCCCGCCCGTAACCCGCGCGAGTGAGCCTGGAGCGGGGTCATGGTCGAACGGCGGCGCGCCGCTCCCGGCAGGCCCAGCCGGGATGCGAGGGTTCGCGACATGCAGCTCCTGGCTCGCAACCAGCGTCCCGAGACAGCGGCGGACGACCCGGTGGCGGTTCTTTCCCGGGCTGACCGGGCGAAGACGGTGCTGGCGGCGGTGGTGGGCCCGCTGATCACCGGCTATGCCGCGGTCGCCGCGCTGCTCGCGCTGGTCACCGCCATCGATTCGGTGGCGAACTTCTCGGTTTCCGGCGTGCTGCGGGCGGCCGGCCTCGGCTGGCTGGCCGCTTACCAGGTTCCGATCACGATCCTCGGGCGGCCGCTGGGCGTGCTCCCGCTGCTCGCGACGGCCGGGGTGGCCGCACTGGTGGCCCGCTCGGCCTCCCATGCGGCGCAACGCCTCGGTTATCGCGAGCCGGGCCAGGCGGTCAACCTGGTCGCGCCGATCGCGGGCGCGCACGCGTTCCTCGGGGTGTCGATCGCGTTCCTGTCGATCGGCGCGAGCGTGAGCGTCGAGCCTCTTTCCGCGTTCCTCGCCCCGGGGTTCGTCTCCGGGCTCGCGGCGACCGCTGGGGTCGCCCGGTGCTGTGGCTTCGCCGATTTCGCCCGGCACACGCTGGACCCGGCGGCGGTCCGGGGCCTGCGGGCCGGGGCGCTCGGGATGGCGGCGCTGATGGCCATGGGCACCTTGGTCGTCACGCTGAGCCTCGTGCTGTCCGTGCCGACGGCCGGTCGTCTGTTCGGGGCGAACTCCCCCGGGATCGGCAGCGGCGCCGGAATGTTGTTGCTCTCCCTGGGGTATCTGCCCAACGCGATCGTGGGTGCGTTGTCCCTGGCGATCGGGCCGGGGTTCTCGATCGGTTCGGTCTCGGTCAGCGCCTTCTCGTTCACCGGTGGTCCGATCCCGGGTATTCCGTTGCTGGCGGGCATGCCCGAGCACGCGGCGCCGTGGTGGCCGTTGCTCACGCTGTTGCCCGCCGCCGCGGGTGCGCTGGTCGGTTGGTCGGTGCGCGCCGGCGACGACGACCCTCGACGGCGGCTGCGCACGGTCGGGATCGCGGGTGCGCTGGTCGCGTTCGGGTGTGTGCTGCTGGGCACGGTGGCCGGCGGCAGGCTGGGCAGCGGCGCGTTCGACCCGGTCTCCATCCCGGTCGGGCTGACCTCGGTGGCCGCGTTCGGCTGGATCCTGGTTCCCGGCGGGCTGGTCGCGTGGTTCGCGGGGCCCCGGGCGCGTCCGGATTCCGGGGCAGGCGATGAGGAACCGGCGGAAGCCTGCATACCGGATGTCTTCGTGCCGGACGAGGTTTTCGATCTTGAGGACTTGGCCGGCGATCCCTTCGCCACACCGGAAACCGACCAAGAGTACGTCGTCGATGCGCCGGAAGACGCCGTAGCGGACGCGGAAGAAGCGCGCAACGACGAGCCGCCCACCTCCGGTGGTCCCGAAGTGCCCAGCTAGGCTGGTTGCGACGGTAGGACCGGGGTGTAAGGAGCAAGGCGTTGGAGTCCAGTCGTTTGGACCTGCCGACTCCGGTGAAGCTGGTGGTGCTGGCATCCGGGTCCGGCACGCTGTTGCAGGCCCTGCTCGATGCCGCCGCGCGGCCCACTTACCCGGCGAAGGTACTTGCGGTCGGCACCGATCGATCGGGTGTCGAAGCGCTGGCCAGGGCGGAGCGTGCCGGTGTGCCGCAGTTCACCGTGCGGCTGGGCGATCATCCGGACCGCGCCGCCTGGGACAAGGCGCTGACCGAGGCCGTCGACGCCTACCGGCCGGATCTCGTGGTCTCCGCGGGTTTCCTCAAGATTCTGGGCGCCCGTTTCCTGGACCGGTTCGCGCACCGGGTGATCAACACCCACCCGGCGCTGCTGCCGTCGTTTCCCGGGATGCACGCGGTCGCCGACGCGCTCGCGCTGGGGGTCAAGGTGACCGGGTCCACGGTGCACTTCGTGGATTCCGGGGTGGACACGGGTCCGATCATCGCGCAGGAGGCCGTCGTCGTCGAGTCCGACGACGACGAGGAACTCCTGCATGAGCGGATCAAGGTGGTCGAACGGCGGCTGCTCGTCGAGGTGGTGGAACGCCTTGGCCGGGGCGGCTGCACGGTGGAGGGACGGAAGGTGAGTTTCCGGTGACAAAGCGACCGGTGAAGCGGGCCCTGATCGGGGTTTCCGACAAGACAGGGCTGCTCGCGCTCGGTACCGGCCTGCATGCCGCGGGTGTGGAGATCATCTCCACCGGCGGCACGGCGCGGACCCTGGCCGACGCCGGCGTGCCGGTGACCCCGGTCGAGGAGGTCACCGGGTTTCCGGAATCCTTCGACGGCCGGGTCAAGACCCTGCATCCGCGGGTGCACGCCGGCCTGCTCGCCGACCGCGCCCGCCCGGAGCACGTCGACCAGCTTCGCGAGCTGGACATCGCGCCGTTCGATCTGCTGGTGGTCAACCTCTATCCGTTCCGGGAGACCGTCGCCTCCGGCGCGAGCCCCGAGGACTGCGTGGAGAACATCGACATCGGCGGGCCGGCGATGGTGCGCGCCGCGGCCAAGAACCACGGCTCGGTCGCGGTCGTGGTCGATCCGGGCCGCTACGACTGGGTACTCGAGCGGGTCCGCGACGGCGGGTTCGACCTGACCGAGCGGAAACGCCTTGCCGCGCAGGCGTTCGCGCACACCGCGGCCTACGACACCGCGGTCGCCGCCTGGTTCGCCACCGCTTACGCGCCCGCCGACGACTCCGGCTTCCCGGACTTCACCGGTGCCAGCTGGGAGCGCGGGGAAATCCTGCGCTACGGCGAAAACCCGCACCAGAGCGCGGCGGTCTACCGGCACTGGCGGGACGGGCTGGCGCACGCCGAACAGTTGCACGGCAAGGCCATGTCCTACAACAACTACGTGGACACCGATGCCGCGCGCCGGGCAGCCTACGACTTCTCCGATCCCGCGGTGGCGATCATCAAGCACGCCAACCCGTGTGGCATCGCGACCGGTGCGGACATCGCCGAGGCGCATCGCAAGGCGCACGCCTGTGACCCGGTTTCGGCCTACGGCGGGGTGATCGCGACCAACCGCCCGGTGACCGTCGAGGCCGCGGAGCAGATCGCCGAGGTGTTCACCGAGGTCGTGCTCGCGCCCGCCTTCGACGACGACGCGCTGGATGTGTTGAAGCGCAAGAAGAACATCCGGTTGCTCCGCCTGCCCGAGTTGGCCGACCCCGATCCGATCGAGTTCCGGCCCATCTCCGGCGGCATGCTGGTGCAGACCGTGGACCGGATCGACGCGCCCGGCGACGACCCCGCGAACTGGACGTTGGCCACCGGTGAGGCCGCGGACGCGGAAACCCTCGCCGATCTCGACTTCGCCTGGCGTGCGGTGCGCGCGGTGAAGTCCAACGCGATCCTGCTGGCGACCGGCCGGGCGACGGTGGGCGTCGGGATGGGACAGGTCAACCGGGTCGACTCGGCCCGGCTGGCGGTGCAGCGCGCGGGCGACCGGGCGAAGGGCTCGGTCGGCGCGTCGGACGCCTATTTCCCGTTCCCCGACGGGCTGCAGGTGCTGATCGAGGCCGGGGTGCGCGCGGTCGTCCAGCCCGGTGGGTCCATCCGGGACCAGGAGGTCATCACCGCCGCGCAGGAGGCCGGAATCACGCTCTACCTCACCGGAACCCGCCACTTCGCACACTGACTTCCCGGGGCGCCGGCACGTCGTGCCGGCGCCCCGGGACTTCTTCACCGCCCGGCGAAGAAGTCCAGCGCCGCACGCATTTTCGCGCGCATGGTGTCGCTGCCCGTGTGGCCCGAGTCGGGCACGACGACCAGTTCCGCGTCCGGCCAGGCCTTGCCGAGTTCCCACGCGGTGTCGAGCGGGCTGCCGAGATCGAGACGGCCGTGGATGAGCACTCCCGGAATGCCGCGCAGCCGTCCCGCGTCGCGCAGCAATGCGCCCTCCTCGAGCCAGGCGCCGTGGGCGAAGTAGTGCGAGCAGATGCGGACCATCGCCAGCAGGTCGGCCGGCGGGCGATCGCTGTAGGCGTTCGGTTTTCCCTGGGGTTCCAGGGAAATGACCGTGTCTTCCCAAGCGCACCAGTCTTTCGCGGCCTGCTCCCGCACGTCCTGGCGGGGGCTTTCCATGAGGCGCGCGTAGGCGGCGACCAGGTCGCTCGGGTCGGTGTCGGGGACTCCCTCGCGGAAGCGCTCCCAGCTCTCCGGAAAGAAGCGGCCCACTCCGCGGTAAAGCCAGTCGATCTCCGAGCGTCGTGTGGTGGTGACGCCGCTGATGACGATCTCTGACACGCGGTGCGGGTACCGCTCGGCATAGGCCAGGATGAGCGTCGAGCCCCAGGAACCGCCGAACAGCAGCCATTGCCGGATTCCCAGGTGTTCCCGCAGTCGTTCCAGGTCGGCGATCAGGTGCCGCGTGGTGTTGACGCTCATGTCGGTGGCCGGGTCGCTCGCGTGCGGGATGCTCTGTCCGCACCCACGCTGGTCGAACTGGACTACGCGGTACCGGTGCGGGTCGAGATAGCGCCGGAGGCGGTACGAAGCGCCCGTTCCTGGGCCGCCGTGCACGATGACGGCCGGTTTGCCCGCGGGGTTGCCGCAGACCTCCCAGTGCACGAGGTTTCCGTCGCCGACGTCGAGCATGCCCTGGTCATGGGCTTCGGTTTCCGGATACAGCTGGTCCACCGCGTCTCCTCGATGTGAAAGCGCTGTTGTATTAGCACTGTTACATTAGGGCGTGACTTCTCGATCGTCGAATGCGCTGCCCGCTTCCGAAGTGCTCGGTACCCGCCTGCGTTGTCTGCTCGAACTGCTGGACGGTGGTGTCGCCGCGGTCTATGCCGATCTCGGGCTCGCCGGGTTCCGGCCGCGGTACACCCCGGTCATCCGCGCCCTTGCCGCGTCGGGTCCGCGGTCCATCCGGGAGCTGGCGCAGGCGGTCGGGGTGACGCATTCCGCCGCGAGTCAGACCGTCGCCCAGCTGGTCAAGGACGAGTTCGTGGTGCGCGAACCGGGCCGCGACGCGCGCGAGCGGATCGTCCGCCTCACGGCGAAGGCCGAGCGGTTGTTGCCGGCGCTGGAAGCCGAATGGGCCGCGACGACCGCCGCGGCGGCCACGCTCGAAGAGGAGCTGTCGTTCCCGTTGAGCCGTCTGGTCGACGAGGCGCTCGCCGCTCTTGACCGGCGCTCGATGTATCGGCGGATCGCTGAAGTCGTCTCCCGGGAAGGTTTTCTCGTGCAATCCGGCGAGGCGTGAAGGCTTCGCCTTGCGGCGGGGTTCTCGTGGCAGGTTCGGGATTGTCTGCCGCGCCTGCTTGACAGGCGTCGCCTGCGAAGGCAGACTGAATATGTCGAACTGATGTTCGAGTCATCGTCTTCCCCGCGATGAGGTTTCGCCGCTCGTGCCTGCCATGGGCGGGACCCGACTGTCGTCATGGGGAGGTGGTATTGCGATGACGAGCGCCGTGGTCGGCCCGGTGGCCGACGAGGTGGCCGACGATGCCCGTGGTGTGACCGGCGCCGTGACCGACACCGTGACCGGCATCCTGGCGGAGGCACCCCTCGCGAAGTTGGCCGCCCTGCCCGGAGTGAGTACGGCCAGCGGGGTGGCGATCGCCGCGGAGCAGGCCGGGGTGACCGGACAGGTGCTTCCGGTGCGTCCCGGGTTGCGCGAGCTGTTGCCTGCCGCGGGGTTGCGGCGGGGGAGCACGGTCGCGGTGCGGGGATCGGTTTCGGTGCTGCTCTCCCTGCTGGCGGAGGCCACCGCGACCGGGTCGTGGGCGGCCGCGGTCGGGATGCCGGACCTCGGCCTCGCCGCCGCCGCGGAAATCGGGGTCGAACTGGGCCGGCTTGCGCTGGTTCCCCGGCCCGGCGCGGAATTCGCCGCGGTGACCGCCGCGCTGCTGGACGGAATGGACCTGGTCGCGGTGGCCCGCGCGAACACCGAGCCTTCGGTGGCCCGCCGGTTATCCGCGCGAGCCCGGCATCGCGGTGCCGTGTTGCTGTCCTTCGGCTCGTGGCCGGGAGCGGAACTGGAACTGAGCTGCGGTGCCGGGAACTGGACCGGCCCGGCCGCCGGATCCGGGTACCTGCGTGCGCGCCGGGTCGAGATCACGGCGGTGGGGCGGGGATCGGCTGCGCGGTCGAGGCGAGCGGTCCTGACCCTGCCGGGCGGCGGTGTGGCGTCCCCCGCGCCCGCCGTCGGATGGGCCGGCGAACCCGTCGGCGGGAGGCCTGCCGAACTCATCTGTGGGGAGGCCGCCGAATCCGTCGACGCAGGCGGGCGGGCCGGCGACCCCGCGGTCGAGAGGATCGGCGAATCCGTCGGCGGGAGCCCTGCCGGACCCATCGGCATCCGCGCAGCCGAACACGCCTGGGCGGCGGAGGAGGCAGGATGAGCATGCGGATGCTGGTGCTGTGGTGCCCGGACTGGCCCGCGGTCGCGGCGGCGCTGGCGGGCGGCGTTCCCGCGCACCGGCCAGGTGCGGTGTTCTCCGGCAACCGGGTCGTCGCCTGCTCCGCGATCGCCAGGGCGGCGGGCGTCCGCCGGGGCATGCGGCGGCGGGATGCCCAGTCCCGGTGCCCGGAGCTGGCCGTGTTCGGTGTCGACGACGGACGGGACGCGCGGCTTTTCGAGCCGGTCGCCGCCGCCGTGGAGGACCTGGTGGTCGGGGTCGAGGTCGTGCGGCCCGGCCTGGTCGCGGTGCCGGTCAGCGGCGCGGCCGGATTCTTCGGCGGCGAGCCAAGGCTGGTGGAGTCGTTGCTGGACCACGTCTCCACCCGGGCGGGCGTGGAATGTCAGATCGGCATCGCCGACGGCTTGTTCGCCGCGACGCTCGCCGCACACCGGTCGGCGCTGGTGGAGCGGGGCACGGCGGAGAAGTTCCTGGCGCCGTTGAGCGTCGCCGAGCTCGACCAGCCCGGGGCGGACCGGGCGGAGCTCGTCGATCTGTTGTGGCGGCTGGGATTACGCACCCTCGGGGAGTTCGCCGCCCTTGCCGAGCGGGACGTCGTCTCCCGGTTCGGCAACGACGGACTGCTGGCGCACCGGCTGGCGCGTGGGCGCTCGGAGCGGCCGCCGCGCCGCCGCCGCCCGCCGCCCGAGCTGGCGGTCACCGAGGAGTTCGAGCCACCGCTGGAGCGGGTGGACGCCGCCGCCTTCCTGGCGAAGAGCCTGGCCGGCCGGTTTCATGCCGGGCTCGCCGCGGGTGGGCTCGCCTGTACCCGGCTGGGCATCTACGCCGTCACCGAGCACGGTGAGGAGCTCGGCAGGGTGTGGCGGTGCGCGGAACCGCTGACCCCGCAGGGAATCGCCGACCGCGTCCGGTGGCAGTTCGAGGGCTGGTTGCGGGCCAGGCCGGACTCCCGGCCGACCTCCGGGGTCCGCTGGTTGCGGTTGGTGCCCGAGGAGACCGTCGAGGGCCGGTCCCTTCAACTCGGGTTGTGGCAGCGCGGCCTTGGCGACGAGCAGGTTCTCGCCGCGGAACGGGCCGGCCGGGCACTGGTCCGGGTACAGGGCTTGCTCGGCCCGGACGGGGCCTGCACGGCGGTGCTCGACGGCGGGCGCGGGCCCGCCGAACGGGTACGCCGGGTGCCCTGGGGCGATCCGCGGATCCCGGCGAGCCCGCCGGAGGAACCCTGGCCGGGACGCCTGCCCGCGCCGTCTCCGTCGACCGTGTTCGAGCGGGCGAGGCCCGCGCGGCTGGTGGACTCCGCGGGCAGACCGGTCGGGATCTCGGACCGGGGTGAGCTGACCGGGGTCCCGCACACGGTCACCCTGAACGACGCCCCGCCCCAGCGGGTTCTGGACTGGGCCGGGCCCTGGCTGGTGGACACGGAGTGGTGGGCGCCCGCCGGGCCCGGTGTCCGGGCTCGGGTGCAGGCGCTGCTGGACTCCGGAGTCGCCGTGCTGCTCAGCGCGGCGGGCCATGATTGTCCTCAATGGACAGTGGAGGGAGTTTACGACTGATGGACGAGGATTTTCTCCGGAGTATCCGGTACTGGTTGCGCACGGAGTCCGCCCGCCCCGCGATGCCCGAGGGACAGTGGGGTGGGCAGTGGGGCGCGGGCCGGGATCCCGGCTGGGGCCCGGGCCGAGGTGTCGCACCTGACGCCGGCAGCAGCGCCGGAAGTGATGCTGCTCGCGGTGTCAGCCATGGCGCCGGTCACGGTGTCGGCCGGGATGCCCGCGCGGAACCGGTCGCGCCGATGATCCCGCCGCCCAGAGTTTCCCTGGAGTGACCCGTGGGCTGGAATAACCCGAACGTGCCGTGGCGGGAGCTCGAGCGGACCTTGTCCGGCAGGCCCGGCCGTGGGGACGGTGGCGACAGCCCGGCGTGGAGCCGGAAGCGGGAAGGGTACGCGCGCCCCGCGCATGTCCCGCCCACGCGGGGCGACGATCACGGTGGTGGCCGGGAAAGGGTGCCCTACGCCGAACTGCACTGTCATTCCAACTTCAGTTTCCTCGACGGTGCGAGCCATCCCGAGGAACTGGTCGAGGAAGCCGCGCGTCTGGAACTGGATGCCATCGCGATCACCGACCACGACGGGATGTACGGAGTGGTGCGTTTCGCCGACGCGGCGGCCGAACTCGGCATCCGCACGGTGTTCGGGACCGAGCTGAGCTTCGGTCTTTCCGCGCCCCAGAACGGCGTCGCCGACCCCGAGGGGGAGCACCTGCTGGTGCTCGCCAAGCGGCAGGAGGGATACGCGAGCCTGTGCCGGGCGATCACGGCGGGCCAGTTGCGCGGGCACGATCAGCAGGCGCCCCCCGGGTCGCGCGCGGAGAAGGGCCGGCCGGTCTACGACCTGGAGGCGGTGGCCGCCGAGGTGGCCGGCAAGACCGTGGTGCTCACCGGGTGCCGCAAGGGCGCGGTGCGGAAGGCACTGCTGGCCGGCGGGCCGGACGCCGCCACCGCCCAGCTGCGGCGGCTGACCGGGCTTTTCGGCCGTGACAACGTTTTCGTCGAGCTGACCGACCACGGCAATCCGGAGGACAGCACACACAACGACGCGCTGGTGAGCGTCGCGGAACGGCTGGGGCTGCCGACCGTGGCCACCAACGCGGTGCACTACGCCACACCGGGGCGTGGCCGGCTCGCCGGGGCGATGGCGGCGATCCGGGCCCGGCGCGGCCTCGACGAGATGGCGGGCTGGTTACCCGCCTCGGGCAAGGCCTTTCTCCGCTCCGGCGCGGAGATGGCGGAGCGATTCAAGCGTTACCCCGGGGCGGTGCAACGGGCCGCGCTGCTCGGCCTGGAGTGCGCGTTCGACCTGAAGCTCGTTGCTCCGGAGCTGCCGCCGTTCGAGGTGCCGGCGGACCACACCGAGCGGAGTTTTCTCCGGGAGCGCGTCGAAATCGGCGCGGCGGAACGCTACGGCACACCACACCAGCGGCCGGACGCCTACCGGCAGATCGAGCACGAGCTGGAGATCATCGAGAGACTCGGGTTCCCCGGTTACTTCCTGATCGTCTGGGACATCGCGAAGTTCTGCCGCGACAACGACATCCTGTGCCAGGGAAGGGGATCGGCGGCCAACTCCGCGGTCTGCTATGCGCTGGGCATCACGAAGGTCGATTCGGTGCGGTGGAAACTGCTGTTCGAGCGCTTCCTCGCACCGGACCGGGACGGCTACCCGGACATCGATCTGGATATCGAGTCCGATCGCCGGGAGGAGGTGATCCAGTACGTCTACCGGAAGTACGGCCGCCTTCGCACGGCCCAGGTCGCGAACGTGATCACCTACCGGGCCCGCTCCGCGGTCCGCGATTCGGCGCGAGCGCTGGGCTACTCGCCGGGCCAGCAGGACGCGTGGAGCAAGCAGATCGACCGGTGGGGGCCGTTGCGGGAAACCCGGGAAGAACGTGACCACGACATTCCCGAGCCGGTGCTCACGCTGGCCGGTGCGCTGGAGGACTTCCCGCGTCACCTCGGCATCCATTCGGGCGGGATGGTGATCTGCAACCGGCCGGTCAGCGAGGTGTGTCCGATCGAGTGGGCCAGGATGGAAAACCGCAGCGTCCTGCAGTGGGAGAAGGACGACTGCGCGTCGGTGAAGCTGGTCAAGTTCGATCTGCTCGGCCTCGGCATGCTTTCCGCGCTGCACTACATGATCGACCTGGTCCGGGAGCACCAGGGCGTGCGGATCGACCTCGGCGACCTCGATCTCGAGGACGAGAACATCTACGCGATGCTGCGGCGTGCCGACGCGATCGGCGTCTTCCAGGTGGAAAGCCGCGCCCAGCTGGCGACCCTGCCCCGTCTCAACCCGGAGAAGTTCTACGACCTGGCGATCGAGGTGGCACTGATCCGGCCCGGTCCCATCCAGGGCGGCTCGGTGCATCCCTACATCAGGCGGAAGAACAAGCGGGAACGCTGGTCGCACGATCACCCGCTGCTGGCCAGGGCGCTGGACAAGACCCTGGGGGTGCCGCTGTTCCAGGAACAGATGATGCAGATCGCGCTCGATGTCGCGAACTTCACCGCCGCGGAGGCCGACGAGCTCAGGCATGCCATGGGGGCGAAACGCTCGACCAGGAAGATGGAGCGGCTCCGGGAACGGTTCTTCCGGGGGGCTGCGGCCAACGGTCTCGACGACGAGCTGATCGAAAAGATCTTCCACAAGCTGCTGGCCTTCGCCAATTTCGGATTCCCGGAAAGCCATGCGCTCAGCTTCGCCTATCTGGTCTTCGCCAGCGCGTTTTTCAAGTACTACCACCCCGAGGCGTTCTGCGTGGGACTGTTGCGGGCACAGCCGATGGGGTTCTACTCGCCTCAGTCGCTGGTCGCCGACGCCCGCCGGCACGGGGTCACGGTGCGGGGGCCGGACGTCAACGCCAGCCTTCCGCACGCCACCCTGGAGCCGATCGAGGCCGGCACCGACGGGCTCGCGGTGCGGATCGGCCTTGCCGCGGTGCGGACGATCGGCCAGGAGCTGGCCGAGAACCTGGTCGCCGAGCGGGACCGGGACGGGCCCTTCCAGACCATGTCCGACGTGGCGCGGCGGGTGCGGCTGACCAGGCCGCAGGCTGAAGCGCTGGCCACGGCGGGTGCCTTCGGCTGTTTCGCCGAGACCGGCGGGGATCGGCGCAAGGCGCTGTGGGCGGCGGGGGCGGTGGCCGAGGAACGGCCGGAGAAACTGCCGGGGAGCGGGGTCGGGACGAAGGCGCCCGCCCTGCCGGGCATGGACGAGATCGACCTCGCGGTCGCCGACGTCTGGGCCACCGGCCTGTCCCCGGACAGCTTCCCGACCCAGTTCGTGCGCGAGCACCTCGACCGGCTCGGTGTGCTCACCGCGGCCCGGTTGCCGGAGGTCGAGAACGGCACCCGGGTGCTCGTCGGCGGTGCGGTCACCCACCGGCAGCGTCCGTCCACGGCGGGCGGGATCACCTTCCTCAACATCGAGGACGAGACGGGCATGGTCAACGTCATCTGCACCGCCGGACTGTGGAGCCGCTACCACCGGATCGCCCGCACCAGTTCTGCCCTGCTGGTGCGCGGCGTCGTCGAGCGCGCCGACGGGGTGGTGAGCCTGCTCGCCGATCGGCTCCAGCACCTGCCGATGCGGATCCGCTCCACGTCTCGTGACTTCCGGTGACCGAGGGCTTCGCCGCGGCCGGGGCACGTGCCCGTGATGTGGCAAGCTCCGGCGTATGGACGACGCGGAAATCGGGCAGGACTACACCGACGCCGTGCTGCCGGAGTCCCGGTGGGACAAGCGGAGCTTCGTCCGCTGCGATTTCACCGAGGCGGACCTGCGGGGGTTGGTCACCCATGGCTGCACCTTCGACGAATGCGACTTCACGCGCGCCGATCTCGGTGAATCACAGCATGCCAGCACCGCCTTCCGGTCCTGCGTGTTCGACCGCACGGTCCTCACCGACATCGTGTGGACCGGGTGCTCGTTGCTGGGATCGTCCTTTGTGAACTGCCGGATGCGCACGATCAAACCCAGGGACACCGATTTCACGCTGGTGAGCCTCGGCGGCGCCGATCTTCGCCGGTGCGAGCTGTCCGGACTGCGGTTCCGCGAGGCGAATCTCGTCGATGCCGTGCTGACCGGTGCGCAACTGCGGGACAGCGACCTGCGCGGGGCCCGCCTGCTCGGCGCGGACCTCGCCGGCACGGATCTGCGCGGCACCAAACTGGACGCCGACGGGCTGGTCCAGGCCACCCTGACCGGTGCCAGGGTCGACCTGGACACCGCGATCGCCTTCGCCGCCGCGAACGGCCTGATCATCAGCTGACCCGGTCGCCCCCTCGGCCCCGCGCTGCCCCCGAACCGGAGGAAGGGGTGTTTCCTACGGTCTATTCCGTAGGAAACACCCCTTCCTTCACTTCGACGGTGGCGAGGGGTTACTCGATCGGCGGTTCGCCTGGGTCGAGTTCGATGAGGTCGCCCGTGCCCAGCAGTTCGTCGACCGAGGTGGGCAGCAGGTAGGCCGCACCACCACCGGGCTGGTTGAACCACGGGATCGCCACCCCGGCCAGCGCTTCGATCGGGCGCTGCACGCGGTAGATGTGATACGGCCGGTTGACCCACTCCGGTACGAGCGAACGCTCCTCGAACGGCGTCCCGGCCGCGTAGGTGAGGTTGCCGTTGGGCGTGCCGAAGCGGTCGAGTTCGCTGCCGGGTGGCAGTTCCCGCACTTCCTTGCCACGGAACAGGGTCAGCGGTGGTTCACCGGGCAGCGGCTGGATCTGCCGCGGCTGGCCGCCACCGGACCCGCCGGGGGCGCCCGAGCCGCTCGCGGCGGCCGGTCGTGGGGTCTCCGGACGCCGTGGCGGTGCCTCGCGGCGCGGGGCGGCCGGTGGCGCTGGTGGCGCGGCCGGTGGTGCGGGTGGCGGAGACACCGGTGCCGTCAGCATGGTCGGCTCGCTGGCCGGGGGTTCCGGTTCGTCGAGCCGGTCCGACAGGGCCCCGGGGGGTGACGACGGCGGTTCCGGCACGGGCGGCTCCTCGCGGTGACGGTCGGAGCGCAGACCGGTGATCGGCGTTTCGTCGGGGTCGGGCGGCGTGGTCCGGTGGGCCAGCAGCAGCTTGCCGAGCATGAAGGCCGCGGCGTCTTCGGCGTCGCCGAACACCGCCGGGTTCGTCAGTTCCTGGTCGTACCAGCCGACCCGCCACCCGGCGTCGATTTTTTCCATGCTCCAGCCCTGGTCGGCCGGTTCGCCGATCCGGTAGGCGTCGGACGACACCCCCAGATCGTCCAGCCGCCGTCGCATGGTTTCGATCACCGGTTCCGTCGGGGGCGGCGCGGTGGCGGGTTTCGCGGGTGACATCAGCCGGGTGGCGCTGTGCGCCTCGTCGGGCGCGGGCGGCGTCTCCGGCTCTTCCGGCTCGGGCTCGGGCCGCGCCACCGGAGGCGGACCGGAATCGACGGGCAGCGCCGGCGTGAAGGTGGTCGGTCGTTCGACCGGCGCTTCCTCGGGCTCCTCGTCGTGCTGGGGAGAGCCGAAGTCCTCCTGGCGCCCGGCCGTGAAGTCCTCCGGGTGCTGGGGGGAGTCGAAGTCCTCCTGGCGAGCGGGCGTGAACTCCTCCCGGCGCGGGGCGCCGAAGTCCTCTTGGCGGCCGGGGGTGCCGGGGGCGAAGCCTTCCTGGCGGGGTGTGGCGGTGAAGTCTTCCTGGCGCCCGGGGCCGGCGTCCTCGCCCGGTGCCGAGCCGAAGCCTTCCTGGCGGGTGGGGGTGAATTCTTCCGAGCGCTGTGGGCCGCTGAAGTCTTCTTGGCGGGTGGGGGTGAACTCCTCCAGGCGCGGGGTGCCGAAGCCATCCTGGCGCGGGGCGCCGAAGCCTTCCTGGCGCCCGGGGTTGAAGTCCTCGCGCCGGCCGAAGCCTTCCTGGCGTGAGCTGCTTTCTTCCGGCCGGGCGGGGGTGCCGGGGCTGAAGCCTTCCTGCCGGGTGGCGTTGAACTCTTCCTGGCGGCCGGGGGTGCCGGGGCTGAAGCCTTCCTGGCGCGGTGTGCCGGTGAAGTCTTCCTGGCGGCCGGCGCCGGCGTCCTCGCGTGCTCCCGAGGCGAAGCCTTCCTGGCGCGGGGAGCCGAAGTCTTCCGGGCGCCGGGTGGCGCCGAAGTCGTCCGGACGGGCCGGGGTGAACTCTTCCCGGCGTGCGCCGGTGAAGTCCTCCTGGCGGGGCGCTTCGGGCTCCGGAGTGGGCGGCGCGACCGGCGCGGCGACCGTCGTCGGCTCGGACATCGAGCGCTGCACGCGCGGCGGGATCGGGGGCGGAGCGCCGCGGCCGAGCTGCGCGGCGGCGGCCTGCAGCGTGTGGTCGGGCACCTCCGGCAGCGAGTATCCGGTCGACCGGACGTGCGCCACCAGCTCGCTCTCCGGTGCCACGTTGTATTCCTGGAGGTAGAAGTTGACCGCCGCGGGCCAGATCCAGACGCCGTCGGTGTGGAAGGCGACCGGCACCTTGGGGACCGGCGCGGGGGCCAGACGGTCGAGATCGAGGCCGCGTTCGGACAGCACCACCGGGGCGGTGCTGAGATATTCGAACAGCCGGTCCAACTCGTCGGAGTCGAGCTCCTGCCGGTTGAGCACCGGGCGGCCGCCGGCGTCCTGCCCGTCGAAGATCCGTGCGACCCGGAACCGCGGCCCCGCCGGTTCGGGCGCGGGTCCGGAGGTCCGGCGCAGCAGCCACTCCGGCACGTTCTCGTCGGCGCGGGGGAACATCCTGAGTTCGTCGGCGTAGGCCTGGGGCGGTGCCGCCAGGTTCCAGCGCGGCTCGTCCCGGTCGTACTCGAGGTTGTAACTCGATGGATGGTCGAGCTGGTAACGGGCGTTGAACCAGGTGCCCCGGCCCTCCCGGTACATCCCCGCGCGCAGTCTGCCGAACAACGCCGCGATGTCGTGAGTGGCGGTCCACTCCCGTACCGTGCCGTCCTCGGTGAGGATCTCTCCGGTCAGCTCGTGGTACCGGCCGACCGCACGGTACTGCGCGCTCACCCGCCTCCAGTCCGGCGGAGCGGCTCGCAGCAGGGCCAGCCCGATTTGCTTGACCAGCGTGTCCTGCTCAGTCGCATTCAGCTGGGTTGTCGGTGTCACCACCGTGCCATTTTGACGGGTGGACGCTCCGGATGCAC
>DASSAD010000057.1:0-44907 GCA_035685725.1 Amycolatopsis sp. | reverse complement strand
ACCCGCCCGCGGCTATGGGTAGCTTGATGACTCGGTGAGCGGGTCGAAACGATGAGCGCGGTCCTGCTGGCAGGCGACCGGTATTGGCGACCGGTATTGCGGGCCGGCGGGGCTGGGCGTTCCGGTGCGCCGCCGCGAACTTGATGCCGCTGGGAAACCCGCCTGGGAGGAGAACGCCTCATGATCAGTGCTTTCCTGGCGCTGCGACCCGCCGAAGGGCGGCTGCACGACCTCGTCGAGTACTACCGGAGCGCTCGGGTCATCGAGGGTGGGCTCGCATACGGCCTGATCCGCGGCGAACTGGTGCTGCCCAGGGAGAATCCGACCGATGTCGGCGTCGTCTCGCGGTGGGAGTCGCAAGAATCGTACGGCGGCTGGCTGGCCGCGCCCGAGCGGGAACGTTTACTCGCCGGGATGACACCGCTGCTCGCTGCTCGCGACGCGATCAGGGGCTGGACAAGTGAAATCGCGGCGGACCTCGGGGATCGGCCGGTGGACGTCACCGAACTCTATGGCAGCCGGATCGTCGACCGGCCGATCGTGGTGGTGGCCGACCACGGCGTCTGAAGCCCGGGCCGGTCCTGATCCGCGGGTGATCGCGGACGTTCGGCCGTGGGCCCGGCGGTTCTTCCTTGCTGCGCGCGTTTTCGCTTCTCCGGCCGGGCGAAAGTCGGTCGGGCCGGGCCGAGACGTCGTTGCTGGTGGCGGTGTCGCTGCTTGCCACCCGGGGACACGGTACGGCGACCGGAGGACTCGGCGACCGGAGGAGGGGACACGCGCGCGGGACGAGGGGACTCGCCGACCGGAGCGGGGGACACGGCGGAGGGGTGGTGGGGTTAGGGGGTGGGCCAGGGGTGGGCGGTGGTGAGGAGGCCGATCATGCCGGAGACCAGGCGCATCTGGTCGACGGTGCGGATGTCGGCTTCGACCAGTTTGGGCGAGCAGACCAGGACGGCGAGCGCCTGGGCCCGGGAAAGCGCGACGTTGAGTCGGTTCCGGGAAAGCAGGAAGTCCAGTCCGCGGGGCAGGTCGACCGCGGACGACGACGTCATGGTCACGATCACGACCGGCGCTTCCTGGCCCTGGAACCGGTCGACCGTGCCGACCCGGACGCCGGGAAAGCCGGCCGCCGCGAGGGCACGGGTCACCACCCGGGCCTGCAGGTTGTACGGCGCCACCACCATGATGTCGGCGTCGCCGAGTCGCCGGGTGGTGCCGTCCCCGCGTTCGGCGATGCTGTCGGCGAGTCGCCGGGTGGTGCCGTCCCGGCGTGGTCCGGCGATGCTGTCGGCGGGTGGCCTGGTGGTGTGGTCGGCGGGGGGTGTGGTGCCGTGGTCGGTCCAGGCCAGGCCGTGCACGCGCGCCACGATCCTGGTCACTGCCTGGGCTTCCTCGATCGACCGGGTCGTGTTGCCGTGGTGGTCGACTTCGGCGCGGTACAGCCCCGCGGCGATGCCCTCGACACCGCGTCCTGCGGTGGACGGGTGCGCGTGCAGCCGACCGGCGTAGGACAGCCGTGACACCGGTTCACACACCGCGGGGTGCATGCGGCGGGTCTCGTCGAGGAAGTAGCCCAGCCGCGGCGGGATGATGTCGGCGTCGCCGATCAGGTGCCCCAGCGCGGATGCCTCCGCGCCCGCCGGATGGGTGCCCTGCACGACCTGGGGAAGTTGCTGGGGATCGCCCAGCAGCACCAGGTTCCGGGCGCACAGCGACACCGCGAGCGCGTCGGCGAGCGCGAACTGTCCCGCTTCGTCGATGATCAGCACGTCGAAGGGTTGTTCGCGCATCGCGGCGTTGGCGAAGGTCCACGCCGTGCCGCCGACGAGGTGCCCGGTGTCGTGTTCTTGCCGCCATTTCACCAGTGCCGGGTTCGTTTTCGGTTGATCCCACGGCACCTCGGGGTCCGCCGCTTTCCCGGGGCGCTTGGCACAGGGCAGATCCGGCGCGTTCCGCTTGGCGGCCGCGAGCACGTTTTCGACCGCCTTGTGGCTGGTGGAGGTGACCGCGACGGTCTTGCCCGCCCGCACGAGGTGAGCGATCAGCTTCCCGGCGAGGTAGGTCTTGCCCGCCCCGGGCGGTCCCTGCACGGCCAGTGCCGAGCCGTCGAGCGCGTCGACCGCTTCGATCACCGTGCGGACGAGATCGCCGCCCGGTGCGGGCAGTCCGCTCCTGCCGCGCAGCCGGGGCGCCGTCCGGCGAAGCAGGTCGACGCCGGGGTGGGCGGGAAGTGCCGGGAGCGCGTCGACGACCAGCCGGGCGAGATCGGCGACCGCCTCGTCCTTCGGTGACGGCCGGATGGGACTGCCGGGAAGCACCGCGACCGGGCGCTCGCCGTGCTCCTCGCCGGGACGACAGCTTTCCTCGAGGGTGAGTTCCACGGCCGAAGCGGCGACGACCTTCGCGTCCCGCGCTAGTTCGCCGTAGCGCAGGCGCACATCGTCGCCGGGGCCGAACGGGTGCGGCCGGTCGGGATCGCAGGCGATCACCACCGTCCGCTTCGCCGTGCGGGCCCGGCCCGCGGGCGGGACCCACTCCTGCGCCCGCACCGCGACGGGAACAGCGCAGGTGGTGTCCACTTCGAGGTCGCCGAGCGGCGCGGCGAGTTGGCGGAAATACTCCCACCACGCCGGATTCGTTTCCCGCCGGTGATAGCCGACCGACGCGGCCAGCAGCGCGCGGGCTCGCTCGTCGTCGGTGAATTCGCCCGGGTCTTCGGGCAGGCCGTCGAGCAGCGGATCGACCAGGGCGGCCAGTCGCGCGGCGCGTTCGGCGCGGCGTTCGTCGGCCAGTTCCTCCTCGGTGGTGCGCACCAGCGCGTCGACCGCGGATTCCTGGTCGGGCACCGCGAGTTCGACTCCGGCGTCGACGCGGACCTTGTGCAGGAACTCGAACAACCGCAGCGTCGACACGCAGTCGTATTCGTTGTAATCGCTGATTCCGCGCAGCACCTCTTCCGCGCGGGCGGTTTCCCCGTCCCGGGAAAGGGTCAGATAATCTTCGTATGCTTCGATGCTGGAAACCGCTGTCTGCACGTCACCTTCGCGCGCGTCCGGCATGTAGAGCGGTTCGAGGTACTTGATGGAGTAGGACCGCTGCGAGACCCGCAATGCCTTGCGCACCACCGCATACAGGTCCACCAGCGCCCCGCTGCGCAAGAGGTGGTCGACGGCTTCCTCGCGCGTTCCGTGCACGGCGGCGAGCCGCTTGATCGCGGTGCTTTCATAGGGGGCGTAGTGGTAGATGTGCGAGCCGGGATGTTCGGCGAGCCGGGTGGCGGCGAAGTCCACGAATTCTTCGAAGGCCCGTTTTTCCTGAGCGCGGTTGTGGGCCCAGAACGCGGTGAACCGCTCGACCCCGTCCGCGGTGACGGCACCGAACAGGTATTCCAGCCCGGTTCCCGACAGTGCGAAGGGGTCGCCTTCCATGTCGAAGAAGACGTCGCCGGGCGCGGGAGAGGGCAGCGCGGCGAGGACGGTCGGATCGACGATTTCGTAGGCGATCTCGCCCGTGGCGTCCTGGCGGACCTGCAGCGCGGCCTGCGCGCGCAACACCGTGAACGAGGTCGTCGACAACTCCGGCGGCCGGTCGTCCGGGCGTGCGGCGGCGAGCGCGTCGATGGTGCCCAGCCCCGCTTCGACGAGTTTGCGGCGCTGGTCGCCGCGAAGTCCGGCCACCAGCGAGAGATCCCGGTCGGCCTCCCGGCCGGCCGAGCAGTGCCCGGCATAGCGGCAGCCGGTGCAGGCCGGGCGTTCGTCGGCCCACAACCGGGTGGGCAGCTCGGCCGGGCGCGTGCGCAACCGGTCGAGCAACCGGTGCAGCAGCGGCAGAAAGTCGTCGACCCGCAGTGTCCGAGTGCTGCCGTCCCCGAGGAGCAGGTGCATCCGCGGACCCGCGGGCCAGCCGGCGCGGCGCAGCGCGTCGGCGTAGGCGGTCACCTGGACGACGGCGGCCGGTTTCGCGCGCCGGGCCAGCTTCGTGTCGTACACCTCGTACCGGCCCTGCTCGTCACGCAGCAGGAAGTCGGCGCGTCCGGAGAAGTCGCCGTCGTGGAAGACCGCCTGGTAGATCACGGGTGCGCCGGAGGCGAGCGCTTCCCCGGTCGCCGCCGCCGCGGCGACCGGGTCGCGGTCGTCGATCTCGACCACCACGCGGCGCTCGGCGCGCAGCCGCGTCAGCGTCGCCTCCTCGTGCGCCCGCCCGTGCCGGGCGGCGAGCTGATCGGTTCCACTGCCCGGTCGCGGCGCGCCGGGCAGACCCGCGGCCAGCGCCTGGTTCAGGATGCTGCGGTGCTCGCACTCGAGCAGGTCGGCGAGGTCGGAAGGGGTGTACATCGCCGCGAGTCTGACACGGACCGCCCGCGCGGCAGTGGCACTCGCGGTGTGACACGCCGAGGGAGCCCGGGTCAATCGGGCAGGCCGACCCGGAGGGAGGTGGCGCCGCGCAGGTCCAGCCATGCCGCGCCCGGGCTCCGGGTGACCCGCAACACCACCGATGTGCAGCCCGGACAGCGCGCGACCATCCCCGGCGCGTCACCGGGTGCCTGGCCGTAGACCCGCAGCGCGGCCACGGGACCGGTCAGCCCGCAGTTCGCGCAGCGGGCGAGCGCGGTGGTCATGTCCACGGCGAAGATCTCCGCCAGCGGGCCCGCCAGTGCGTTGCCGTCGGTGACCGGCTCGCTACTCCAGTCCACGTCAGCCTCCTCGCGTCTCGCGGGGTCGGGCCGCGAACGGCGCCACTGGGCCGCCCGTCGGCCCGAACCGCTCGGTCTTGATCCGGTGCGCATCGTGGCCAAGCGCGACCAGGATGTCCGCCACGGTCTCCACGAACCCGGTGGGCCCGCAGACGAAGCAGTTCGGGGTGAACTCAGCCGGCCAGCCGCCGGTGTGCACGTCCGCGACCCCGATCCGGTGCGGCGGTCCGGGCCACTCCTCGGGGGCGGCGCGGGTGTAGACGTAGCTGACGTCGACGCCCGCTTCCGGTCGGGTCAGCTCGCCGAGGTAGTAGCGGTCATCCGGACCGCGCACCGAGTAGATCAGCCGGAACGGCACTCTGCTGCCCGCCGCGCGCCGCGCCCGCAGCATCGCCATCAGCGGCACGATCCCGGAGCCGCCGGCGGCCAGCAGCACCGGTGCCTCCTCGGTGGGCCGCCACACGAACCAGCCGCCGACCGGTCCCCGGAGCTCGACCGGATCGCCGAGGGAAAGCCCGCTCGTCAGATACGGGGAAACCTCCCCGTCGGGCACCTCCTGCACGGTCAGCGCGACCCGGTCGCCGTCGGCCGGGCCGGCCAGCGAGTAGCTGCGCTGGGCACGGTAGCCGTCCTCGGCGGTCAGCCGCACGTCCACGTGCTGGCCGGCGAGGTGCCCTGGCCAGCCGCGCACCTCGAACACGAGGGTGCGCGCCGTCGGGGTTTCCCGGACGGTGTCCACCAGCGTGGCCACCCGCCAGGCCATCCGGCGCCCGTTCAGTCGCCCTGATACCGCTGTTCGCGCCATGGGTCGCCGTAGTCGTGGTAGCCGAGTGTCTCCCAGAATCCAGGTTCGTCCTCGTTCAGCAGCCGGATCCCGCGCACCCACTTCGCCGACTTCCAGAAGTACAGGTGCGGCACGAGAAGCCGGGCGGGGCCGCCGTGCTCGGCCGGAAGATCCTCGTCCTCGTAGCGGTAGGCCAGCCAGGCCCGACCGTCGAGCAGATCTTCCAGCGGCAGGTTCGTGGTGTAGCCACCGTAGGAAAGCGCCAACGCGAAGTCCGCGGAAGTATCCACTTCGGCCATCAGCGTGTCCAGCGAGACGCCGAACCACCGGGTGCCCAGTTTGGACCACCGGGTCACGCAGTGGATGTCGGTCGTCACCGCTTCGGCGGGCAGCGCCCGCATTTCCCGCCACGACCACCGATGGTGCCCGCCGGTTTCGGTGTCGACGGTGAATTCCCAGTTCTCCAGCGCGACGCGCGGCGTCGGCCCGGCGGAGAGCACCGGGAAATCCTCGGTCAGATACTGGCCTGGTGGCAGTTCCACGGCCGGTCTCCCGCGGCCGTGGAATCCGGGCGACACGATTCCCACGTCTCGCTCCTCTCCCGCGTACCGCCACGATACCTCGCGCCCCGCGGGGCGGCTCGGCCCGCGAAGTGACGGCACGGTGCCGTGACGACGGGGCGTGGAGTCCACAAAGGACACGATGTCGGTGGATTCTCTTCCGGACGGACGGTGATCCCGGCCGGCCCTAACGGAATTCGCTCGCCGCCGGGCCGTGCGGACGTTCGGGCTCGGGCACGCCGGTGAGGTCGGGGCCGGTGGACAGTGCCGCCACCATCGCGGCCCGGCTCCCGACGCCCAGCTTCGTGAAGATGCGGCGCATATGCGTGGAAACGGTGTAAAGGCTGATTTCCAGCACCGCGGCGATCGCGCGGTTGGTGTAGCCGAGGCCGACCATGCGGGCGATCTCGTACTCGCGCGGGCTGAGCAGTTCGTGCGCACGCGGTCTGGTCGGTACGAGCAGGCAGCGCAGGCCACCCTCGGTGAAGTCCAGCACGGGCCCCGGTCCCCCTTCCGGCCCCACCAGTTCCGAGACCCGGCGGACGAGGGCGCGGACGAGGTGCCGCACGGCGTGGTCGTCGACCGGATCCTCCGGTGCCGCCCGGGAACGGCCGGGCCGCGCGTTCACCGGTGACCGGACCGATTCGGTCGTCATCGACCTCGCCTCCCCCTGGACAACTTCCACCCTGTCCCCAGCAAACAGACAAAACACCCGCCGCGCATCGTCGATTCGGGTGACACCGGAAGTAAGTAGTCCAGCCGTGCTTCGGTCAAACGTGCGACTACCGGCCGCCGCCCCGCGCGCGTCCACTGTCTGCAAGTGCTCACCGGCGCACCCGGCGCCGGGATCTCCAGGGGATCTGAGCTTCGCCGCAGGAGAGCAGGAGGAACCGTCATGAACGGTCGCTACCCGGCCGTGGAAGGCGAGCTGGAAGACGAGCTGGCCCGGGAGCTGGAGGACGAGTTCGAAGACGAACTGGAGGACGAGTTCGAGGGCGAGCTGGAGGACGAGTTCGAGGACGAGTTCGAAGCCACGGCCCGCGAACTGGAGGACGAACTCGAAGACGAGTTCGAGGACTTCGCCGACTCCGAAGGCGAGTTCGAGGATCTCGTGCGGGAGCTGGAGGCCGAGTTCGAGGGCGAGACCGAGGGGGAGGACGAGGCGTTCGCCAACCCGGCGCGGCGCGTCTACCCGGACGCCGAGCTGATGGCGGAACTGGCCCTGCAGGCGGAAAACGCCGAAACCGAGGCCGAGGCCGAGGCGTTCCTGGGCGCGCTGGCCCCGCTGGCGATCCAGGCCGCCAAGTGGGCCGCGCCGAAGATCATCAAACACGCGCCGAAGCTCATCCGCGGGGCGGTCAGCCTGGGCAAGCGGTTGTGGCGCAACCCGGCAACGCGTCAGGCCGTCCGCCAGGTGCCGAAGATCCTCGCGCGCACCGCGAAGGACGTCGGTCACCGCTACGCGCAGGGACAGCCGATCGACGGCCGGTACGTCTCGCGCAGGCTGGTCGGGCACGCGTTGAACGCGACCGGGGGCCGGGCCGGGACACGGCGGGGCGCGCCGGCGCGGGCTCGGCGGGCCGCGCCGCGGGCACGGGCGGGCGCCGCGCGGCGCCGGGTGAGCAGGACACGCCGGGCGGGCGCGGTCCGCGGCAAGCGGGCCCGGGGCCGTGCGCGCCGTCGCTGACCCGCCCGCGGTCTCCGGTGCCACCACCGCGCACGGGGGAGACCGCGCGCGGGGCACCGGGTCGCCACCGGTCCCCGGCGAAGGGCTGCGCGACTGGGCGCTGACCCAGGCGACGAACGCCGAGCGGCACGTGGCGGCGCTGCGGCCGTTCCGCTGGTCGGAGTTCGGCGACCCGGCCACCGGGCCGAGCCGGGCGCATCTGGTCGCGGTCAACGCGATGATGGCGACGCTGCGCCGGCCCCTGCACACGGCGACCACGACGTTGCGGGGTGCGGCACGGGCCGTCGAGCAGCACCCGGGCCCGCGGGAACGGGAAGAGCTGCTGCGCGCCAAGTCCCGTGCGCACCGGTGGGTACGCGCCACGGAACGGGTCTGGGCGTTCTATCTCGATCTGTTCAACCAACGGCAGGGCCCGTTCGCGCCGTGGCTGGTGGCCTGCGACCGGATCGCGCTGGACTGTTACCAGTATTCGTACCTGGGAATCGGCCGCTGGCGTCCCATCCCGACACCGCCGCCGTTCTGCTACCTGGAGACCGGGTCCGGGCCGGCCACCTCGCGGCGGGGAATTCCGTTGCGGCGCCTGGAAAACCGGATCAATCCGTTCCCGCTGATCCAGCTGCCCTACCACCGGCTGGTGAATCCATGGACGCTCGGCGCGGTGCTGCACGAGGTCAGCCACAACCTGCAGAACGATCTCGGGCTGGCCAGGGCGATCCCGCTGCAGGTGGCGGCCCGGCTGACCGAGGCGGGCGTGCCGCGCCGGGTGGTGTCGATCTGGGTGCGGTGGAACCGGGAGACCTTCGCCGACCTCGCCGCGCTCCTGCTGGGCGGTCCCGAGGTGGTCGGCTCGCTGTTCGACGTGATCGGGCGGACCGGCCCGGAATCGCTGCGGTTCTCGCCGCGCGCGGTGCACCCGGTGCCGTATCTGCGGGCGAAGCTGTCCATCGAACTGTTGCGCCGCATGGGATTCGCCCGGCATGCCGACGCCTACGCCACGACCTGGCGGAAACTGTATCCGGGCGCGGAACTCGTCGACGCGCCCGCCGCCTTGCTCGGCACCGCCGCCCGCGCCATACCGCTGGTGGTGGATGCCATGTGCTACACGTCGTTTCCGTCGCTCGGGCACCGGCCGCTGGCCGGCGTCATGCGCTTCGAGCCCAAGGAACAGGCCATGATCGAGGAGGCCGCGGACCGGCTGGCGCGCGGCGTCTCCCCGGGTGTGGTGCCGGAGCGGTTCCTGATCGGCGCGGTCCGGTTCGCCCTGCGCCGGCGCATGGCGCCGCCGAAGCGGTTGGTCGGCTTCTTCATGGAGGAACTGGGAAGGCGATCGCGATGACGCTGCGCGCCGAGTTCGCGGTGCTGGGGCGCCGGCTGGCCGAGCTGGCCGAGGCGTGGCGGGCACTGGAGGTCAGCGTCGTCGAGGACCGCCCGCCCGGCGAGGGGCTGGCCGTTTCGGACCGCCTGGCCGAGGTGGTCGCCGACGGCGGCGCCGAACTGCACCCCGCGATCGCGACCGGGAAACTCGGGCCCACCGCGGAGGCGCTGCACGCCGCGGCCACCGCGCTGGTGCGTCTGCGCCGAAGCCTCGAGGCCGACTTCCGTTCGCACACCGCGGTCAGTGGTCTGGTCCACGCGGTGCACGGGCGGGGCGGTCAGTGGCGGGGCTGGGCACGCAGCATCCGGACCGGGGCCGACCGCTGCGCGGATTGCCTGGCGGCCGCGGAAAACGCGATGTTGCGGTGCTGGCGAGAAGTAGTGGAACTGGCCGAACTCGACAAGTGTGGGGCATCCTCATGACGATCAACAACGACCGCGGCGCGAGTTTGCCGCCCGCGCAGGAATTCGACACGGCCTACCCGCTGGTGACCCGTCCTGCCCCGTCGTCGTCCGATCCCGGGCAGCTGGCCCAGCAGGCGATCAGCGACATGCTGGGCTGGAAGTGGCGCGACGGGGACACCAAGGCGTTCGAGGCCGCGCTGACCGGAAGTTTCGAGCTGACCCGGGTGCAGGGCCATACCGAGGCCGCCTGGACCCCGCGTGGCTATGCGATCCAGGCGGATCTGGGCGCCGTCACCGGCGGTCAGGCCTCGCTGGCGGCGCGGGCGCGCAGCGCGGTCAAGGACGCGCTCGCGCTGCTCGACTCGCTGCGGCCGCTGCGGACCACTTCGGACCCGGAGAACGCCGCGGGATTGCGGTCCCTGGTGCGCTACGAACTGGAGCAGATCCGCAAGGAACTGGAGAGCCCGCTGATCCGGGTGCCGCGCGTCGACCAGCTTTTCGTGCTGCTGCTCGGGCCGACCACCGTGACGGCCGCGGTCGCCGGCCCGGCCACCGGCCCCGTGCCCGACCGGGTCGGCGGTCACCTCGGGCAGGTGCGTGACGAGCTGGGGCTGACCCGTGGTCAGGTCAACACGATCGACGAGGAACGGGTCCAGACCTCCTTCATCACCCTGGCCGACTGGGTGGTTTCGCTCTACCGCGGCTGGCTCGACGCCCGCGACCGGATCGACCCGTACGCGCAGGCCAGCGGTGTGCCGCCGTTCTTCGGGCCCGCGGTCGCGGCGCTGTCGCAGCTGTTGTCGGCGGTGGCGGTCCAGGTGGACGAGGTCACCTCGGCGCTGGCGTCGGTCGGTGTGCAGCAGGAGGAACTGGAGGTCCTGCGGGTGCCCGATCCCGACGGCGGCTCGATGGCGCTGGGCGGATTGCTGCGGTGGGTGAGCGAGTTCGCGACGCTGGAAGGACGGCAGCTGATCGAATCCGCCGGCAAGGAGGGGGTGGGCACGGCCTTCGTCCAGGTCGCCACGCGCCTGGAACGGTTCGTCGCCGCACTGCCGCGGCCGGGCGGGGACACCAGCGACGTGCCCGGCAACTACCGCGCGAGCCTGCCTCCGGGGTTCTTCAGCTTCCGGGTGCAACGGGCCATCGACGAACTCGACGATCACCTGCAGGAGGTGATCAGGATCGCCGCGCCGATCGGGCCGGAGCCCGACCCCGGGCCGCCGTCCGGTCAGCCGGCGCCGGTCCCGCCGAGCCCGGTGCCACCGGCTCCCGTGCCGCCGGTACCGGCGCCGCCGGTTCCCGCGCCACCGGGACAGCCGGATCCGGTTCCGCCGTCTTCGGGGCAGCCGGTTCCCGTGCCACCGGCTCCGGTACCGCCGGCGCCCGCCCCGGCGGATCCGGCACCACCGGACCCCGCGCCGTCCGCGCGCTCGTCGCGGACCCCGGCGGTGCCGCCGGTGGCGGAGCTGCGCGAACAGGGCGGTCCCCCGGTCGGCGAGACGGCCGATACGGGCGGCACCGCGAGCGGAGAGCAGGCTCCGGCCCGCTCGTCGCGGACATCCCGCAAGCGCGCGACCGGGAACTGACCCGGAAACACCGGACCAGCGGAGGAAGGCCATGGCCACCGAGAAGGAATACCGCGAACTGTTCGACCGGGTCGCCGCGCTGCGCAGGCAGGTCGCCGGCAAGCTGTCGAACCAGCTCGGCAGCGACCCCAAGCTCGCGGACGCGATCCTCAAACAGCTCGACGACATGCTTTTCGCCGTGGAGACCGAGCAGCGCACCCAGCCCGGTCCGGCCGACGGCGGGATCGCGCAGCTGGTCGGGCTCGGCGAGACGGCGGCGGGAAATCTCGGCGCCACCCGCATGCCGCCCGGCGTCGAGGCCTACGACGAGACGGTCGCTTCCGAGCGGGTCATCGCGGTCGGCGACCTGTACTACCTGTACCAGCACGAACGCATCGGGGTGTTCCGGGTGGTGCAGAAGCTGCAGGAGCTCTTCCAGCGCGGCGCGATCCGGCTTTCCGACGGGCCGGGCGCGTTCGGCCTGTACCGGTTCGACCGGCGCGACGTCCTGCGCTACACCAAGCGGGACCGGATCGACGCCTACCGCCGGGTGCTCGGCTACGGTCGCGGACCGGGCTCGGCGCAGTCCCGGCCCAACACCGATTTCCACCAGCTGTTCACCCAGTTCTCCAACCAGGTCGCGTTGTTCTGGCGGGACAAGTGGATTTCCGACGTCATCCGCGAGCGCGCCTACGACCCGAGCTTCGGCAGCATCGCCGTCGTCCGCCGCAGCGGGCTCGACCTGCGCAACAACCTGAAGTTCACCTCCTACGGGCACCTGAACGTGCTGCGGGTGGAGGTCATGCAGCTGCTGACCGAGGCGTTCGCGATCCTCGGCGCGGAGGACGTGCTCGACCTCTTCGGCGCGACCAATGCCTGGGACACCGTGGACGAGGTGCTGATCCGCTACTTCGACGAGCGGCTGGTCACCTCGCCCCGGCAGCGCATGGCCGTCACGGGACGTTCCGTGCTGCGCTGGCTCGCGGCCCCGCACATCCTGGAGACCACGAGGTCGGAGTTCGAGGCGCTGTTGCTGGAGATCGCCGAACCCGCCGAAGAGTGGATCACCTCCGCGCAGTCGCTGCGACTGGCCGAGCGCAGCACCTCGAAGCGGGTGCTGCCCGCCGATCGGCACCGGCCCGCGGGAGTCGCCGCGCGGGGCGGCGCGGACCGGGTGATCGCCCGGCACAACGGGCACCGCAAGGGCGCGGTCTCGCTCGGGCCCGGGCGCTGAATCTCCGTATCTCCGGGCGGGGTAAGGGGGCGCGGCGGTCAGCGAGGTGATCAGCGCGGCGCCGCGCTGTGACGTTGACGATTTCGGCGGGCGGTCATGGCCCGTTCGCGTGCGAGAATCCCCGGCATGCCCGAACTCACCCCGAACGCGGAAACACTGCTCGCCGACCTGGAAGCACAAGAGGCTCGGCTGGTGTTCAGCCGGTTCGACACCGCCGACGCCTGGCGACTGGGCAGCGCGATGGTGGCCGAGGCGACCGCGCGCGGACTGCCCGTCACGATCGACATCCGCCGCCACGGTCACCAGCTTTTCCATGTCGCGCTGCCGGGCACGACCCCGGACAACGACGCGTGGATCGAGCGCAAGATCAACGTGGTCAACCGGTTCTCGGCGTCGTCGTACCTGGTCGGCCGCCGCTTGGCGGCCCAGGGCAGGGTGCTGGACGAGGCCGCGGGCGTGACACCTGTTTCCCATGCCGCCCACGGCGGTGCCTTCCCGATCCGCGTCCGCGATGTGGGCGTGGTCGGCACGGTCACGGTCTCCGGTCTTCCACAGGCGGAAGACCATGCCTTCGTCACCGAGATGCTCGCGGTCCATCTCGGACAGTAGCCACCCTGGCGACACCTGGTGTGCCACCGTGTCCGATCGGCGACGCGGAGTACGCGAGCCTGAATCGGGCCGGTCACAGCTGTTCCCCCGAGCGCGTGGGGGGAAGACCATGGGGATGTGGCGGGGCGGCGCGGGTGTGCCGCCACGGCAGCTGTGAGAGATGGGTGTTGGCGATGACGCTGATCGACTACGAGGCCGTTTTCCGGGCAGGTCCGTCCCCCTTGGCGCTGTTGTCGCCGGATTTCGTGTTCAGAGCGGTCAACGACGGCTACGAGCGGATTTCCGGCCGGAGCCGCGCCGAACTGGTCGGGGAGAAGGTCTTCACGGCGTTCCCGGACGACCCCGACGGAGCGGACGCGCTGCGGGCCTCACTGGAACGCGTGCTGATCACCCGGCAGCGGCACGCCATGGCCTTGCAGCGCTACGACGTGGCGGCACCGGGCCGGCCCGGGGTGGTCGAGCAGCGCTACTGGAGCGTGGTCAATTCGCCGGTCATCGACCACAACGGCGAGGTGGAGCTGATCCTGCACCGCGGCGAGGAGGTCACCGACTTCCTGCAGCACTGGGTCCCCGCACCGCGTGACCCGCTGCTCCCGGAAGGTGCGGCGGGTGAGCTGGCGGCGATGCAGGCCGAGGTGTACACGCGCAGCCAGGAGGTGCAGCAGGCGAACCTGCGGCTGGCGGCCGCCGCGGACATCACCACCGCCGTGCTGGCCGGCGCGCCGACCGGGCAGGTGCTGGAGCTGATCGCCACCCGGGCGCGGGAGATCGCCGGCGCCGACCGGGCCACCGTCATGGTGCCGGATCTGGACGGTGAGCGGTTGGTCACCGCCGCCGCCGTGGGGGCGAACGCGGAGGCCTACCGGGCGCTGTCCCTGCCGATCACCGGCCCGCCGGGGGAGGACGCGACGCCGCTGAGCGTGCGGGTCTACCGGTCCGGCCGGTCGATGATCGACCTGGACCCGGACCGCGACACCGGTCCGGACCACGAGGCCGCCGCCGGCACCGCGCTGGCGGTTCCGCTCGGCACCGCCGGGGCCGTGCGCGGGGTGCTGGCCGTGTCCAACCAGCCGGACCGCGCCGGGGTGGTCAGCAGCGTGATCCACCTGCTGGAGCCCTTCGCCGCGCAGGCCGCGATCGTGCTGGAACTGGCCGAGCGCCGCCGCGACGCCGCCCGGCTGGCCGTGCTGGAGGACCGCGAACGGATCGCCCGCGACCTCAACGCGGCCGTGGTCAGCAGACTCTTCGAGATCGGCATCGACCTCACCGCGGCGGTCGACATCATCCCGCGGGAGGAGGCCGCACGGCGGGTGCGTCACGCCGTGACCGGCGTGGACGAGGTCATCCGGCAGCTGAACTCGGCGGTGTTCGCCATGCGGGGCGCGACTTCGGCGGAACCGGCGCTGCGCCGTCGCGTCCAGGACCTGGTCACCACCACGGCGGAGGCGGCCGGTGTCGCCACGACGTCCCGGGTGGACAGCCGGGTGGACGGTCTGCTGGGCGAGCAGGCGGGAAACCATTTGCTGGCGGTGTTGCGGGAAGCCCTGTCGAACGTCGCGCGCCATTCGGGCGCCAGTCATGTCACCGTGACCGTCGACGTGCAGCCGGATTCCGCACCCGGGCAACTCGTCGCGCGGGTCGAGGACGACGGGCGGGGGCTGCCCGCCAGCGCGCACGGCGCGGGTATGGGCGAGATGGCCGAGCGCGCCGCGGCACTCGGCGGTTCGCTCACCCTCGCCGACCGCCCTGCGGGCGGCACCGTGGTGAGCTGGCAGATCCCGCTGACGACGCTGACCGGCCACACCTAGCGCGATCGCGGCGATGTGGTGTGCCACGGCGGGAAAACCCGGTCACGGGGTGATCCGGCAGCCGGGCAGCACGATGTCCCAGGTGGCCGGGCGGCCGTCGGCCACGAAGGCCCTCGCCCGGGGTGCGGTCCGCGTCGCGGCTCCGCGGGCGGGCGTGCAGACCAGCAGGTAGGCGCCTTCGTCGGGCGGGGTCAGCGCGTACCGGCCGTCGGGATCGGTCTCGGTCCGCCTGACCTGGCGCCCGTCGTTGTCGATCAGGGTGACCACGGCGCGCACCGGCAGGTGATCCGAGCCGGACACCAGGCCCCGGATCGCCGCGCAGCGTCGCTCCGGGGACGGGGCCGGGGACGGCACCGCCGCGCCGGAGGTGGCCGGTGCGGTGACCAGATCGGCGGGCGAAGGCTGTTGCCGGGCGGGCACCTCGCTGGCGGGGTCGAGGCTCCCGCCCGCGATGCGGCGGGAGATCCCGTCGAGGTGGCGCAGACAGGTGAGCATCTGCCGCGGTTCCTCCCTGGTCACGCCGTACCAGCTGACCAGGGTCAGGCCGATGGCGTCGAGGCGGCGGGACACCTGCCCGGTCTGGAGCGTTTCCGGCGAAGAGTCTTCGCCGAGCGCGCGGACCCGACTCGCCAGCAGGTCGCAGATCCGGGCCAGCGCCGTGCCCAGATGGACTCCGGGCCGCGGATGAGTGTGCACGAGGATCGCGAGACTGCGGGCCTGGCCGGCCAGCATCGAGTACGTCGCCAGGCGATGGCGCACCGTGCGGGCACCGGGAAACGGGCTTTCCGAGCCGAAGAGCGCGGGCAGCGTCCAGGGCCGGGCGATGATCAGGAGCTGCTGCAGCGCGGCGTCGGCGGCGCGTGCCGAGGCCCGCAGGTCGTCGGGTTCCCCGGTGTTGTCGGCGGAACCGTTGTTTCCGCGTTGGCCGTGCAATTGCCGGCCGGTCGCCGCCACCAGATCCGCCACGGCGACGAAGAGGTTGTGCCGGGCCACCCGGGTGACCCGGCGAGTACTGGTGGGCAGGAAGGAGATCGCCACCACACTGCCGATCACCGCGCCGACCGCCGTCTCCTCCAGCCGCAACAGGAGCAGGCCGCTGGAGAACTCGTGCAGCACACCGTAAAGCTGCGCGACCATGGTCGTGATGAACACGACCGCGAGCAGATAGGTGAACCGCATCAGGAAGAAGCCGACCAGGACCGACGCCAGGATGACGATTCCGACGCCGATCAGGTTGCCGTTGGTCAGATCGGCGAAGAAGATCGCGACCCCGACGCCGATCAGCGTGCCCAGCGCGCGGTCCACCGCCTTGCTGATCGTCTCCGCCGAGGTCGCGGTGCCGGTGAACGCCATGAAACAGGCCAGCACCGCCCAGTAGTAGCGCTGCTCGTTGATGATCGACCCGATGATGATCGCGAGCCCGCTGGCGAGCGCGACCTGGAACGCCTGCCGGGTGGTCAGCCGCGTCCTGGCGAGCAGGCCGCGCAGGCCCGCGGGCGGCTCGGCGCCGAAGTGGTCGGCCAGCGGGGCCGCGCCGGGCAGGCGTCCGTTGAACAGCACCACCGAAGGCCGGAACGGCGCCGCGCCGGTGCTGCCCGGCGCCGCCGGTGCGGCGTCGAGGTTCTCGAGCGCCCGGACCAGATCCAGCACGCCGGCGCCGAGCCGGTAGGCCGCCGCCGTGGCCGCGTAGCCGCTGCCGGAGTCCATGCCGAGCGCGCCGAGCCGGGTGCCCGCCGACTCGGCCGCCGCCAGGTCTCCCCGGCGCAGCGCGATCAGCGCCTCGCGCACCGTGGCCAGTTCCCGGGGGCCCACCTCGTCCCGTTGCGCGGCCAGCCGCCCGGCCGCGGCCACGATCGTGCCCATGGCGAACTCGGCCGCCAACAGTTCGTGCCGCACGGCCTCCTCGGCGCGGTCGAAAGGCAGCGAACCCGCCGTGCCGAGCTGCCCGTCGATCAGCAGGGCGGCCTCGTTGAGCCGGATCAGGCCGACGCGCTGGCGCCGGTCGGCCCGGCCGCCCGGCCGCGCGCCGTCCAGCTGCGCGAGGCCGGTGTCCGCGACCGCGCCGATCCGGGCGTGGAAGGCGCGCACCATGCGGGCCAGCACCTTGCCCGGCGCGGTGCGGAAGACCAGCACCTGGAGCACCAGCATCGCGGCGATCTCCAGGCCCACCACGGCGAGCATGGCCGGGGCCTGGGCGAGCGTGATGCCGGTGAACATGGACAGGAAGTAGGCCATCCAGCCGACCAGGCCGTAGGCGAAGAACCGCGGCCCGAACCGGCGGATGTAGACCGCCACGAACATCACCACGACGAAGCCGGTGAGCGCCGCGTCACGATGGCCGGCGAGGATCGCGGCCAGCAGCATCCCGAGCGCGGCGGGGACCGGCATCAGCACGACCGTGATCAGCCGGGCGCGAGGGGTCGGGTCCGCGACGGTGAAGCTGATGTTCAGCGACAGCACCGCGCACAACATGATCGGGATGAGCACCGGCTGCCCGGTGAGGTGCGCGGCGGCGTAGCCGACGGCGACGCCGACCGCGACGCTCACCGCCGAACGGCTGGCCAGGCGGAACTGGACGAGTCCCGGATCGGATGAGCAAAAACGCCCCCACAGGTTCCGGCCGATGTCGGCCAACCCCCGGCCTGCCAAACCACGCCTCCCGGTTCTGCCCATCGCGCCCGGCGGGCGAGGGCGCTCGACAACTGGCACGGATCCTGGACAAGTGTAACCAAATTGTGAAAAGGGTAACTTGTCAGTGAATTTTCACACAGCCCGATCTGGGAGCTGCTATGGCTTTTCGCCGGAAATGCACACTCCCGGCGATTCCGTCCACAGTGGACCTTCCAGGAACTCCTCGCGGATTCTCCTGGGCAGCCGTCTTCGGCGGTCGGAATCGCGGCGAAGTCCCCGATGTCCGATTGTTCCCGACGATGGTCGCTTGTCGGGCACCCGCCGAACGGGGATGATCATCCGGCGCAGGGAGACCGGCACCTCGGTGCCGGTCTCGTCGGGGCCCGCGGACGGCGATTCCACCTTCCCAGAAGGAGTGGGTGCTGCAGATGCGGCGTTCCGCACGATCTCCTCGTGCCCTCGTCCTGGTCGCGCTCGGCGGCCTGGCGATGGCCGGCATGACCTCACCGGGCGCGGGAACCGCGCTCGCCCAGACCACCACCGGCGCGGCCGATTCCGCGCCACAGGCCGTGATCGTGGTGCTCAAGGACCAGCTTCCCGGCACACCACCGACGAAAGCGCTTTCCACCACCCGCCGCGACCGCGTCACCCAGGCGCAGGACGCGGTGCTGGCGGGCCTCACCGGAGCGGCGCCGGCCGAGGTCAAGCACTTCACCCTCGGCAACGCGTTCTCCGCGACGGTGACCCCCGCGCAGGCGTCCCAGCTCGCGGGGGATCCGGCCGTGGCCGCCGTCCTGCCCGACAGCAAGGTCACCCTCCCGGACCCCGCGGCCACCACCACCGGCGGCGGCGCGCAGGCACCCGCCGCGCCACCGACCCCGGGTGCCCCGGCGCCCGGCGCGATCTGCCCGGCCGACCCGGCGAAACCGTTGCTGGAGCCCGAGGCGCTCACCTCGATCCACGCCGCGAGCACCGACGGTTCGCCGAGCGCGGCCGACCTCGCCGACGGCACGGGCGTCAAGGTCGCGTTCCTCGCCGACAACATGGATCCGAACTATCCCGACTTCATCCGCCCCGACGGGTCGAAGGTGTTCTCGGATTACCAGGACTTTTCCGGTGACGGACCGGACACCACCGAGGGCGGCGCCGAGGCCTTCGGCGACGCGTCCTCGATCGCCGCGCAGGGCGTCGTGGTGCACGATCTGTCCAAGTTCGTCAACGAGAACCACCCGCTGCCGCCGGGCTGCACCATCGTCGTCAAGGGCGTCGCGCCCGGCGCGAGCCTGGTGGGCCTCAACGTGTTCGGCCCCACCGCGACGAACTCGGCGATCCTGCAGGCCATCGATTACGCGGTGACCGTCGACCACGTCGACGTCATCAACGAATCGCTCGGCCTCAACCAGTATCCCGACGCCAGCTCGCGCGCCCTGTTCCAGGTCTTCAACGACCAGGCCGTCGCCGCGGGCGTCACGGTCACCGCCTCCAGCGGCGACGCCGGGATCACCTCGACCATCGGCAGCCCGGCGACCGACCCGCTGGTGATCTCCACCGGCGCGACCACGGACAACCGGCTCTACGCGCAGACCACCTACGCGGCCTTCCCGTTCTCCACCGGGAAATGGGTCAACGACAACATTTCCGCCCTGTCGTCCGGCGGTATCACGCAGGACGGCCGCACGGTCGATCTCGTCGCGCCCGGTGAAGGGAACTGGGCCGACTGCGCACCGGCCTACGCGGAATGCCGCGACTTCAAGACCGTGCCGCAGCCGGCCGATCTCGAATCCTTCGGCGGCACCAGTGAATCGGCGCCGCTGACCGCCGGGGTGGCCGCCCTGGTGATCCAGGCCTACCGCGGCACCCACCGCGGCGCTTCACCCACGCCCGCCCAGATCAAGCAGATCATCACCGGCACCGCCCAGGACCTCGGGCTGCCCGCCGACGAGCAGGGCGCGGGCCTGCTCGACGCCCGCGCGGCGGTGGAAGCGGCACTGACCTCGCCCGGTTCGACCGGGGCGCCGGCCGGGATTTCCCCCACCATCGCGCTGTCCACCGACCAGCTCACCCTGGAAGGCGCGCCCGGCAGCACGCAGACCTCGACGGTGCAGGTGACGAATCTGGGCGCCACGCCGGTCACGGTGTCCACCGGCACCCGTGACTTCGCACCGCTGTCCTCGCAAACCCAGAGCACGGCCTTCGACTCGACCACCCTGCCGACCTTCCCGTACTACAACGGCACCGACTGGGCCTACCAGAAGGTCACGTTCACCGTGCCGGCCGGTGCGCAGCGGCTGCTGGCCAGGATGGCCTGGCAGGGCAGCCCGAAGACGGTCAACGGCGTGCCGGTCACGCCGGTGGTCCGGCTGACCCTGCTCGCGCCGGACGGCACGTTCGTCGCCAACAGCCGGCCACAGGGCGGCGCGGCCACGGCGAACTACGCCAACGTCGACGTCCGGGACCCGGCGGCCGGCACCTGGACCGCGGTGCTGTACTCGGCTTCGGGTTCTTCCGGTTACCGCGGCACCATTCAGCTCGCCACCGACACCCAGCGCGCGGTGCCCTACGGTCAGGCCACACCCGGGACGCTCAGCCTCGCGCCCGGCCAGTCGAAGCCGGTGAAGATCGCGTTGAAGACGCCGGACTCGGGCGGCGACGCGGACTACTCGGTGACCTTCGCCAGCAGCGACGGCCACCAGACCGCGCTGTCGGCCATCCTGCGCGCGCTGATCCCGACCAGGAACGGCACCGGGCAGTTCAGCGGCACCATCACCGGCGGCAACGCCCGTGCCGTGTCGCCCGCGCAGACGTTCAGCTACGAGTTCGACGTGCCCCAGGGCAGGAAGGACCTCGACGTCGCGGTGCACCTGCGGGACCCGGGCACGATCGTGGACGGGGTCCTCGTCGATCCCAACGGGGAACTGGCCGATGTGAACAGCAACGTCTCGTTGGCCACGCCCTCCACCGTGGCGCAGGGCACCGGGATCCAGCTGACCGACGCCGCGCCGCTGCCGGGCCGGTGGCATCTGGTGATCGTCGTGCAGAACCCCGTCACCGGCAAGGAACTGGAGCAGCCCTTCACCGGGACGGTCGGCTTCGACCAGGTCGCGGTCGGCGCCGCCGGGCTGCCCGACTCACCGGGCAGCACGCTCGCGGCCGGCGTTCCGGTGACCGTTCCGGTGACCGTCCGCAACACCGGGGTGGAGCCGATCGCGATCGGCGTCGACCCGCGCACGAACACCACCAGCACGCTGCACCCGGTGCCGTTGCAGGGATCCACCGACGTCGCCCTGCCCGAACTGGGCAGCACGGCCCCGGTCTACGCGGTGCCGCCGGACACCAGCAGGTTCACCGTGGCCACCACGTCGAGCGTCCCGGCGCAGCTCGAGCTGCAGGGCTCGGCTTCGGGGATCGACGTCCTCGGCGACCTGAAGCAGGCGCAGGCGGGCAGCACCACCTCGGTCGCCACGATCGGCGAGAAGACCGGGTATGTCGGCAAGGGCGTCTGGTTCGCGGACGTGCAGGAACTCGGCCCGTTCGGCCCGTCGGGCGCGCCGGCCGGGCACGCCACCTACACGGCGTCGATGCAGACCGCGGGGTTCGACACGGCGGTCACCTCCGCCACCGGTGACCCGTTCGCCCTCGCCCCGGCCGCGCCCGGCACGCCGGTCATCGTCGCACCGGGCCGGACCGCCACGGTGACCGTGACCATCACCCCGGACGGCACGCGCGGCAGCGTCGTGTCCGGTCACCTCAACCTGGTGACCGTGCCGAATCTGCCGACCGGGGTCACCGGTCTCCCGGAGATCGGTACCGGCGAGGTGATCGCGACACTGCCCTACCGCTACCGCGTCGGCTGAGCCCGCCCCGCACGAGTGCCGATCTCCCTGCCGGGAGATCGGCACTTCGCCGTTTGCGGGGCTTTTTCCTGCTGTTGGGGGTACTCTCGTCGGTGCCCGTAACAAAACGGCCCGCGCGTAACGCGGAACTGTTCCGGATGAAACGATCCGGAAATCTCCGGACGGTGCACTGGGTTCCATCGATCACCCGTGGTCCGGGAGGAAATCCATGCCCGAGGTCCTGTTCCGTGTGCGCTGGCCCGACGAGTCGCTCCACCGATGTTATTCGCCCTCGACGGTCGTGGAGGAGTACTTCGCGCCGGGAGGGGTCTATCCGGTGGCCGAGTTCGTCACGTTGAGCCGGAAGGCGTTGACGGCCGCGTCCGAGCGGGTGCGGGAGATCCACGGTTTCTCCTGTACTCGTGCCGCCGCGCAACTGGCGGACATCGAACGCCGGGCCGAGCGCTTCACCGCCGAGGGCGCGCGCGTCGTGGTGGAGGGGTTCGAGCGATGAGCGAGGCCTCTTTGCACGGTCTGCATCGGACGGTCGTGGTCGTCGGCGGCGGCCAGGCCGGGCTGTCGATGAGCCGGTGCCTGACCCGGTCCGGTGTGGACCACCTCGTGCTGGAGCGCGACCGGCCGGGCACCGAGTGGCGCAACCGCCGGTGGGACTCCTTCTGCCTGGTGACTCCCAACTGGCAGTGCCAGTTGCCCGATTTTCCTTACCCGGGCGAGGATCCCGACGGGTTCATGGTCCGCGACGACATCGTGGGTTACCTCGAGGACTATCTGGCCACCTTCGATTTCCCGCTGGTCTCCGGGGTGAGCGCGACCCGGCTGCGGCGCGGGGAGGACGGCGTTTTCCGGATCTCCACCACGGCCGGTGAGCTGACCGCCGACCAGGTGGTGGTGGCGACCGGGCCGTACCAGGTGCCGCTGCGGCCCCGGATCGCGGAGCGACTGCCTGCCCGGTTGACCCAGCTGCATTCCGCGGACTACCGCAACCCCGGACAGCTTCCGCCGGGAGCGGTGCTCGTGGTGGGGACCGGGCAGTCCGGCTGCCAGATCGCCGAGGACCTGCATCTGGCCGGGCGCCAGGTGCATCTCGCGGTCGGCAGCGCGCCCCGCGTGGCCCGGCGCTACCGCGGCCGGGATGTCGTGGCCTGGCTGGAGGACATGGGGTACTACCGCCGCGGTATCGACGAGTTCCCCGACGCGGACGCGGTGCGGTTCCGGGCCAACCACTACGTGACCGGCCGCGACGGCGGCCGGGACATCGACCTGCGCGCGTTCGCCCGCGACGGGATGAAGCTGTCCGGGCGGCTCGTCGACATCACCGACGGAGTGCTCAGGTTCGCACCCGATCTCCGGAAGAACCTGGACGGTGCCGACGCCGTGTCCGAAGGGATCAAGGACTCGATCGACGCCTACCTCGCTTCGCGCGGCATCGCCGCACCGGCGGAAGACCGTTACGTGCCGGTGTGGGAGCCCGGAGCGGAACCGTCCGAAGAGGACATCGACGCCGCCGGGATCACCTCGGTGGTGTGGTGCACCGGGTTCGGCCGGGACGACCGCTGGATCGAGGTGCCCGTTTTCGACGGGCGGGGCTACCCGACCCATCAGCGCGGGGTCACCAGCTGTCCCGGACTGTACTTCGTCGGCCTGCCCTGGCAGTACACCTGGGGTTCGGGGCGGTTCTGCGGGGTGGCACGGGACGCCGAGCACCTGGCGTCCCGTGTGGTCGCCGCTGCCAGGCCCGGCGCGGCGGGCGAGGTGCACTGGATCGCCGGTACCCCGGAAAGCACCTTCCCCAGCGAGGAATACTGGACCGCGCCGCGCACGGTGGCGTAGCGCGCGTCGCGAAAACAGGCGGTTTCGGTTGTGTGCCGGGAAAACTCCGGGTCCACAAAGTACTGACGGTTCACCGGGGCGAAACATCGGAAACGTCGAATTGTTCCCGGGGACATGACTGTGAAACGCACCAAGGATGGAATTGTGCCATGCCCGATCGCGGCGTCTTCGACGCACATCGTCACCTGGGGATCATGCCCGAGTATCCCTTCTACGGTGGGCCACCGATGCGGCCCGATGTCAGCGCCCGAGCGACGATCGGCGAGCTGATCGCGGACCTGGACGCCGAGGGCACGGAGCGCGCGCTCGTCCTGCCCAACTACGGTGTGCCCGATCCCGCGAGCGCCTTTTCCTTCAACGAACTGTGCGTCGAGGCCGCGCAGCGCGACGACCGGATCCGGGCCGGACTGTGGGCGTCGCCGCTGGCCCGGGACGCGGACCGCACCGCGGCGGCGCTCGCGCTGGCCGGGGAGCCCGGCGTGGCGGCGCTCAAGCTGAGCTTCCTGCTCGGCGGGCGGGCCGATGATCCGGACTGCCTGCCCGGCCTGGACGCGATCTTCGCGGCCGCCCGCCGCCACGGGCTCGTGGTGCATGTGCACACCTCACCGGGGGCCGCCTCGGACATCGACCAAGTGGGCCGGCTCGTCGAACGGTACGGCGACGAGGTGGATATCCACCTGGTCCACTTCGGAGGCGGGATGAGCGGTCACATCAAGCTGATCGGGCAGCGGTTCTTCGACTGGATCGAGGCGGGAAAGCGCGTCTACACCGATCTGTCCTGGGCCATCGGTTTCGCACCCCGGTGGCTGGCCCACGAGATCGAGCGGCGCGGCCTCGGTGCCGACCGGGTGCTCTTCGCCAGTGACCAGCCCTGGGGCGACCACGCCGGGGAGCGGGCGAAGCTGGCCGCCGCGTTCGGCGACGGCGAACTCGCCGGCCTGGCGTTCCGCGGCACCTTCGAAAAGCTCTACGGGTAAGTCCCCGTAGTGAACCCAGAGAAAGAAACACCGGAAGAGAACAAAGGAGAGATCGCGTGTCCGAGCTGACCGAGACGGAGAAGCAGAGCCTCGAAGAGATCCCGCACCCCTCGCTGCCCGAGGGGTCCAACCTCTATGGCGGGACCAAGGTCTTCCCGGACTACCAGGCGGAGCCGGGACAGTCGTATTTCACTCTCGTGCACGGCATCGCGCACGAGTCGTCGGTGAGCTTCGTGGCGATCCTGCAGGCGACCCGCGCGCTGCGGAAGGGATTCGAGGCCGCCATCTATTTCTACGGGCCGGGCGCGATGAACTGTATGGCCACCCGTGGCTTCCCGACCACGGGAAACTCGGCGTTCCCGGGTGAGCACAACATCAACGACCAGCTCAAGACCTTCATCAAGGAAGGCGGCAAGGTCTACTGCTGCCGGTTCGGCCTCTCGCTGCACGGACTCCGGGAGGAGGACCTGATCGAGGGCGTCATTCCGACGCACCCGCTGGACGTGCAGGACGCGCTCATCCACTACGCGCGCAAGGGCGCGATCATCAATTCCACGTACATGTGGTGACCTGCGTTTTTCGTATCGTTTTTCGCTCTCTCCGTCCGGGTTCCCTCGCCGTCCACAGTGTCCGTACAGTGTGGACGGCGGGGGACCGCCGGTGAGCAGCCAAGCTTAGGAGCCCTTCGTGCGCGTTGAGACAGGCGAGCAGGCGGAAGACAAGCTCACCACCCGGGTGGATCTGGCCGTGCGGGGTGTCCGGGTGGACGCGCCGGTCCGGCGGAGCAAGGGAGCCGGGCCGAGCGACGACGGTCACCTGGTGCTCGACGGCGCCAACGCCGCGCTGCCGCTGAACCCGGAAAGCCCGTACACGATCCGCGACGGCCGGGTCTTCGAAGGCCGGATCGATCTCGGTATCTCGGTGGAACCCGTGGCCCGGCCCCGGTTCTACGACCTGCGGACCGCCGACGGCGTGCCCTACCGGAAGATCGCGTTGTTGCACGGGCGCGACGTGCTGGCGACCACGGTGGTGCAGACCTGTATCCGCTACGGCGAGGACCAGCGCTGCCGGTTCTGCTCGATCGAGGAGTCCTTGCGCGCGGATGCGACGATCGCGGCGAAGACCCCGGCGCAACTGGCCGAGGTCGCCGAGGCGGCGGTGCGGCTGGACGGGATCCGGCAGATGGTGATGACCACCGGCACCACCGCCGGGCCGGATCGCGGTGCGCGGCATCTGGTGCGCTGCGTGCGCGCGGTGCTCGAAGCCGTGCCGGGCCTGCCGGTCCAGGTGCAGATCGAACCGCCGGGCGAGCTGAAAGTGCTCACCGATCTTCGCGAGGCGGGTGCGACTTCGATCGGCATCCACGTCGAGTCCCTCGACGAGGAGGTGCGCCGCAAGTGGTTGCCGGGCAAGTCGACCGTCCCGCTGAGCGAGTACGAGGCCGCCTGGGACGAGGCGGTGCGCGTGTTCGGCCGCAACCGGGTCTCGACCTACCTGCTGATCGGGCTCGGCGAACGGCCCGACGAGCTGATCGCGGGCGCGGCGAAGCTGATCGAGCGCGGAGTGTATCCGTTCGTGGTCCCGATGCGCCCGATGGCGGGCACCCTCGCGCGGCGCGACGGCGCGAAGGCGCCGGAGCCCTCGCTGGTCCGCTACGTCACCGAAGGCGTGGCGGAACTCCTGCGGCGGGCGGGAATGCGAGGCGCGGACCAGGAAGCGGGCTGCGCCGCCTGCGGAGCGTGCGGCGCACTGAGCGCGGCGGGGGCGTGACCGTGAATCCCGACCTGAAACCCGACCTGAAACCCGGCCCCAAACCTGATGTGCTCGCCCTGCTCGGTGACCGGGCGAGCATCGACCGGCAGCCGGCGATCCGGATCGAGCCGGCCGGTGACGCGGCCACCGTCGCCGCCTACCGGTCGTTGCGTACTCAGGCTTTCGTGCACGAACAGAACCTGTTCACCGGCCACGATCTCGACGACCGCGACGCCGACCCGCGCACGGTGGTGCTCGTCGCGCGGGACCGGGACGGCGCCGTCCTCGGCGGGGTGCGGCTCGGCCCGGTCGACGACGGGGAAGACCTCGGCTGGTGGACCGGTGGGCGGCTGGTCGTGCGGCCGGGCAGCCGCGGAAACGTCGGCACCGCACTGGTCCGCGCGGCGTGCGCGTACGCGGAGAACGCCGGCGTGCTGCGGTTCGAGGCCACCGTGCGGGCGCCGGTCGAGCAGCTGTTCACCCGCCTCGGCTGGCAGACCGTCCAGCCGGTCACCGTGGCCGGCGCCGCCCATGTGCTGATGCGCTGGCCGATCGGCCGGATCGCGGCGCTGGCCGCGGCGACCAAGAGCGCGCTCGGGTCGCTGCTGCCCGGCCTGACCGGGGTGCCCGGTTTCGTCGGCGACGACGGCGTCCCGGTGCCCGGCAGCGACCTGGTCGCGGCGTGCGACGCGATCGTGCCCTCGATGGTCGAACGCGATCCCGACTGGGCGGGGTGGTGCTCCGTTCTGGTCAACGTCAACGATCTCGCCGCGATGGGCGCTGAGCCGGTCGGGCTGCTCGACGCACTCGGCGCGCGCGACGTTTCCTTCGCCAAACGCGTGCTCGCCGGGCTCACCCGCGCCAGCCAGGCCTACGGAGTGCCGGTGCTCGGCGGGCACACCCAGCTGGGCGTGCCGGCGGCACTGACGGTGACCGCGCTCGGCCGCGCCACGGCGCCGGTGCCGGGCGGCGGAGGCAGGCCCGGACACCAGGTGCGGCTGACCGCCGACCTCGGCGGGCGATGGCGGCCGGGATACGCCGGGCGGCAGTGGGATTCCACCACTTCCCGGCGAAGCCCGGAGCTGGCGGCGATGGTGGGCGCGGTGGCGCGGGCCAGGCCCGCCGCGGCCAAGGATGTGTCGATGGCCGGGATCGCCGGGACGCTGGGCATGCTCGCCGAAGCCAGCGGGTGCGGCGCGGAACTGGACGTGGCGCGCGTGCCCCGGCCGGCGGCGGCGAGCGTGGGCGACTGGCTCACCTGCTTCCCGGGCTTCGCGATGGTGACCGCGGACGAACCGGACGCCCCGCCGCTGCCGGCGGGTCCCGCCACGACTGTCGCATGTGGACGCCTCGTGGCCGGACAGGGCGTGACGCTGCGCTGGCCGGACGGGCAAACCTCCCGGGTGATCGAAGGCGGGGTGACCGGATTGGGCGCCCGATGACCGGGGAACAGGCGGCCGCCGGATCGGTCACCCGATTGTCGGCGCAGGTAGGAAAAGGCGGCGGGGAGCCGGACAGAAAGCGTGGAGTGAAATGAGCACAGCAAATACCGGCGGCACGGGAAAGCTGCGGATGGCCGCGGTGGCCGCGCCGTTCGGCCGCGACCTGGAGGAGGACTTCGCGCGGATCGCGCGGCTGATCGAGCAGGCCCGCGACGGCGGCATCGGCCTGCTCGCCCTGCCCGAGGCCTGCCTCGGCGGCTACCTGGCCAACCTCGACGGGGACGCGGAAGGGCCACCGGCACTGGCACTGGACGGTCCGGAGATCCGCCGGCTCGCCGCACTCGCCGGGGAGATCGTCGTCGTCGCGGGCTACTGCGAAGCCGCCGGCGACCGGCTGTACAACAGCGCCGTGTGCGTCACCGGCGACGGGGTCCTGGGCAACCACCGCAAGGTGCACCAGCCGCTGTCCGAAGACGCCACCTACCGGGCGGGCAGCGAGTTCGCCGCGTTCGACACACCCGCCGGGCGCATCGGCATGATGATCTGCTACGACAAGGCCTTCCCCGAATCCGCCCGGTCGCTCGCCCTCGACGGGGCCGGGATCGGGGTGTGCGTGTCCGCCTGGCCGGGCAGCCGCACCAACCCGGCGGCCGATCTCGCGCGGGATCGGTGGAAACGCCGCTTCGACCTGTTCGACCGCGCACGGGCCCTGGAGAACCAGATCATCTGGCTCTCGGCCAACCAGTCCGGCACCTTCGGTGACCTGCGGTTCGTGGCCAGTGCCAAGATCGTCGATCCCGGTGGTGAGGTCGTGGCGGACACCGGTGTCCACGAGGGACTCGCGGTCGCCGAGTTCGATGTGCGCGAAGCGCTGGAGACCGCGCGGCGGTCCATGGGGCACCTGCGGGACCGGCGGCCCGAGGCCTATCCCGGGCTGGGTGGCGGCGCGGAAGAACTCGCCGTGACGAGATACTGAACCGATGGGCATCACCCGTATCGGCGCGGTAGCCGCGCACTTCGGCCGCGATCTCGATTTCGACCTGCAGCGCATCGCTACGCTGATCGAGCACGCCCGTGGCTCCGGCGTGTCCTTTTTGGTGCTGCCGGACGCCGCGCTCGGCGGCTACCTTGCCGATCTCCGGCACCCCGATCCCGAAGCCCTGCCGCCCGCGCTGGAACAGGACAGCGCCTACCTCAAGAAGGTCGCCGCGCTGGCCGCCGAGATGGTTGTCTGCATCGGATACTGCGAGGCCGACGGCGGCGACCGGTACAACGCGGCCGTGTGTGTCAGCGGGGACGGCGTGCTCGGCCGGCACCGCAAGGTGCACCAGCCACCCGGCGAGGTCGCCGCCTACACGGCGGGGAATGCCTTCGACGCCTTCGACACGCCGGTGGGCCGGGTCGGGATGCTCATCGACTACGACAAGACGTTCCCCGAATCGGCCCGCAGCCTCGCGCTCGACGGCGCGGAGATCGTGGCCTGCCTGTCCGCCTGGCCCACCAGCATCACCAATCGCGCCCCGCGGATGGCGCAGGACCGCCAGTCCCGCCTGTTCGATCTCTACGACCAGGCCAGGGCGGCCGAGAACCAGATCGTGCTGGCCTCGGCGAACCAGACCGGGGCGATGGGCGGAATGCGCTTTCTCGGCCAGGCCAAAGTGGTCGGTCCCGGCGGCGACATCCTCGCGCGCACCTGGACCAAGGCCGGGATCGCGGTCGCCGAACTCGACGTGGCCGCGGAGATCGCCACCGCCCGGCGGGTGCTGCATCATCTCGGCGAACGCAAACCGGAGAGCTACGGATGATGCTTGCGCTGTTGAGTCGTCCGGCTGAGCCGCGTGGGGGAGTGGTGTCCTCTGGCTTTGTCGGGGTGTTGGCCGGGTTCGGGAGCTGTGGATGAGAATCGCGTTGCTGAGTTACTCGACTAAGCCGCGTGGGGGAGTGGTGCACACCCTCGCGCTCGCCGAAGCGCTGGCCGCGCTCGGCGAGGACGTCACCGTGTGGACGCTCGGCCGCGGCGGGGACGGCGGGTTCTTCCGGGCCGTGGATCCCCGCGTGCGGCAACGGATCGTGCCCTTCGCCGACCGGCAAGGCGAAGGGGTCGGCGCCCGTATCCTGCGCTCGATCGCCACCCTGCGCGCCGCCTTCGAACCGGACGGCTTCGACATCGTGCACGCCCAGGACTGCATCAGCGCCAACGCGGTGGACCGCTGCGTCCGGACGGTCCACCACCTCGACCACTTCACCACCCCGGAACTCGCCGCCTGCCACGAGCGCGCGATCGTCGAGCCGTTCGCGCACGTCTGCGTGTCGGCCGCGGTCGCGGCGGAACTGGCGGCGGGCTGGGGAATCCAGGCCACGGTGATCCCCAACGGCGTCGACGCGGAGCGCTTCGCGCGCGCCGCCGAGGACGAACCGGCCCGTCGGCGGTGGCGCGAGCGGCTCGGCCGGTACGTGCTCGCCGTCGGTGGCATCGAGCCGCGCAAGGGCACGCTGGATCTGGTCGAGGCTTACGCCGCGCTGCGCGAGGCCGAGCCCGACGTGCGCTTGGTGATCGCCGGTGGGGAAACGCTGTTCGACTACCGTGACTACCGCGCCCGCTTCGACGAGCGTGCCGCGGAACTCGGCGTCGAGCCGGACGTGTTGGGCCCCGTCGACCACGCCGACCTGCCCGCGCTCGTCGCCGCCGCCGCGGTGTTCGCGTTCCCGTCCACCAAGGAAGGATTCGGGCTGGCCGCGATGGAAGCGCTCGCGGCCGGGGTACCGCTGGTGACCCGCGAACTCCCCGTGCTCCGCGAGGTTTTCGGCCCGGCCGCACGATTCGCCGCCGACCCGGCCGGGTTCGCCGGCCACCTGCGGGCCGCCCTGGCCGACCCGGACTCGCTGCGCATCGCCGGCCGGACCCTGGCCGCCGGCTACAGCTGGCCGGCGGCGGCCGCCGCCCACCTCGACCTCTACCGCTCACTCACCCCAACCCCCCGCTGAGTCCCCCTTCCGGTCGCCGTGTCCTCCCTTCCGATCGGCGTGTCCTCTCGTCCGCTCCCCGTGTCCTCCTGTCCGGTCGGCGTGTCCTCCTGTCCGGTCGCCGAGTTCTCCGGTCCGGTCCCCGAGTCCTCCGAACGGTCGCGCGGTGGCTCGGCGCAGGGAATTCCCCGGCGAGAGTTACCCGCCGGGGCACCGCTGGACGCCGCGCGGTGGTCTGATGCGCCTTGCCGAGGCCGTCCCGGCCAGGTCCGCCCTGCCCTGCGGGCAGGGCGGACCGAGCGTGGGGGACGACGCGCCGGTCAAGTCGGCCGAGCACCCCCACCGCGCACGACTCGCCCGGGCACCACGAACGTCACCCGCGAATCAGGAACCTTCACCCGCGGGTCAAATCCGTTGCCCGTGAGCGAAGGCCTTCGCCCACTGTCAGGCAGACAGTACGCGTTGATGCAGTGCGGTCACCGTGCTCCTCGCGGAGTCGAAGGCACCGGCCTGCCACGCCACGAGATAGCTGAGCCAGTCGCCGGCGAAGTAGGTCCGCCCGGCCGGTTTGTTCAGCAGCTCGTAGCCCGGTGTGCCGTACGGCGGGGACGTCCAGCCGCCCTCGATGTGCGGAACGAGGTGCCAGGCGATGGAGAACGAACTGCTCAGGTCGGTCCGGTACTTGCTGCCGTGGATCTTCACGCCCTGCGCCACGGCCCGCTGCTCCCGCTCGGCCGGGGAGAGGGCGCCGTAGGCCGCGGCGTTCGCCCCCGTGTTGTAGTACCCGATGATCAGGCCGCGCTGACCGTGGAAGCCGTAGGACGGATACCAGATGTGCGTCAGGTCCAGGTCGGTTTCGGTGATACCGCCGTAAATCTGGTAGTCGGTCTCCCACCACCTGCTGCCGTACTCCAGTCCGATCTTCCCCACCTGCTGCCCGCTGTAGGCGGCGAGCGCGGATTGCACGTTCGAGCCGAGGTTGTGCGGGATCTTCGCCATCACGTGCGGGGGCATCGCGGCGATGCAGTAGTCCGCGGTGATGGCCTGTGCCCGACCTTGCGGGTCGAGATAGTCCACGCGAACCTGGTCGGGCCCGTCGGTGATGCCGGTGACCACGCTTCCGGTGCGGACCCGTCCAGGGCCGATGGCCTTGACCAGGGCGGCCGGTATCCGGTCCATGCCGCCGACCGGCTGGAACATCAGCATCGCCTGGTCGTAACCGAATTCGAAGGAGAAGTAGCGGCCGACACCGGAGGCGAACACGTCGGAGAGGGAGGGTACCGGACCGAGCACTGTCCCCGCGACGTCACCGGCGCCCGGGTCAACCGAATACCCGCGGTGCTCGGTGCCCGTGTACTGCCAGCCGTCGGCCTTGCCGCCGATGGCACCCCAGTCTTCCAGGAACGCCAGCAGTTCTTGCTTGTCCGTTGTGGACAGTTCGGTGTCGAGTGCGCCCTGGTCGGTGGCCTTCGCCAGCAACTCGCTGACGTAGCCGTACACGTCGGCCTTGGCGGTTCGGTAGCGAACCGGGGCCGTCATACCGCTGGACTCGTTGTAGATGAAGGAGCTTGCGTTGGAGTTGGTGAACACCTCGATCGGGACGCCGAGTTCCCGGCAGTAGTCGAGGGTGACCATCCACTGGGCGATGCGCGCGGGACCCGCGTTCATATAGATGTCCGGGCTGAAGCGGGAGACCTCGGTGGTGCCGTTCAAGTCGGTCTGCGCGGTGCCACCGCGGATGGTGAAGTTCCGGCCGCCGGCGCGGTCCCGCGCCTCGAGGATCGTGCAGTCGTACCCGGCCTTGCCCAGTTCGTAGGCCGAGGCCAGCCCGGCGATCCCGCCGCCGAGGATCACGACCTTCGCGGCGGCGCGGCCGGAGAGACTGAAGTCGGACCGTTGCGGTGACCGGAATGCCGGTGTCGTCTGCGCGGCCTGGGCCGTCGGGGCGAGCCCGAGCGCACCCATAGTCGCGAACATCGCGCCCGCGCCGCCCGCGGCCCCCACCGCGGAAAGAAACTGCCGCCTGCTGACACCCATCGGTCTTGGCCTGTACGCCATTCGAGCACCTCCACAGGGTTCGTGCCCGCCATCGTGATCAACTTCTATTTCCCGTGAGTGCCGAATTTATTTCACTGTCTTTAATTCACCACGCCCTACGCTGACCGGCCGAACCCGTTACTCCACCACTCACCCCCGCCGTGTCCCCCCTTCCCGTCGCCGTGTCCCCTCCTCCGGTCGCCGAGTTCTCCGTTCCGGTCCACGAGTTCTCCGTTCCGGTCGCTGAATTCTGTCCTGCGGTCTCGGAGTTCTTTATTCCGGTCGTCGAGTTCTTTCGTGCGTTCGTCGAGTTTTCTGTCGGGGTGTGGAGTTCCTCGTGTGGTCGGCGTTCCGCGCTGACGGTCGCAGGGCGTACTCCCTTGGACGTGTTCGCCGTGGAAACCGGAATTCTCAATCGTGAAAGCGCTTCCCCGCGGCAAGACCCGGCCGCTCCGGCGGAGGACTCGGAAGCCGGGAGAAGGGGACTCGCCGACGGGAAGGGGGGACACGGTGGCGGGAAGGGGGGACACGGTGGCGGGCTGCCGACAGAGCCGTCGTGAGCCGCGTGCGCGGTGGCCCGCACCGCGCCCACACCGCGCCCGCACCGCGCCCACAACGGTTTTGTCGGCAGGCTCACAGGCGACGACCGCTGCCCGCGCCGCTGCGTTTCCCGGGTGTTGCGCCAGGTTAATTGCGCGCAACATCGACTCGGCCGAACTTGACCGGCCGAGATCATTTCGCGCAGTGTCCTGACGATCCCCCGACTCCCCCTGGAGGTTTCATGCCCGCGAACGGTCCCGGTGAGCAAGCACGCCAGGTGCTCATCGAAGGGCTTGGCAGACGACAGTTCCTCCGCGCCGCGGCGGCGACGACGGCCGCGGCCGCGCCTGTCATCGCCGGGGCCGGCGTCGCCGACGCGGCCCAGCCCGCCGTCGAGCCCGCGGTCACTGCGCCCGGGCAGATACTCCAGCCGGGCAAGGGACCCATCCCGGGCCGCCACTACCTGCCCTCCACGCCCGACGGGGTGCGCTGGGGTTATGTTCCCGCGGTGGACAGCGATCCGGCGCTGCGCATGCGCTCCGGTGAGACGGTCACCATCGACACCGTGTCCCACGAGGGCATCCTCGAGGACCAGGGCCGGGACCCCGTGGCGTACTTCGGTGGCAACGGCGTGCCGCGCGATGAGGTCCTCGACGACGCCATCGCGATCGCGGCGGACTACCACCGCACGACCCGCAACTTCGACACCGACGGCCCGCACGTGGTGACCGGGCCGGTGTACGTGGAGGGCGCGGAACCGGGCGACGTGCTCAAGGTCGAGACCCTTTCGGCGATGCCGCGGGTGCCCTACGGGGTGGTGTCCGCCCGGCACGGCAAGGGGGCGCTGGGGCTGACGTCCACCGGGAGCGCGCCGACCGGCATCACGCTCGCCGAGGTGATGCCCCCGGTCGCCACCGACGGGCGCGCGACCGGCGACCCGATGAAGTACGGCGACGTCTTTGTCTTCACGCCGGTGCGCAGCGCCAAGGGCGTCCTGAGCGGGGTGATGCCGGTCGGGAAGTCCGGCGAGGTCGTCTTCCCGCTGCAGCCGTTCATGGGCATGATGGGCGTCGCGTTCGCGCCGTCGTCGAGCCTGACCGACCCGGAGCTGAACTCCATCCCGCCCACCCTCGGTGGCGGCAACATCGACATCAATCGCCTGATCGTGGGCTCCACCTTCTACCTCCCGGTGTTCGCCGAGGGTGCGCTGTTCTACACCGGTGACCCGCATATGGCGATGGGCGGCGGTGAGGTCTCGCTGACCGCGATGGAAGGTTCGCTGCGCTCGACCTTCCGGCTCACCGTCTGCAAGAAGGGCACCCCCGGCGTGCCGTCCGTCGCCTTCCATTACCCCTTCGGGGAGACGCCGGACGAATGGGTGCCGATCGGTCTGTCGGACCCGGACGCGGCGCGCAACGGGCAGGTCAACGACCTCAACATCGCGATGCGCCGCGCGGTCGTCAACGCGCTGGACTTCCTGCAGAACGACCTGGGCATGGACCGCAACGTCGCCTACGCCTATCTGTCGGCGGCGGCGAACTTCGAGGTCTCGCAGGTGGTCGACCGGACCGTCGGCGTGCACGGCGTGATCAGCAAGGCGCACTTCGGCGTGTAGTGACGCGTGCCGGGGGCGGCCGGGAACGGCCGGGCCGCTCCCGGCACCCGGGCCGAGAAGTGTCCGGCGTGGACGGTCCTGGCCCACCTCGCGCGGCTTCCGGCAGGCGGACGGGGTCCTTGCGGCACGGGCGATCGCGGTGGGATCGTGGCCGGCGTCGGGTGAAGGAACCGGTGAGCATCAAGGGGGATGCGATGGTGGATCTGACGCGGCAGGTGACCGGTCGGCCGGATTCCGCCGGCGACCGGCCGAGCGCCCGCGAACTCGTCCACCGCGCCGTGCGGATGCGCCCGCTGCTGCGCGCGCAGCAGGACGACGCGGAGGCGCGCGGCCACTACGGCGAGGAGGTGCACAACGCCCTGATCGACGCCGAGCTGTACCGGGTGCTCACCCCCCGGCGCTACGGCGGCCTCGAAATGGACCTGGCCACCTACGCGCGGGTCGTCATCGAGATCTCCTGCGGCGATCCCTCCACCGGCTGGTGTTACAGCCTCGGTCACAACCACAACCTGACCACCGCGTCGCATTGGCCGGTCGAGGCACAGGACGAGGTTTTCCGTCACCCGGACGGGTTTTTCCGGGCGTCGCACAGCGTCGGCGGCACGGTCGAGGCCACCCGGGCCGACGGGGGATACCGGCTGACCGGGACCTCGCCCTACCAGTCCGGTGTCCCGTACGCCGCCTATGTCACGGTCAACGCGGCCGTGCGCGGCAGCGCGGGCCCGGACGGCGCGCCCGAGATCATCGCCGCTCTCGTGCCGCGCGGCGAGTACCGGGTACTCGACGATTGGGGCGGCGACGGCGTGCTCGGCCTGCGCGGCAGCGGCTCGAACACGGTGCGGATCGAGGACGTGTTCGTCCCCGAGTACCGCACCTGCCGGTTCGACTGGCTCGACCACGACTACGATCAGCCGTCGGTGGGGAACACGCTGCACGGCAACCCGATGTACCTCGGCCCGGTCGCCGCGTTCTTCCATCTCGCGCTGGTCGCCCCGGTCGTGGGCGCGGCTCGGGCCGCCATCGACGAGTACGAGGACATCCTCACCACCCGGACCATGCCCTTCCCGCCGTTAGCCCCGCGCCGGGACGACCCGTTGCACCAGGCGGATTTCGGGATGGCCCTGACGATGGCCGACACCGCCGAGGCGATCGCGGTCCGCGCCTGCGAGGAGTACACCGAGTACTGCGAAGACGTGATCGAGCGGGGAATCCCGTTCACGGTGGAAAAGGACGCCCGCCTCTACGGGGTCATCCAGCGGGCCGGGGAACTGGCCAGCGACGCGGTGACGCTGCTGTTCCGCTCGGCCGGCTCGTCGGCGGCCAAGGCAGGGCACCCGATGCAGCGGTACTACCGCGACGTGTCGATGTATCGCGGTCACGTTTCCGCCCAGTACCAGTGGACGGCCATGAAACTGGCGCAGGTGCACTTCGGCCTGCGCACCAAGCCCTACTGACGCGCGTCACTCGTGCCGGGGAAGCTGGCCGGCGGGCCCGGTGGTGACCGTGAACCGGCCGGGGCCGAAGGTGACCTGGCCGGTCGGGCCTGGCGCGATGGGACCGCTGCCGGCCTGCAGGTCGGCCTCGAAACCGGGCAGTTTGAGGCGGATCAGCGCGGGCAGCAACACCGCGATGGTGAACAGCCCGACCAGGACCGGTGTCGTCGCGGTCAGCATGATCGTGGTGACCTTGTCGGAGAAGAAGAACGTGACCCACATCGTCGCCAGCAGGCTGAACGAGATGATCGCCACGGCGTAGCCGCCCCACACCGCGGGCGCGACGGCCTTCATCTCGCGTTCCAGGAGCTGGAGGTTGCGTTGCGCTTCGGCGTGGCCGCTGTCGCGTTTCTGGCATTCGCGCAGGTGATGCATCGCCCGCACGCGGTAACCGAAGCGGCCGCGGGCGTCGGCGGTCAGGGAACCCATGCGGTGATGCGCGACGCCGGCCACGAAATGCGGGTCCGCCTCGCTGTCGGGCGCCAGCTCGATGGCTTTCTGCGCGTGCGCGTAGGCCTCCGTGTGCAGATCCGGGTTCTGCTGCTTGTCGCCGCGCTCGACGAGCAACCGGGCGAGCGCGAGATGCGTGCGCCACTGCTGAACCCGGTCCTGGCGTTGGAGCACCCGGCGCAGGATCGACTCGGCCTCGGTGTCGTCGCCCAGCCTGGTCAGTGCCTGTGCCAGGCCGATCGCCGCGGCACCGGAGGTGGCGTCGACGGCGAGCGCCTGGCGGAACTCCCGTTCGGCGTCGGGCAGCCGGTCGTCGCCGATCCGCAGGAGCAGCGCGCCCAATTCGACGTGCGCGTTCGCGTTGTACCAGTCCTGGTCGATGGCCTGCTTCAGCTCCGATTCCGCCTCGTCGTAACGCCCGATCTGGCTGTAGAGGGCACCGAGATCGGCATGGCTGCCGTGGCGGGAGTCGATTTCCAGCGCCTTTTTCAGGTGGTACTCGGCAGAGGAGATCCTGCCTTGTTTGAACGACAGCACGCCCAGACAGATGTGGACCGACGGTTCCGTCCGCCGTTTGAGAAGTTCACCGGCGATCGTTTCGGCTTCCCGCCACCGCGACGCGCCTTCCTGCCGCCCCAGCGCCCACGCCAGGGCGAGCGGGTAGTCGAACTCTTGCGGCTGTTCCCGCCGGGCGGCGCGGAACGCGTTTTCGGCGCGGACGTAGTCCCCTCCGGCGAAGGCGACCCAGCCCAGTCCATGATGGACGGCGGCGCGTTCTTCGGCGCAGCAAGCCGCCTTCATCAGCTCGTCGAAGACCTGGCGTGCCTCCGCGAGCCGGTGTTCGTCGTGGTGGATCCAGCCGAGTTCGGCCCGCAGATCGCCCAGGTGCGGCCTCGCCCGGCACAGCCGGGAGATCTCCCGTTCGGCTTCGCCGCAGCGCCGCAGGGACCGCAGCGTCGCCGAGCGGGCGACGTTCAGTCCGGTGTGGTCGGGATCGAGGGCCAGCGCCCGGGCGAGACAGTCCGCCGCGGCGTCGAAGTCGAACAGGTGCTCATGGACCCGGGCGCGCGCGATGATGATCTTCGGCACCGTGGGGTGCCGCTTGAGCGCGGCGGCCGCGGCCCGCTCCGCGTCGTCGACCCGGTGCACACGCAGCAGGGTCTGGATGCGCCACTCGGTGGCGTTCACGTGGCGTGGGTTGATGGACAGTGCTTTTTCGCAGCTGGCGAGGGCTTGGTCGGGGTGGTCGAGTTCGGAGTGCAGCCAGGCGAGGGTGACGTGGACGTCCGGGTCGTCGGGATGGTGGGTGAGTGCTTCCTTCGCGGCGCGCTGCGCTTCGTCGAACCGGCGCGCGTCCCGGAGAAGATCGATGCGGCTGCGCAGCGCCCAGGAGTCCCGTGGGTTGATGGACAGTGCTTTTTCGCAGCTGGCGAGGGCTTCGTCGGGGCGATCGAGTTCGGAGTGGAGCCAGGCGATGGTGGTGTGGATGGCCGGTTCGCCGGGGTGGAGCGCGGCGGCTTGTTCGGCTGCCTGCTGCGCTTCGTCGAACCGGCGTGCGTAGCGCAGGAACGAGACACGGCTGCGTAACGCCCACAGGTGTCCGGGGTGGATGGCGAGTGCCTTTTCGGCCGCGGCCGCGGCTTCGTCTTCCCGATCCTGGTCACTGAGCAGCCACGCGATGGTGGTGTGCAGGTCGGGGTCGTGGGGATGGTGGGTGAGCGCTTCTTCGGCGGCTTTGTGCCCTTCTCCGAAGCGTCGCGCGTACCGCAGGAATTCGATGCGGCTGCGTAGTGCCCACGAGTGTCGTGGGTATTCGGTGAGCGCCTTTTCGACCGTCTCCACGGCTTCGTCGTCGCGGTCTTCGACACTCAGGAGCCAGGCGAAGGTGGTGAGCACGTCGGGATCATCGGGGTGATGTTCGAGCGCCTCGGCCCCGGCTCGGTGCGCTTCGGGAAAGCGTCGCAGGTATTTGAGGAATTCGACGCGGCTGCGCAGCGCCCAGGAGTGCCCGGGCTCGAGGGCGAGTGCCTTCTCGCAACTGGTCAGTGCTTCGTCGTCGCGGTCCTGGTCGCTGAGCAGCCAGGCGATCGTGACGCGCAGGTCCGGGTCGTCGGGGTGCAGCGCCAGCGCTTGTTCGGCGGCACGGTGGCCCTCCTCGAACCGCCGCGCGGACCTCAGCGAACTGATCCGCCCGCGCAGTGCCGGGAGGTGGCCCGGGTCGATGGCCAGTGCCTGGTCGAAACCGGCGATCGCCTCGTCCTGGTGATCGAGTTCCGAGTGGAGCCAGGCGACGGTGACGTGGAGGTCCTCGTCGTCCGCGTACTGGGTGAGTGCTTCCTCCGCGGCGCGCTGCGCTTCGTCGAAGCGACGCGCGAACCGGAGAATGTCGATGCGACTTCGTAGCGTCCAGGCGTGCCGCGGATCGGCCGTCAGCGCGGCTTCGCAGTTCGCGAGCGCTTCTTCGAACCTGTCTTCCCCGCTGAAGAGCCAAGCGACGGTGGTGCGCAGGTCCGGGTTGTCCGGGTGATGGGTGAGCGCTTCTTCCGCGGTCCGGCGGGCTTCTGCGAACCGTCCCGCGGACCTGAGCATGGTGATGCGGGTGCGCAGTGCCCACAGGTGCCGAGGGTCGACGGCGAGCGCTTGGTCGCAACTCTCCAGCGCTTTGTCCGTATCCCCGAGCTGTGAATGCAACCAGGCGATGGTGCTGAGCAGGCGTGGATCACGGGGGCATCGGGTGACGGCCTCTTCGGCGGCGGTTCGTGCTTCGTCGAAGCGACGTGCGTATCGGAGGAAGATGATGCGGCTCCGCAGTGCCCACGGGTGCCGTGGGTTGAGGGCGAGTGCCCGTTCGGCGGACGCCGCGGCTTCGTCTTCGCGGTCCTCGTTGCTGAGCAGCCAGGCGATGGTGGTGTGGAGGTCGGGGTCGCCGGGATCGTAGGCGAGTGCTCGGTCGGCGGTTTCGTGCGCTTCTTCGAAGCGGTGTGCGGTAGCCAACAGATCGATGCGGCTGCGCAGTGCCCAGGAATGGCGCGGGTCGAGAGCGAGTGCTCGGTCGAAGCTCTCCAGCGCTTGGTCGGGGTGGTCGAGATCGGCGTGGAACCAGGCGATCGTGGTGTGGAGGTCGGGGTCGTCGGGGTGGTGGGTGAGCGCTTCTTCGACCGCTTGCCCGGCTTCGTCGAGACGTCGGGCGTAGGTCAGAAAGGTGATGCGGCTGCGCAGTGCCCAGGGATGTCGCGGGTCGATCGCCAGCGCCTTCTCGACCGCCGTCACCGCCTCGTTCTCCCGATCCTGATGACTGAGCAACCAGGCATACTCGATGTGCAGGGGAGTGCAGGACGGAAGACGTTCAAGGGCTTCCCGCAAGGTGATCTCGGTGTCCTCGAACCGGTACAGCTCGCGTAATGCCGTTGCCTGCCATTCCAGCGCGCTCACGTGAGCCGGGTCGAGATCGAGTGCGGTTTCGAAGTGACCGAGCGCTTCGGCGGGTTCATCGGCGTCCAGCAGCAGCTTCCCGAAGACGTAATGCGCCTCGGCCTGCGCGGCGTGCTCGTTCACCAGTTTCGCGGCCAGCTCCCGCGCCTCGGGCCAACGGCTCAGCGCGGACAGCGCCCGGATCTGCCAGCAAGCGGCGCGCAGATCGTGCGGGGCCACCGCCAGCGCCTCCGCGAGAAGGGGGAGCGCCGCCTCGTGGTGGGACCGGTCCATCCAGACCCGGCCGAGCGCGACACGGACCGCCACGCTGTCTGGAAAGCGCTTACCCGCCGCGGACCCGAGCGCGATGGCTTCGTCGTACGCCTGAGACCGGGACAACGCCGCGATCCGCCAGGCCACCACCCGGTCGTCCGGCCCGTCGATCCGTGCGAACAGCGCGGCCGCGTCCGTGGGGCGATGCCTAGCCAACAGCACCCTGCCCAGGGCGATCGTGACCGCTGTGCTGCCCGGAAAGCGAGCCAGCGCTTCGAGGCCGGTCTTTTCCGCGTCGGGTAGCTCGAAGCGCCTTCGCAGCGCATCGACCCGCGCGACGAGCGCCGCTTCCTCTTCAGCGACAGCCTGGCTTTCTGGCACGCCGTACCCCCTGCTCTACCGCCGGCCTGTCGGCCACGGCGGCCCCGTGGTGCGCCGGAAAAGCCTACGTGTCGGGCTGTCTTCTTGGGGAGGCCTTTACTCCGTCGTGATCACCGGCGCTCGCAAGTCCGGGTATTAAACGGCGAACTCCGCTATCATCGGGATATGGCGATCAATAATGCCGCCGGCCTGGCCGCCGGCCCTGTCGCTGACAGTGCTGACTCTCCCGTCAACACCGCCGTCGCCCCTGCCGTAGACCCCGCCGTAGACCCCGCGGGAGACGCTGCCGCTGACCTTGCCGTGGGCGCGGCGCTGTTCCGCGGTTTGGCCGACCCCACCCGGCTCGCCATCCTGCGTCGCCTCGCCCGCGGTGAAGCCCGTGTCGTCGAGCTGACCACCACCGTGGGCCTCGCTCAATCCACCGTGTCGGGTCACCTGGCCTGCCTGCGCGACTGTGGCCTGATCACCGCGCGCCCGCAGGGGCGCCAGATGTTCTACGCCCTGGCCTATCCCGAGTTGCTGGACCTGCTCACCGCCGCGGAGAAGCTGCTCGACGCCACCGGCCGGCAGGTCGTGCTGTGCCCCGTCACCGGCATGAACAGCACTGACGGCGACACCCGCACCGACTGAGGACGGGCCCCGTGGTCACGAACTCACCGCCGGCCGCCCTGTCCCATGGCAACGCGCAATGACAGCGCGGAATGGCAGCGCGGAATGGCAGCGCACCGCCGGCGTGCCAAGCGCCTGTCCGTGCTGTCGCTGTTCCACATGGGACTCGAAGGAGCCGTCGCCGTCACGGCCGCGATCCTCGCGGGCTCGGTCGGCCTGCTCGGCTTCGGCATCGACTCCGCGCTCGAAGCCTCGCGAGCATCATCATCGTCTGGCGCTTCTCCGGCACCCGCACCCTGTCCGAAACCGCCGAACGCCGCGCCCAGATCGCCGTCGCGATCAGCTTCTTCCTCCTGGCGCCCTACCTCGCCTACGCGGCCATTACGAGGCTTCTCGCCGGTCAGCATCCCGAAACCAGCTGGGCCGGCATAGTCCTGTCCGCCTTTTCGCCGGTCTGGATGCCGGTCCTCGGTGTGCTGAAGAAGCGGCTCGGCGTGCTACCGAGTTCCGAAGCCACGGCCGGAGAAGGCGGCCAGAACCTGCTCTGCGCCCATTTCGCCGCCGCGGTCCTGGTCGGGTTGCTGGCCAACACGCTGTTCGGCTGGTGGTGGCTGGACCCGGCGGTCGGCCTGCTCATCGCGGGGCTCGCGGTCCGGGAAGGCATCGAAGTGTGGCGTAGCGACGACTGCTGTTGAGTTCGGACGGACCGCGCACGCATGGCTACGCTACGTGGTCTCCCTGTTCCCTGCGACGAACGGAGACCCGCCGGGTCGACCTCCAGCGCGACCCGGCGGACCCCCGAGGACCCTCAGCCCGGAGACACGCCCACCGGCAGGCCATCTCCGGTGGGCGTGCGAGCTTGTCCGCTCAGGCGGCCGTCGAGGTCGTGCCGCCCTGGTGGTTCCCGGTCAGGATCCGGTGCGCCAGCTGGTCCAGCAGCGCGTTCATGCGGTGCTCGGCCCGCATCATCATGTTCGTGTCGTCGACGTTGCGGGCCTGCTTGAGGTCCAGCAAGGCCTGCTGGATCATCCAGTGCAGCGTCGGAACGGGAAACTCGCGGGTGATGGTCATGGCGGCTGTCCCTCGTGGCTGGTCGGTCTGCGATCCAGATTCGCCGATCCGGGCTACCGGGGAATCGGCAGAGCTACCGAATTCCGTACGTAGACACGTCCGGACTCGGGTGTGCGGGTGTGCGCTCCGCCACACGACGGGACCCTCCTTTGTGTCCGGACGTCCCGAGTGCTGCCCGGTGTTGCGTCGTCGTGACGGACCGTGCGGGTGCGGGGAGGGCTGCGGGGGAGGGATGTCGATTGGGGACTAATCTGAGCGGGCCAGTGGTTAACGACCGACAAGGAGCGTCGATGATCTTCATTACGGCCAAGTTCCGGATCAAGCCCGAGCACGCTGACCAGTGGCCCGAGATCTCCCGCGAGTTCACCGAGGCCACCCGCGGTGAGGCCGGGTGCAAGTGGTTCGACTGGTCCCGCAGCCTGGCAGACCCCACCGAATACGTTCTGGTGGAAGCCTTCCGTGACGACGACGCCGGGGCCGCGCACGTCAACTCCGCGCACTTCAAGGCTGCCCAGCAGACGCTGCCGCAGTACCTGCGGGAGACGCCGCGGATCGTCAACTTCAAGGTCGAGCAGGACGACTGGGCCGAGCTCGGCGAGATGGCCGTCGAGGCCTGAACGAACCGGACCCCGTGATGCCGCGCCCGCGGGCGCGGCATCCGGGAACCGAACCGCACGGGAGAGCGCGGCGTGACCACGCATTCCGGTGCCCGACTGCTTAGGTCTCGGGTGTCCGGCCGCTCGGGTCTCCGGTTCGGCTGCTTGGCTAACCGGTGTCTGGCCGCTTCGGATCTCCGGTGTCCGGCCGCTTGGCCACCCCGGTTCTGGGCGGTTCGCGGCGCATTCCCGGTCGACATTTCCCGTCACTTCAGCGTTCCTCGCCTCCGCGAAGCTCCGCGCGCTACACTGCGCCGGCGGACACCGCGACCTCGCGTCGCATTGCACGAGCGGGCACCGCGACCTCGACGATCGGCGCATCAACCGTTTCCGCAGGCGCGGGCGGAAGGCCGGCGACGTCGCTGGGCACGTCGACCAGCGGCACGATCAGTGTGCGCCACCGGCAGCCTCGCCTGACCACCGAAATCTTCGTGCGGCCGGCAGCCTCGCCTGAACACCGAAATCATCCCCGAGGGGCTTCGGAGCCGACCGCTCAGTGTCGCCGAGGGCACGGGCCTCCACCGCCCTCATCGACCGGGTTCGTGCTTTCCCAAGAGTTCCATGCACACCACGAGTGTCCCTGATTCCGGGTCGTCGTCAGGTAACCCGTGCTTGGCTGGCGTCGGTCGATGGCTGTCCGCGGACCTGAGGTGTGTGATGGCGGAAGGGTATCGCGCGGTCCTTGGGACGTCGCCCGGATGTCATCTCGGCCAGGATCATGGGTAACCCAGCGGTTCACGCCTGTCGACGGGGGAGTCGTGGCTGAGCCAGTCCTGTCCGTACACAAAGGACTTACCCGTCTGATTCGTCCGATGGTGTTTGAAGGTTGTTCGAATTTCCTGATGTGCTGGCGACATGACGGTCCCAGCCCTCGCCCCCATGCTTCCGCCCGATCGGTGTCCCCCGATGGTCCGTGGGCTAGAGCCAAGTTCGCACCCGGAGCCGCATCCTCGCCTGCTTCGGTTGCCGCACCCGAGTCCGCGCCCGGCCAGGAACGTGTGTCCGGGCCCGATGTCCACACCGGACCCGGTGCTTGCTCTGAATACTGCCCCGAACGCTGCCCCGAACACCAGGACTGCATCCGGCGATGTCTCCCTGCCCTGCCCTGCCCCTGCCACGGTCCGCGCCGGACTCGGCTCCCGGTCCGGCCCGCGACGCCGGTCCTGCCCGCGACGCCGGTCCCGCCTACGCGCCGATCCCTGCGGCGCGCCCGGTCCTTGTGGGGACTCCGATCCTGGTGGCGGGTCGGATCCTGTTGCGGCGTTGGGGTTGTGGCGATTGTCGGGTGAGCCGTTGGTGGCGGAGATCCTGGCCTGCGGGGTCGGACTGCGGCAGGGCTACGGGCGGATGTTGGCGTTGGTGGCGTTGGTGGCGTAGGCGGTGCCAGCAGCTCCTTCGGTCTTTGACTCCGATCGGCGCCAGTAACCCTGGTCGGTCGACGACTCCGGTCGGCACCGGTTGGTTCCGCTCGCCCGGTGATTCTGGTCGATTCCGGTCGGCCGGTGGCCACGGCGGACCCTCCGCTCACCCTGCCGGGCAACGGGTTTGTCGTCTGCCTGATCAACTTCGATATCGGCCCCAATTTGGGGATGAACCAATCTTCAGAGCGGTGCCGGCCGTGACATCGCGACGAACCCCCTGAACATGGCCGATTTGGGGGCAGGCCTCGCTGGTTCGCGAGCGCGACCATCGTTGCCCTACCTGACTTTTCCTCGCCTTACCTCGCGGCCAGGGGAACCCCACTTGCACACTTCAAATCCACTCGCCCGCATTGGTCCACAAAGGACGATCATGTCCGATTCACCCGATAGTGTTCGAACATTGTTCGAATTTCCTGGTATGCTCTGGATATGACGGTCCCCGCCCTCGCCTCGCTACTCCCCGGATTGGTGTCCTCGGACGATCCGTGGGCCGGCGCCACGTTCACCCCCGAGTCGACCTCCGAGTCCGCACTTGGTGCCGCACTCCCACCGGCTTCGGTGACCGCGCCCGCGCCTGCGGGCGGGCTGCTGGCCGCAGTCGGCCCGAAGTGTGTCTCCGGCCCGGTGGCCACATCGGACGCCGGGACTGCGCCAGCCCCGGCGCCCGTGTCTGGTGACCCGTCCGTACCCGTCCGGTCCACACCGGACTCGGTAGCTGCGCCGGACACCAGGCCTGCGCCCGGCGGCACCTCGCTGCCTCTGCCTCTGCCACGGTCGGCCC